>JAIENA010000079.1 GCA_019751755.1 Burkholderiaceae bacterium | reverse complement strand
CGTAGCGCGGTGCTTTGCGCTCAGTCTGGTCAACCGAGCTTTCGCAAGCTCCGGCCTTCAGGCCGGGGTAGTTGACTCGCTTGTGCTTATTTGGAGGTCAGTAGCGGCTGCAAGTGCGGCCAGATATTGCCCAGGATGATAGGGTGCGCTTTGGCCAGCGGATGCAGACGGTCCGGCTGGAACAGGTCGTTGTTGTCCGCCACGCCATCGAGCATGAACGGCGCCAGCGGCGTTTTCACGTCGCGGCTCAGGGTACTAAACATGGCAAAGAACTTGTCCGCATAGTCGCGCCCATAATTGGGCGGCATGCGCATGCCGACCAGCAGCACCTTGGCCCCGGCACCGCGCGATTGCTCGACCATCGCGCGCAAATTCGATTCGGCGGCGGCGACCGGCAAGCCGCGCAAGCCGTCGTTGGCGCCCAGTTCAATGATCACGATGTCCGGACGGTGTTTCTTGAGCAGCGCGGGCAGGCGCGTGCGCCCGCCGCTGGTGGTCTCGCCGCTGACACTGGCATTGACGATATCGGCTTCCAGTTTTTGCTGCTTCAGTTTATTGCCCAGCAGCGCGACCCAGCCGGTCCCGGCCGCCAGGCCGTATTCCGCCGACAGGCTATCGCCCACCACCAGTACTTTTTTGGGTGCAGAATAAGCGCTCGGGGCCATGCCCAGGCACAGTGCCGCGCACAGCGGCAGCCACAACGTGTGGCGCAAACGACGAATACATTCCCACATGCCTGATATGTCCAATCCGATCAATGATGATGATTCCAGTCCCCCAGTGGCCATTGCGGTGGCCGGTCTTGGCAAAACCGTGGCCGATGCCAGCGGGGAGCTGACTATGTTGCACAGCGTGGATTTTACCGTGCAACACGGTGAAACGGTCGCGATTGTCGGCGCCTCCGGCAGCGGCAAGTCCACCTTGCTGGGATTGCTGGCCGGACTCGATACGCCCACCAGTGGTACCGTCAAGCTGCATGGCAGCGATCTCTACGCACTGGACGAAGACGGCCGCGCCGCGCTGCGCAAGGCCAAGCTGGGTTTGTGTTCCAGAATTTCCAGTTATTGGCGCACCTGACGGCGCTGGAAAACGTCATGCTGCCGCTGGAACTGGCCGGCGACCCGGCCGCCAAACGCAAGGCCCAGGCCATGCTCGCGCGGGTCGGATTATCAGCGCGCCTGCGGCACTATCCAAAATTGCTGTCCGGCGGCGAGCAGCAGCGGGTGGCGCTGGCGCGTGCCTTTGTCGGCGCGCCGCCATTGCTGTTTGCCGATGAGCCGACCGGCAGCCTCGACGCGGCGACCGGCGATGCCGTCATTGCACTGATGTTTGAGTTGAACCGGGAAAAGGGATCGACGTTGGTGTTGGTGACGCATGACCCGGCGGTGGCGGCGCGCTGTGGGCGGGCCATGACGATGGTCGCCGGACGGTTGACGCCGGCACAATGATAAATCGTCAGCGCCCGTGCAGCTGCACCATCCGGTTCAGCGCCGTGCGGATGGCGGGCACCAGTTCACTGGCGCTGACGCCGATTGGGCCCAGGCCTTCGGTGACCAGCACATCGGCCGCCATGCCGTGTAGCCACACGGCCGACAGCGCCGCTTCCCACGCCGGCCAGCCCTGCGCCAGCAAGCTGCCGCACAGTCCGGCCAGGACGTCGCCGGTGCCGGCCGTGGCGAGGGCGGGATTGCCGGTGGTGTTGATGACAATATGGCCATCGGGCCGCGCCAGCACCGTGCCGGAGCCTTTCAAGACCACGATCGCGCGCAGTCGCGCCGCCAGGTCGCGCGCCACACCGGGCCGGTTGGATTGGACCGCGCCGGCCGACAGGCCCAGCAGTCGTGCCGCTTCCAGTGGATGCGGCGTGATGATGGTGGGGGCGGCACGTTCCGCCACCGTGGCTTGCAGCGCGGTATCTTGTGCCAGCAAATTCAGGGCGTCGGCGTCGAGCAGCAGCGGGGCGCGGCTGCCGACGGCCCGCGCCAGCGCCGCGCGGCTGTCATCGGCGCCGCCCAGGCCCGGACCGGCCACGATGACGGCGCTGTCGAGATCAAAATCCTGCACGCGGCGCAGCATCAATTCCGGCTGGGCGCTGTCATAGGCTGGCGGTGTGTCGAGGTGGCAGGCATAGACCCGTCCCGCGCCGGACAGCAGCGCGGCGCGCGCCGCCAGCGTGACTGCGCCGGCCATGCCCGGCGCGCCGCCCAGCACCGCGACATTGCCGTAGCTGCCCTTGTGCGTGTCATGGCGCCGCTTGTGCAAGTGGCGCGCAAAGAATGCCACGTCGTTCAAGTGGCAGCGCGCCGGCGGATACAGCGCCGCATCGATATCGAGCCGCGCCACTTGCACGTCGCCGGAACAATCACGCCCGGCGCAGGTATGCAAGCCGGTTTTATCGCCGATATAGGTGATGGTATGTGTGGCCTGCACCGCCACCCCGCCGCCCTCATTGTTGGCGCCATTGTTGGCGCCGACGATGGCGCCGGTGTCGGCATCGAGTCCGCTCGGGATATCGAGCGCAAAGCGGTTGCACGGCAAGGCATTGACGGCCTCCACCAGCGTGCGCAGTTCGCCGTCGATGGGACGTGCCAGGCCGATCCCGAACAGGCCGTCGATCACCAGGTGCCACTCGTGTTGCGCCAGGGCGGCCGGCGCCAGGCGCTCAAAGTTCGCCTTGCTGGCGCGGGCCCGCGTGAACGCCGCTTCGCGCTCGGGGCTGCAGTGCCGCCCCGGTTCTTCGCAACCGAAATGCTGGACGCTGACCTGGGCCCCGGCGAAGGCCAGGTGGGCCGCCACTTCCAGCGCGTCGCCGCCATTGTTGCCGGGACCGGCCAGCACCAGCACTTTGGCGCGGCTGGTGGAAAACGGCAGCATGTCCAGCGCCGCGTTGGCCGCCGCCTGGCCGGCGCGCTGCATCAGCGCGCCGGCCGGCAAGCGCTGGGCGGCGGCCTGTTCAATTGCCCGGATTTCAGCAACGCAATACAGTGGATTCATCGGGTGTTTCCATGGTGAGAGTGGTTTATTTTAACGCCAAATTAACATGGCGGACCGGCATGGCGGCGCACTACAATATGCCCTTCAACATTCCTGGGGGAGCACATGGACTGGCAATTCTGGATCGACCGCGGCGGCACGTTTACCGACATCGTGGCGCGCCTGCCTGACGGCACACTGCGCACCCATAAACTGTTGTCCGACAATCCCGAACAGTACCGCGACGCCGCCATTGCCGGCATCCGCCATTTGCTCGGCGTTGCCAGTGGCCAGCCAGTGCCGGCGGCGCAGGTCGAGGCCGTCAAAATGGGCACTACCGTCGCCACCAATGCGCTGCTTGAGCGCAAGGGCGAACCGACGGTGCTGGCCATCACACGCGGTTTCCGCGATGCGTTGCGCATCGCCTACCAGAATCGGCCACGCCTGTTTGACCGCCATATCGTGTTGCCGGAACTGTTGTATGCCCGCGTGGTGGAAATCGATGAGCGCATGGGGGCGCATGGCGACCTGGTGACGCCGCTCGACGCCGAGGGCGCCCGCGCCGGCCTGCAGGCCGCCTATGACGACGGCCTGCGTTCGCTGGCGATTGTCTTTATGCACGGCTACCGCCACGGCGCCCACGAAGCGCGGGTGGCGGACATCGCCCGTGCGATCGGTTTTACGCAGGTCTCGGTGTCGCACCAGGTCAGCCCGATGATGAAACTGGTGGCGCGCGGTGACACCACCGTGGTCGACGCCTACCTGTCGCCGATCCTGCGCCGCTATGTCGACCAGGTGGCCAGTGAGTTGCCCGGCGTCCATCTGCAATTCATGCAGTCGAACGGCGGCCTGACCGATGCCCGCGCCTTCCAGGGCAAGGATTCGATACTCAGCGGCCCGGCCGGCGGCATCGTTGGCATGGTGCGCGCCAGCCGCCTGGCCGGATTCGAAAAAATCATCGGCTTTGACATGGGCGGCACCTCGACCGACGTGTCGCACTATTCGGGCGAATTCGAGCGGGTGTTTGAAACCCAGGTGGCCGGCGTGCGGATGCGCGCGCCGATGATGAGTATCCACACGGTGGCGGCCGGCGGTGGCTCGCTGCTGCATTTCGATGGCAGCCGCTTCCGCGTCGGGCCCGACAGCGCAGGCGCCAATCCGGGCCCTGCCAGCTACCGCCGTGGCGGTCCGCTGGCGGTCACGGACTGCAACGTCATGCTGGGCAAGATCCAGCCGGAGCATTTCCCCGCGCTGTTTGGCGCCGATGGTGCACAAGTACTGGACCGCGATACGGTGCAACAGCGCTTCGCCGACTTGGCCGCGACCATCCACGCCGCCACCGGCAAGCCGATCGGCGCCGACCAGGTGGCGGCCGGCTTTATTGAAATCGCGGTCGGCAATATGGCCAACGCGATCAAGCAGATTTCGGTGCAGCGCGGCCACGATGTCACCGACTACACGCTGACCAGCTTTGGCGGCGCCGGTGGCCAGCACGCGTGCCTGGTGGCCGATGCGCTGGGCATGAAAACGGTGTTTATCCACTCGCTGGCGGGCGTGTTGTCGGCCTACGGCATGGGTCTGGCCGACCAGGCCGCGATGCGTGAGCAGGCGCTCGAAGTGCGCATGCAATCCGGGGTCGAAGCGGTACTGCGCGAGCGCCTCGACGCGCTGGGCGGTGATGCCCGTGCGGAACTGCTGCGCCAGGGCGTGGCGCATCACCGCATCACGCTGATCGAACGCGTGCACTTGCGTTATGAAGGGACTGATTCGGCCTTGATCGTGCTGTTCGATACGCTGGACGGCATGCAGGCCCAGTTCGAAGCAGCCTACCGCAAGCGTTTCTCGTTCCTGATGCCGCACAAGGCGCTGATCATCGAGGCGGCATCGGTCGAGGCGGTGGGGGCATCGGACGCGCCGCCACCGTCGGCACCGGCGCAACTGCCGCGCGACGGCGCACTGCGCCCGCACAGCATGGTGCGCATGTACGGGGCCGGGCAGTGGCACGATGCGCCACTGTATCGCCGGGAAGACACCCGCATCGGCGACCAGATCGACGGTCCGGCCATCATTGCCGAAGCCAACGCCACCACGGTGGTGGAGCCGGGCTGGCAAGCCCAGGTCACGCCGCAAGACCACCTGGTGCTGCGCCGCGTGCTGCCGCTGCCTGCGCGGCGCGCCATCGGCACCACGGCCGATCCGGTGATGCTGGAAGTGTTTAATAACCTGTTCATGTCGATCGCCGAACAAATGGGCTTGCGCCTGCAGGCCACGGCCTATTCGGTCAACATCAAGGAGCGCCTCGACTTTTCGTGCGCGATTTTCGATGCCGACGGCAACCTGATCGCCAATGCGCCGCACATGCCGGTGCACCTCGGCTCGATGGGCGAGAGCATCAAGACGGTGATGCGCGCCAACCTCGGCAAGATGGCGCCGGGCGATGTCTTTATGCTCAACGATCCTTACAACGGCGGCACCCACTTGCCGGACGTGACGGTGATTACGCCGGTGTTTGACGCGGCCGGGCAGGCCATCCTGTTCTATGTCGGGTCGCGCGGCCACCACGCGGACATCGGTGGCACCACGCCGGGTTCGATGCCGCCCGATTCGCGCAGCATCGATGACGAGGGGGTGCTGATCAATAATTTCAAGCTGGTCGATGGCGCGCAAGGTGGCCGTCTGCGCGATGCCGAGGCGCGTGCGCTGCTGGCCGGCGCCCAATGGCCGGCCCGCAATCCAGACCAGAACATGGCGGACTTGCGCGCGCAAATCGCTGCCAACCAGAAGGGCGTCGATGAATTGCACAAGATGGTCGCGCACTTCGGCCTGGAGGTGGTGCAAGCCTATATGCGGCATGTGCAGGATAACGCCGAGGAAGCGGTGCGGCGCGTGATCAGCGCGCTGCATGACGGCAGTTTTACGTTGCCGCTCGACAATGGCGCGCAGATCCAGGTGGCGGTGCGGGTCGACCGCGCCGGCCGCCGCGCGACCATCGACTTTACGGGTACTTCGGCCCAGCTCGACAATAATTTCAATGCGCCGTCGGCGGTTTGCATGGCGGCCGTGCTGTACGTGTTCCGCACCCTGGTCGATGACGATATTCCGCTCAACGCCGGCTGTTTGAAACCATTGACGGTCATCATCCCGCCCGGTTCCATGCTCAATCCGCATTATCCGGCCTCGGTCGTGTCGGGCAATGTGGAAACCTCGACCTGCATCACCAATGCGCTGTATGGCGCGCTCGGTGTGCTGGCCGCGTCGCAGGGCACCATGAACAATTTTACATTTGGCAACGCGCGCCACCAGTATTACGAAACCATCAGCGGTGGTTCCGGCGCCGGCGACGGCTTTGACGGCACCTCGGTGGTGCAGACCAATATGACGAACTCCCGTTTGACCGATCCGGAAGTGCTGGAATTCCGCTTCCCGGTGCGGCTCGACAGCTATGCCATCCGCGCCGGCTCCGGTGGCGCCGGGCAGTGGCGGGGCGGTAATGGCGGGGTGCGCAAGGTGCGCTTCCTGGAGCCCATGACGGCGGCGATCCTGTCCAACAACCGCTTATATGCGCCGTTCGGCATGGCCGGTGGCGGTGAGGGCGACAAGGGGCGCAATTATGTGCTGCGCGCCGATGGCGCGATTGAGCATCTGGGACATATCGGCAAGACCGAGATGGGCGTGGATGATGTGTTTGTGGTGGAAACACCGGGTGGTGGCGGCTACGGCCCGGCCTGAGGCGCACCAAGGGGCGGTGGCGCCGCCCCTTGGCGTCACGCGGTGGTGGAGATGCCGTACTTGCGCTGGGTGCCGGAATACTGCTGCATCAGCCGGTCGAATTCGGCATTGTCGCCATCGATGCGCGCCAGCCGCTGCAGCAGCACACCGGCCTGTTCTCCGGTCGCCGCTTCCCAGCCCAGTTCGTCGAGCTGGCGCACCATCGCGCCGATGGTCGCGTACAGCACCGGCTTGTTGTTGGGCGCCTTGCGCAGCGCCAGGCTGAGGGTCGTGACGGCGGATTTGTGGTCGCCTTGCTCCATCTGGCTGGCGGCGCTGTCGAGCAATTCACCGACTTGCAGGTTGACGGTTTCGCCGACGCCGCGGGCCAGGTCGTGGCGGCCGGCCTTCTCAAACACGCCGACCGCGTCGTCCAGCGACATCGCGTCTTCGTCGTCGTTGACCATGCCAATCACCACCCCGGCGGCATCCTTGTCGAGCTTGTATTGCAGGCAGGAATCGACCAAACTCAGGCGGATGCGGCGCGACAGGCCGCGTGCGCCATACACGGCCGCCACTGCGGCGTTCAATTCGGAAATCGCGGCATTGCCGTTGCCCATGCTTTGCATCAGCAGCGCCGAGGAAAACGCGCGGCACGCTTCCAGGTTGTCATTGCCGCGCAGTGAGCGTTCGAGGTCGCGGATCACGCCGCCAGCCTGGTTGGGGTCGCCTTTTT
This sequence comes from Burkholderiaceae bacterium, assembly GCA_019751755.1. Classification (GTDB taxonomy): domain Bacteria; phylum Pseudomonadota; class Gammaproteobacteria; order Burkholderiales; family Burkholderiaceae_D; genus Rugamonas. The sequence goes on along the minus strand of JAIENA010000079.1, from coordinate 56,048 downwards.
TAATCAGCGCCTTGACCAGGTTGACATGGTCTTCCGGATCGCGGAATTCCGAGTATTTGGCCTTGGCCATGACCTGCTTGAAGGCTTTTTCGGAGACCGCCGGATCCCCCGCGTCATAGGCCACGGTGCCCAGGTGGCGCAGGCGGTGCACCATGTGCGGGGAAATCGCGACGGCGTCCTCCAGCACGCGTTTGGCTTGTGCCGGCTGGCCCAGCGCTTCGTGGGTGCGCGCCAGCAAGTCGTAGGCCGCCATGAAGCGCGGATTTTGCACGATCAGTTTATCGAGCGTCAGCACCGCCTCATCGTAGCGCGAGGTGCCGAACTGGCAGCGCGCCAGGCCCAGGTGGGCCCAGCCAATCGAGCGTCCGGCCAGGATGGTGTGATAAATCAGTTCGGCCTCGGCCAGTTCGCCCAGGTTGTAATGCAATTCGGCGCGCAGGCGGGAAAATTCGGTGGCCAGGCGCGGATGGCTGACTTCGCTGGCGCGGCTGGCGGTGATGGCTTCGCGCACCATGTCCTGGTCCAGCAATTGATAGACCGGTGCAAAGGCCGCGCGGCGGCCGATCGCGCGGGAAATGCGCTGCAACAGGATTTCCAGTGTGAACGGCTTCAGGATGTAATCGTTGGGCGCGAGTTCGGCCGCGCTGACCACCTTGCTGTACGCGCCTTCCGAGGTCAGCATGAAAAAGATCGACCAGCGCGACAGGATATCGTGCAAGCGCAAGTCTTCCAGCAACTGCTGGCCATCCTGGCCGCCGTCGCCGACGCCGCCGGACAGGTCATACTCGCACAAAATAATATCGTACTGCTTCTTGCTGATCTGGCGGATGGCGGTGCCGGCCGTCAGGGCCTCTTCGATACGGACAATACCTGCCTGATTCAGCATGCCGCGCAGGTTGGTGCGCATCGGCTGGCTGGGGTCGATCAATAAAACGTTTAATTCTGCGTAATCCTGCATCAGCGACTTTCAACGGGGGCTGGCTGGGCTTGCGCCGCTGATTGCGGCGCCGCCGTAGCCGGAGGAGCGACATTGTACTTCTGGCGGGCCGCCTGGTATTGGGCAATCAGGCCGGCCAGCAACGGATGGCCGGGATTGATCTCGCGGATACGCTTGAGCAGGCCGGCCGCCTGCGCCGCCAGCGGGCCATCCCAGCCCAGGTCGGTAATCTGGCGCAGCATGGCGGTGGCGGCCACCGTCCACAGGCCGGTGTTGTCGGGGCGGCGGCGCAGCGCCTCCTGCATGACGGCCACCGCGCCGCGCAAATCGCCGGAGCGCGATTTTTCCGCCGCCATCCGTACCATGGCGTCGACTTCGGAATCGACTTTCTTGCCGAAGCGTTCGGCCATGTCGGCCCGTCCCGCTTTTTCGCACAGGGCCACCACTTGCGCGTCGGTGACACCGCTGGCGGCGTCACGCGTCAAGGCCGAGAACAAGGTACTGGCCTGTTCATCCATTTGGTTGGCCATCAGCGATTGCGCCAGGCTCAGCTTGAGGGCGTTCGACACGCGCGCGTCGCCCAGCGCCGCCAACGCCGCGCTCAGTTCGGTCACCGCCGCTTCCGCGTTGCCGTTCAATTCCTGCACCAGGGCCGAGCAAAACGCGCGGCAGACATCGACATTCGGACTGCTGCGCAGCGAACGTTCAAGGTCGCGCACCACGCCGGCCGCGCCATTGGCATCGCCCTTGCTGACCAGGGTGCGCACCAGATTCAAATGGTCTTCCGGGTCGCGGAATTCTGAATACTTGGCTTTCGCCACCACTTGCTTGTAGGCTTTTTCGGCGCCGTCCACGTCGCCGGTGGCCAGCGCGACCTCGCCAAGGTTGCGCAGGCGTCCCACCATATTGGGGGAAATCGCGATCGCGTCCTGCAACACATGTTTGGCGCCTGTGTCGTTGCCTTGCACGCGATGTACCTTGGCCAGCAAATCGTAGGCCGCCATGAATTTCGGGTTGCCGGCGATCAGATTTTCCAGCGCGGCCTGCGCTTCCGAGTGTCGCTTCAATAAATGCATGCAGCGTGCCTGGCCCAATTGGGCCCAGCCGACCTGCTTGGTTTGCAGCACCGACGCGTAGGCCAGTTCGGCGGCGGCGGTCTGGCCCGTCGATTGCAGCAATTCGGCGCGTAGCTTGGCAAAATCGGTGGCATAGCGTGGTTGCGCGATTTCCGCGGCAAGGCAGGCCGACACCGCTTCCTTGACTTTGCCCTGGCTGATTTGCTGGTAGACCGGCAGGAAAATCGCACGCCGCTCGATGGCGCGGCCGAAGCGCTGCGACAGCGTTTCAACGGTGAAAGGTTTGAGGATGTAATCGGTCGGCAGCAATTCGGCGGCGCCGATCACGCGGCCATAGACCCCTTCCGAGGTCAGCATAATGAATATGGTCCACTGGGCGATGACTTTGTTGTTGCGTAAGTCCTCCAGCAGTTGCTGGCCATCCTGGCCGGAATCGCCGGATGCGTTGCCGAGGTCATACTCGCACAGGATCACATCGTAGGATTTTTTGCTGAGCTGGCGGATGGCCGTGCCGGCACTGACCGCGTCGTCCACCTTGGTGATGTACAGCATGCTCAGCATGTTGTGCAGACTGGCGCGCATGCCCTGGTTAGGGTCGACGATCAGGACGGACAGGTTGCTATAGTCTGGCATAGTTTGCTCTCATTGGCCTGGCGACGATGCAAGCGGGCATCAGGAAACTTTGCTCCAGCATACTCTAAGGATAGGAAAAAAAGGCGGGCTTGCTGGTTTTTCGGCACGGCTGGGCGGGACTTTAGGGGGAGGGCGGTAAAAAATGTTGCTTTGAGGGCACTGTGGTGTGCCAAGCAAGCAATTTCGCCGGCCGTGTGTCACGGGCCGGACCTGTCCGGCAGGGTGTGAAAAAGGTATAATGCCGGGCAACGGATTTTAAGCACCACAGACTTCTCGTTTTCTCTTTAATATCCGCGGCCACAAGTCGCCTAACCAAGCTCCCCACCATGCTGATTTTGCCGGGTTCCAACGCCCTGTCCGCCTTCCGCAGCCAACGCCTCCTCAACCAACTGCAAGCCGTCTTGCCCGCCGTCGTTGGCGTGCAGGCGCGCTACCTGCACTTTATTGACGCCGTGGCGGTGTCCGATGACGATCAACAGCGCCTGCAAGGCTTGCTGACCTATGGCGAACCGGCTCACGCCGAACACCATGACAGCCCGGTCGAAGAATTTGTCGTGATCCCGCGCTTTGGCACGATTTCGCCGTGGGCCTCGAAGGCCACCGATATCGTGCACAACTGCGGCATGGCACACATCCACCGCGTCGAACGCGGCGTGGCCTACCGGGTCCACCTGAAGGCCGGTTTCCTCGGTACCGGCATCGGCGCCGGCAAGATGTCGGCCGAACAGGCGCAGCAAGTGGCCGCCTTGTTGCATGACCGCATGACCGAATCGGTGCTGCGCCACGCTGATGAAGCGGCCGGCCTGTTCGGCGCACTGGAAGCGCGTCCGCTGGAATCGATCGACGTCATTGGCGCCGGCCGCATGGCACTGGAAAAAGCCAACACCGACCTGGGTCTGGCGCTGTCGGACGATGAAATCGACTACCTGCTCGATGCCTTCACCAAGGCCGCGCGCAACCCGACCGACGTGGAACTGATGATGTTCGCCCAGGCGAACAGCGAACACTGCCGCCACAAGATCTTCAATGCGGACTGGATCATCGACGGCGTCGCGCAAGATCGCTCGCTGTTCAAGATGATCAAGAATACCCACGAAAAGCAGCCGAAAGGCACCATCGTGGCCTACAGTGACAACTCGTCGATCATGGAAGGTTCGGAAGTCACCCGTTTCTTCCCGCGCGGTGAAGGCCATGAATACGGCGCCTCGTCCGAGCTGATCCACACGTTGATGAAGGTGGAAACCCACAACCACCCGACCGCGATTTCGCCCTTCCCTGGTGCTTCGACCGGCGCCGGCGGCGAGATCCGCGATGAGGGTGCGACCGGCCGTGGCGCCAAGCCAAAAGCCGGCCTGGCCGGTTTCACGGTGTCGAACCTGATGTTGCCGGACGCCGTGCAACCGTGGGAAACCGCGCAAGCGGTGACGGCGCCGGTCGCTGGCCGTGCTGACGTGTCGCAGGCTGGCGCCGCGTACGGCAAGCCGGACCGGATTGCCTCGCCACTGCAAATCATGATTGACGGCCCGCTGGGCGGCGCCGCCTTCTCGAACGAATTCGGCCGTCCGGTGCTGGGCGGTTACTTCCGCACCTACGAACAAAACGTCGGCAAGCAATACGCCGGCGCGCACGACACCGTGTTCGGCTACCACAAGCCGATCATGATTGCCGGTGGTATCGGCAATATTTCGGCCAAGCATACCCACAAGAACGACATCCCGGTCGGTTCGCTGCTGGTGCAACTGGGTGGTCCGGGCATGCGTATCGGCATGGCTGGCGCGGCCGCGTCGTCGATGGCGACCGGTACCAATACCGCCGACCTGGACTTTGATTCGGTGCAGCGTGGCAACCCTGAAATGGAACGCCGTGCCCAGGAAGTCATCAACGGCTGCTGGCAGCTGGAAGACAACAACCCGATCATTTCGATTCACGACGTCGGTGCCGGCGGCCTGTCCAACGCCTTCCCGGAAATCACCAATGACGCCAAGCGCGGCGCGATTTTCGACTTGCGCAAGGTGCCGCTGGAAGAGTCCGGCATGTCGCCGAAGGAAATCTGGTCCAACGAATCGCAGGAACGCTATGTGCTGGCGATCGCGCCGGACAGCCTGCCGCTGTTCCAGGCCCTGTGCGAACGCGAGCGCTGCCCGTTCGCGGTGGTCGGCGTGGCGACCGAAGAGCGCCAGTTGAAACTGGTCGACAATGAACTGGGCAATTCGCCGGTCGATATGCCGATGGACGTGTTGCTGGGCAAACCGCCGAAGATGCTGCGCGATGTGCACCATGTGCAAAACGATTATCCGGCGCTGGACTTGACCGGTATCGCGCTGGACGAAGCGGCCAAGCGCGTGTTGCTGCTGCCAACCGTGGCCGATAAATCGTTCCTGATCACGATTGGCGACCGTTCCGTCGGTGGCATGTCGGTGCGTGACCAGATGGTTGGTCCATGGCAAGTGCCAGTGGCCGACTGCGCCGTCACCACCCTCAGCTACGAAGGCTATGTCGGTGAGGCGATGGCGATGGGCGAGCGCACCCCGCTGGCGGTGATCGACGCGCCGGCCTCGGGCCGCATGGCGGTCGGTGAAACCATCACCAACCTGGCCGCCGCGCCGATTGACGATATCGCCAACATCAAGCTGTCCGCCAACTGGATGGCCGCCTGCGGCCAGCCTGGCCAGGATGCCGCGCTGTTCGACACGGTGAAAGCGATCGGCATGGAACTGTGCCCGGAGCTGGGTATCTCGATTCCGGTCGGCAAGGATTCGCTGTCGATGCGCACCACCTGGAACGACGAAGGCGAAGCCAAGGCCGTCACCTCGCCGGTGTCGCTGATCGTGTCGGGCTTTGCGCAAGTGTACGATGTGCGTAAAACGCTGACGCCGCAGTTGCGCACCGACCTGGGCGACACCGCGTTGATCCTGATCGACCTGGGCCGCGGCAAGAACCGCATGGGCGCGTCGAGCCTGGCGCAAGTCATGGGCCAACTGGGTAATGTCAGCCCGGACGTCGACAGCGCGGAAGATTTAAAAGGTTTCTTTGCCGCTATCCAGCAACTGAACAAAGATGGCAAGCTGCTGGCATACCACGACCGTTCCGACGGCGGCCTGTACACCACGCTGGTGGAGATGGCCTTTGCCGGCCGTGCCGGCGTGTCGGTCAACCTCGATATCCTGACGCTGGAAGAGGGGCACGGCGCCGACCATGGCGACGCCAAGAACTGGACCGCGCAAGTGGGCGAGCGCCGCAATGACCAGACCCTGCGCGCGCTGTTCAATGAAGAACTGGGCGCCGTGATCCAGGTGCGCGCCAGCGAGAAATCGGCTGTCATGGACGTGCTGCGTACGTTCAATCTGGGCGCTTGCAGCCATATCATCGGCAAGCTGAATGACCGTGGCATCGTCGAATTTACGCGCGACGCGAAAATCATTTACACCCAGCCGCGTGCTGAACTGCACCGCCTGTGGAGTGAAACCTCGTGGCGCATTTCCCGTATGCGGGAAAATCCGGCCACCGCCGATGCCGAATTCGAACGCCTGCTGGATGAACAAGATCCGGGCATGACGCCGAAGGTCACGTTCGACCTGCAGGACAACATTGCGGCGCCGTTCCTGGCGACCGGGGTGCGTCCGCGCGTGGCAATCCTGCGCGAGCAGGGCGTCAACTCGCATATTGAAACCGCGTGGGTCATGCACCAGGCCGGCTTTACGGCAATTGACGTGCACATGAGCGACCTGATTGCCGGCCGTGTCAAACTGGCCGACTTCCAGGGCCTGATCGCGGTGGGCGGCTTCTCGTACGGTGACGTGCTGGGCGCCGGTGAAGGCTGGGCCAAGTCGATCCTGTTCAACCCGGCGATGTCGGACCAGTTCGCGGCCTTCTTTGCGCGCACCGATACCTTCGGCCTGGGCGTGTGCAACGGTTGCCAGATGATGAGCAACTTGAAATCGATCATCCCGGGCGCGCATGCGTGGCCGAAGTTCACCACCAATAAATCGGAAAAATTCGAGGCCCGCTTCTCGATGGTGGAAGTGCTGGAGTCGCCGTCGATCTTCTTCCAGGGCATGGCCGGCACGCAAACCCCGATCGCCATTGCGCACGGTGAAGGTTATGCGGACTTCTCGCAGACCGGCAGTATCGGCGACGCGATTGCCGCCCTGCGCTTTGTCGACAACCGTGGCGCCGCCACCGAAGTCTATCCGTTCAACCCGAACGGTTCGCCGCAGGGTCTGACGTCGGTCACCACGGCCGACGGCCGCTTCACGGTGATGATGCCGCACGCGGAGCGCGTGTTCCGCACGGTGCAGAACTCGTGGCATCCGGATGGCTGGGGCGAGGATTCGCCATGGATGCGCATGTTCCGTAACGCGCGCAAATTCATCGGCTAATTCGTCGCTTAAGATCCGGTAACAGGTGCTAAAAACAGGGCAGGCAGGTGTCAATCACCTGCCTGTTTTGTTTTTAAGCTTCCTATCATGGTGAAATACAAAGCTTCATGGTATAAAGCTCGCCTCTTCGGCTTTGCGAAAAACCAATGAATCGTGGCTTTTATACCATTATGGCGGCGCAGTTCTTTTCGTCGCTGGCCGACAATGCGCTCTTGTTTGTCGCCATCGACATGCTGACACGGCTGAACAGCCCGCCCTATGTGTCGCCGATGCTGAAGCAATCGTTTGTCCTGTTCTATATTGTGCTGGCGGCGTTTGTTGGTGCGTTTTCCGACGCCATGCCGAAGGGGCGCGTGATGTTTATCGCGAACCTGATCAAGATTTCCGGTTGCGCCATGCTGTTTTGCGGGATCCACCCGCTGCTGGCGTATGCCGTAGTCGGATTTGGCGCGGCCGTGTATTCGCCGGCCAAGTACGGCATCCTGACTGAGCTGTTGCCTGCGGAGAAGCTGGTGCCCGCCAATGGCTGGATCGAAGGCTTGACGGTCATGTCGATTATTCTGGGCACGGTCACGGGCGGCTGGCTGGTCAGTCAGCGCGCGGCGGATTTGTTGCTGGGACTGGACTTGCCGGTGCTGCAGACCGGCGTCGACACCGCGTCGGAGGCAGCACTGAGCGTCACCGCGCTGCTGTACATCATTGCCGCACTATTTAATCTGTTTATTCCCGATACTGGCGCCCGTTACACCCGTCAGGTCTTCAATCCGGTGCGGATGCTGGGTGACTTCAGCAACTGCGTGCGGATCCTGTGGCGCGACAAGCTGGGGCAGGTGTCGCTGGCGGTGACCACGCTGTTCTGGGGCGCCGGCGCGACGTTGCAATTCATCGTGCTGAAATGGGCGGAAAAGACGCTGAACATGCCCTATGAACACGCCACGCGCATGGTGGGTATCGTGGCGATTGGCATTGCGGCGGGCGCGATCCTGTCGGCGCGTATGATCCGCCTGAAAGATACGTTGAAGGTGCTGCCGTTCGGGATCGCGATGGGCTTGATTGTGATGGTGATGCCGTGGGTGCAGGACGTGAAACTGGCCTATCCGCTGTTGATCCTGATCGGCGCGCTGTCGGGGTTCTTCGTGGTGCCGATGAATGCGCTGTTGCAGCACCGGGGGCACGTCTTGATGAGCGCGGGCAGTTCCATTGCCGTGCAAAACTTCAATGAAAACATTTCCATCCTCGCCATGCTGGCGCTGTATGCGCTGATGCTGAGTCTGAATTTGGACCTGGATGTCATCATCGTCTTGTTCGGCCTGTTCGTGGCCGGCATTATGGTGTTGATCACCTTGCGTCATGCGGCCAACCAGCGCGAGTTTGATTCGGTGGCGCTGATTGGAGAGGGAGGTCACTGATCAGCAAGCCGAGTGTCACGCAGCGGGGACTCGGCGGCCCCGCCAGACCCGGTTTAAGACAAAAGCGGACAATTTCCCTTCGGAAATGTCCGCTTTTGTCATAGTTGGGGTCAGACCCCAGGGTGTGACACTGACTCGTCCGACCACAGTTTGCCGCCGGTGGCCCAGTGTTCGCGCTTGACTTCGTGGATCAGGATGTCGACCGACTCGGGTGAGGAGCCCAGCGTTTTGACGGTGGCTTCGGTCACGGCTTGGACGAAGGCGCGCTTTTGCTCGGGGGTGCGGCCTTCAAACAGTTGAACGTTAATGGTTGGCATCAGTTTCTCCTGGTGTGTTGCGGGATGTGGGATTCAAGTGCGGTAGTGGGGGCTGGTAGCATCCAGGCGGCGCAGCAGCGCTGGCCATTCCAGTACGCCTTCGGGCGCGCCATCGCCGACCAGTTGCAAATGCGCGTTCAGGCACACCGCTTCCGACGGTTGGCGCAACGGCACCACGGCCGCTTGCGCGCGCAATTGCACCTCGCAGGCCCGGTCCAGGGTTTCCATCAGCACGAAAGCTTCGGCGATGGTGCGCCCGGCGGTCAGGCTGCCATGGTTGCGCAGCAACATGGCGTGGCGCGCACCGAGGTTGTGCGTCAGGCGCAGCTGCTCATCGTCGTGCATGGCGATGCCTTCGTAATCATGGTAGGCCAGTTCGCCATAAAAGCGCAGCGCATACGGCGACAGTGGCTGCAAGCCGGTTTCCTGCACGCCAACGGCAATCCCCGCCAGGTTGTGCAGATGCATCACGCAGGCCACATCGGGCCGCGCCTTGTGCACGGCCGCGTGCAGACGGAAGCCGGACTGGTTGATGCGGTATTGCGACACACCGACGACGTTGCCGTCGCTGTCGACCTTGACCAGATTCGACGCTTTCACTTCGTTAAAGCGCATCCCGAACGGATTGATCAGGTAGTGTCCCGGTTGGCCCGGCACGGCGGCGGAAATGTGGGTATAAATACCGTCATCCCAGCCATACAGTGCGCATAACTGGTAGCACGCGGCTAAGTCCACGCGGGTTTGCCATTCGGCGGGCGTGGTGATGGCGGGGCGGTGAAGGGCGGCATGGGCTGCCTGGCCTGGGGGGGAGAGTCTGTCCATGGCGCCAGAGTAGCAGCCGGCGCCATGGTGGTGATATCGGCGATGCAATGAAACTTATGCCGACAGGCATATCACCGACCGCCCGGCTTAAAACTGTGCCGGGTGCAATTCAATGCTGATCGGGAAGCGCATGGCGCATGGTTTGCCGCCGCAGCGCGCCGGCGTGTATTTGCTGACGAGTAAAATGCTGGCGGCAAATTCGCTGACTTCCTTGCCAGGCGAGCGGCGCACCAGGACTTCTTTCGGCGCGCCTTGTTCGTCAATCAGCACATCCATTTGCAGCCTGCCGTAGTCACGAAACTTGTCGTGCGCGGCGGAAATCGCCTTAAAAATCTCGGCACTGCCTCTGAGCGGATAGGGCGGGATATCGTCGTCGCGCAAGACCGGGAACCAACTGCGCACCGTGCGCTGGTCGGCTTCCGACAAGTCCTTGTATCCCCTGTTGTATGGCACGCTGGCGCCATACACCAGCGGTTGCATGCGATACAGGGAATCCCTGTCGCGTGCCAGTTTGTAGTCGCGCGCCACGTCCTTGGGCTGATTGTCGTTCACGGCAATGTCCGATTGCGGTTCCCGTTGCACCCCGTTGGGATAGGTCAGCATGCCATTGCTATGCCAATGGCCATCTTTCCAGTAGCCAGTAAAGCTGCCGCCGGTGGCATATTCCATGGTGCCATCCCCTTCGGGGCCATGCGCACCCCAACCGCCCACGTATTTATTTCCCGAAACATATTTTGCAGTGACCGGCCCGACAATCTTTCCGTGTTCAAAATTGGCGTCCAAGATAAAGGCATTGGCACGCTCGATCTGGGTTTTGCCGTGCCGCTTGCCTTCCACGTAATTACTCCAGGTAATCGTGCCATTGGCATCCTGTTGTGCGCTGGGGCCATGTTTGCGCCCCCGTTGCATCCCGCCTTCATAACGGGAATCTTCCTTGCCATTGACGTACCACAGCAAAATCCCATTGCCGTCGGCATACCCGTCCTTGCAAGGGCCACTCCAGCTAATCGATTCATTGGCAACGGGACGGGGATTGAATACGCGGCAATCCGGGTTGCCGATAGTTTGATCGGTTGGTGGTTGGGTTTCAGCGCAGGCAATCCCCGTGAATAATGATGTGATCAGTACGGTGATAAAGGGAGAAGTACGGCGCATGGCAGTAGGGTATCAAGGTAAAAGAAGGTCATTATAATGGGGTGCTGCTGCGGCAAAACTATCGAATTCTCACAAATGCTTATTTGCTTCCCGATAGCTGAGCGGGGCCAGTCGGTTTTTGTGGTGAGCAGTAAAGGCCCGCACCGCATCCGGTGCCTGCCGCGCATAATCACGCAAGGCCCAGCCGATGGCTTTTTGAATAAAGAATTCTTTCTCGTGAGCCAGTGACAGGCAATATCCAAATAACCTGTCCACATCCGTTTTATTGCGCCAGCCCAATTGGTGCAGTAGAGCGATCCGCCGTATCCAGAAATCATGATGTGCGATGGCGCTATCCATATAATCATGCTGATGACGCAAAACATCGCTAATAATGCCGGCCATGCCGTCGATGCTATCCCACCAGGCATTCGATTGCGCCAATGTCATCAATGCTGGAATATCCGCTGGCTGTAATTGTTTCCAATGCATGGCCAGCATATCAAGCGCCGCGTAATGATATTCCCGTTCAGGTAAACCCCATAATGCCTGCGCCAGCGATATCAGCGATACGTTCTGCGGCAAATGGTTTAATACGGGCCGGATCGCGGCCCGCCGCGCCGGCGTGGCAATACCGAGGAAAGTAAAGCGCTCACGCATATAGGCGCGCATCGCCGTTGCCCGTCCCGGGTCGGCCAGCGGCAGCAGGGTGGCGCGGATGTCGTCGATAAAGGGATGGTTCATATTGACAATTGTGCCAGATAATGGCGTGATCATGCCGATTTATGGTGTGATATCCTTGGCGGCGCATGCTGCGCCTGTCATCGCGGGAATAAAAAAAGCGCTTCCGAAGAAGCGCTTTTCTTTAAAAGCCAGCGTGAATTATTTCACCACGGCCTTATTTATCAGGTTGTCGCGGAAGGTGATCAGCTTGCGCTGTTTCACGGATTCAGCCACTTGTTCCTTGACTTCTTCCAGTGACGGGAATTGTGCGTCGCGCACTTCTTCCAGGCGAATCACGTGATAACCGAATTGCGATTTGACTGGCGCGGCGGTCAATTCGCCGGGTTTCAAGGCCACCATGGCGGCCGAGAATTCCGGTACATACGAACCAGGAGCGGACCAGCCCAGATCGCCGCCATTGGCTGCGGAACCGGTGTCTTTGGTGCCTTTGGCCAGGTCTTCGAATTTCGCGCCGCCTTTCAGCTTGGCGGTAATCTCGGTGGCTTCTTTTTCAGTTTCCACCAGAATATGGCGCGCGCGGTATTCTTTACCACCTTGCGATGCTTTTGCCGCGTCATATTCTTTCTTGATTTCCGCGTCGGTCACAGCGTTCTTTTTCAGGAAATCACGCATCATCATATTGACCATGATTTGAACGCGGGCTTTATCGAGTTCGCCTTGCACCTCAGGGCGCATGCCGACGCCTTGTTTCATCGCTTCCTGCAGCAATACTTCGCGGGCGATTAACTCTTTCTTGATGGCTGCGCGCAATTCCGGCGAATCCGGCTGGCGGCTTTGCGCCGAATATTGCTGGACAGCGGCTTCCAGTTTGGCGGAAGGAATGGCTTTGCCATTCACGGTGGCCACGTTTTGTGCCATGGCAGGTGCGGCGGCCAGCGCCAGCAGGGTAATCAGGGTACGTTTCATTTGTCTCTCACTCATTTCGCCAATATAAAAGCGCCCCGCAGGGCGCCTTCAGGTTGGCACAGTTAATTACTGAACCTTGGCTTTCTTGACCAGTTCATCCTGGTAAGCCATGACTTTCTTGCGAGCCACTTCATTGCCGACTTGCGCTTTCAATTCCTCCAGCGATGGCAGGGTGGCGTCACGCACTTCGTCGACTTTAATCACGTGGAAACCATTTGGGGTTTGCACGGGTTTTTCGGTGACTTGGCCTTTATTCAAACCAACGAAGGCGTCAGCGAATTGTTTTGGCACCGATTTAGGATTAACCCAGTCCAGGTCGCCGCCATTGGCCGCGGTGCCGGTGTCTTTCGAGGTTTTAGCCAGGTCTTCAAACTTGGCGCCGCCTTTCAGCTTGGCGATCACGGCCTCGGCTTCCGGGGCGGTTTCCGTCACGATGTGACGCAGGTGATATTGCTTGCCGCCATTTTGTGCCACGAAGGCATCGTATTCGGCCTTGATTTCCGCGTCCGATACCTGGTGCTTCTTGACGTAGTCCATCACCAGCGCGTTAACGAGGATTTGCTGACGTGCGTCTTCCAGGGCGGCCTTGACTTCGGCGTTTTTGTCGTAGCCTTGTTTGGCTGCTTCCTGGACCAGCACTTCCTGGCCGATCAACTGTTTCTTGATCGCATCGCGCAGTTTCGGCGAATCCTGCTCACGGCCTTGGGCGACCACTTGCTTGACCATGGCATCCAGGCGCGCCGACGGAATGGCTTTGCCATTGACGACTGCAACATTTTGAGCAAACGCAGGCGCCGCAACCACGGCGATAAGTGCGATCAGCAAACGGGCTGGCTTCAAATTCATTGTTTCAAATCCTAAGGGATAAAGTTCTTGAAAAAGCGGCGGTGAGGAAGGTGATCGCAAAACTCGTTCTATCCCAATCGCCGCCTGGTTTCATACTTCGGACGGTGCCACAGCGGTAATGGCTAATGCATGGATTTCCCCACGCATCATATCGTGCACGGAATCATACACGAGACGATGTCGCATGACGAGTTTCAGCCCTTCAAATTTGGCGGAAACGATGCGCAGCTGGTAATGACCGCCACCGGACGCGGCGCCGGCGTGGCCGGCGTGCAATGCGGAGTCATCTTCCAGCACCATTTCCACCGGTTCCAGCGCGGCGCGCAGCAGCTGTTCGATACGTTCAATCCGGTTATCAGTACGGGATTCCATTATGCTTCCTCGTCCTTAATATATTTAGCCAGGTAAAAAGTTTGCCCAACAATAAATGCAAAGGTCAGGGCGGTGGCGCCGAAGGCCTTGAAGCTGACCCACGCCGGCGTATCGCCTTTGAACAGCACGAAAGCGACAAACAGGTTGATGAAGCCGAGGCTGATAAAGAACGCGGTCCACATCAGGTTCAGGCGCTCCCACACGTCATCGGGCAATTCCAGCTGCGTGCCCATGGTCTGGCGGATCGCATTACGGTTGAACAGGTAGCGCGCACCGAGCAAGCCCAGGCCGAAGCACCAGTAAATCAAGGTTGGCTTCCACTTGATAAAGATTTCGTCGTGGAAGTAAATCGTCAGGCCACCGAACACCACGAAGAAGAACAGCGACAGCCACAGCATGAAATCGACCTTGCGCCCGCGCGCCAGCAAGTAAAGGATCTGGCACGCGTTGGCCAGCATGCCGGCGATGGTGGCCAGCACCATCGGTGCTTGCTCGGCCGTGGCGCTGCCGCCGGCCATCACGCCGGACAGGTAGGCATTGGCCAGCGCGGCGGTGGCGTCGGGATGCATGCCGCCATATTTATAGCAGCCGAAAAACACCAACAGTGGGAAAAAGTCGAACAGTATTTTCTTCATGAAACTTCTTTATTTATTCCTGGGGTTCAGTCTTGGGCTTCAAAGCGCAGCGACGCCGAATTGATGCAGTAACGCAGGCCGGTCGGCGGTGGGCCGTCCGGGAAAACATGGCCGAGGTGGGCGTCACACACGGCGCAAATGATTTCGGTGCGCAGCATACCATGGGAACGGTCGGTGACTTCGCGCACATGGTCTGGATTGAGCGCCTCGAAATAACTGGGCCAGCCACAGCCGGAATCGAATTTGGTGTCCGACGCGAACAGCGGCGTATTACAGCAGACGCAGGTATAAATCCCGTGCCCGTGATGATCCCAGAACTTGCCGGTGAACGCGCGTTCGGTGGCGGCGTGGCGGGTGACCTGGTATTGCATCGGGTCCAGCATGGCGCGCCATTCGGCGTCGGCCTTGATCACTTTTACAATTTTATCGCTCATGGTAGTTTCTCCGGCTTAGGACGAGCAGCTGACTTCAAGGCGGGATGCCCAGTCCGGCGGCAGGGCCGCGTACGCTTCATGCTCGGGCTGTTCATCGAACGGGCGCCGCAACACGGCCAGCAGGCGCGCCACTTCAGTAAAGTCTTTTTGCTGGGCTTTCTCAATGGCCACCTGGGCCAGGTAATTGCGCAGCACATATTTTGGGTTGACCGCATCCATGGCGGCCTTGCGCACCGCGTCGATGCTGTGCTCCTGCCGCAGGCGCGCGCGATAACGCTGGGCCCAGGCGTCAAACGCGGCGCGGTCGAGGAACAGGTCGCGCAGCGGCGCGTCCGGGTGCGCGTTGCCGGTCGGCGTGGTGTCGGCGTCGACTTGCAGCGCGCCCAGGCGGCGGAAGAATTGCGTGAAGTCGGGACGGTTGTCGTGCAGCAGGCCGAACATGGCATCCAACAGGTCGCGGTCACTGTCCTGCGCCGTCGTGAAGCCGAGCTTGGCGCGCAGCAGCGCATCGATTTTTGCCGCGAACACCGGCTGATACACGTCCAGCGCCGCTTGCGTGGTCTCCACGTCGCCGATCAGCGGCAGCAAAGCCTGGCCCAGCGCATAGCAATTCCAGTGGCCGATTTGCGGCTGGTTGCCATACGAATAGCGGCCCTGCTGGTCGCTGTGGTTGCAGATATGGTTGCTGTCGAACGCTTCCATGAAACCGAACGGGCCGTAGTCGATGGTGTCGCCGAGGATAGACATATTGTCGGTGTTCATCACGCCATGCATAAAGCCCACCGCCTGCCAATGCGCGATGAGCTCGGCGGTGCGGCGGGTCACCGCTTCCAGCAGCGCCGCATACGGATTGTCGCTGTCGCGCACGGCCGGATAAAAACGGTCGATCACATAGTCGGCCAGGGTCTTGATCTGTTCCGGCTGTTCGCGGTAGAACCAGTGTTCAAACGAGCCGAAGCGGATAAAGCTTGGCGCCATGCGCAGCACCACCGCCGAGGTTTCCATGGTTTCGCGCGCCACGCGCTGGTCTGAACCGGCCACGGCCAGTGCGCGCGAGGTCGGGATGCCGAGCGCCGCCATGGCTTCCGAGCACAGGAATTCCCGGATTGACGAGCGCAGTACGGCACGGCCATCGCCCATGCGCGAATAGGGTGTCAGGCCGGCGCCTTTCCACTGCAATTCAATCGGGCCAGTCGGCGTTGCCACTTCGCCCAGCAAAATTGCGCGGCCATCGCCCAACTGGCCGGCCCAGACACCGAACTGGTGGCCGGAATAGACGGCCGCCAGCGGTTCGGCCTGGTCGGGAATGGCGTTGCCGGCGAGGATAGCCAAGGTGTCATGCTCGGCCAGCGCGGCCGCGTCGAGACCGATCAGCGCCGCGGCGTCGTTTGACGCGGCCACCAGGTAGGGCTGCGGCAACGGCG
The DNA here is from genome assembly GCA_019751755.1 of Burkholderiaceae bacterium. Classification (GTDB taxonomy): domain Bacteria; phylum Pseudomonadota; class Gammaproteobacteria; order Burkholderiales; family Burkholderiaceae_D; genus Rugamonas. Next base: position 39,980 of record JAIENA010000079.1, on the reverse strand, counting down.
TGGGCATCAAGCGGGTGTAAAAATCAGGAGGCAGGCTCGCGAACGAGTGCTGCAAGGATAGGTGTTTAATGGCGATTCCAGTGCAGAGGTCGAATAAGATTTCCTTGATTTTATCCCAGGCCGATTCTAGGTGGGGCGCGCCCCGGATGACTATTGCTGTTACAACTGCTAACCACTGTTTGTTTTTCGTCATTTTCAGGCGAAATGCTGCGTTGCGGCATCAAAAGAGTTTGACGGAAATAGCACGCACGTTCAAAAATAACTTTACCAAAAACACAAGGAGACAAGATGGCGCCACCCCTGATGGGACAGATGATGCATCAGCCGCTGCTGATCTCGAACATTATCGAATTCGCGGCACGGCACTTCGGCAACAGTGAAATTGTGTCACGGCGGGTGGAAGGCGACTTGCACCGCTATACGTATCGCGAGTGCCACCAGCGCGCCAAACGGCTGGCCAATGCGCTGCAGGCGCTGGGCGTGGGCATGGGCGAGCGTGTCGCCACGCTGGCCTGGAATGGCTATCGCCACTTGGAAGCGTATTACGCGGTGTCCGGTTCCGGCGCCGTCTTGCACACCATCAATCCCCGTTTGCATCCGGAACAGGTGGCGTATATCGCCAACCATGCCGAAGACCAGGTGCTGCTGTTTGATTTGACGTTCCTGCCACTGGTCGAAGCCATCGCGCCGCACTGCAAGACCATCCGCACCTATGTGCTGATGGCGGGCCGCGACCGGCTGCCGGCGGACACCCGGATTCCGGATTTGCGCAGCTATGAAGACTTGATCGACGCCCACAGCGACGATTACACCTGGCCGCAATTTGACGAAAACGCCGCCAGCACGCTGTGCTACACGTCCGGCACCACCGGCAACCCCAAGGGCGCCCTGTATTCGCACCGTTCCACCGTGCTGCATGCGTACGCATCGGCCATGCCGTCGGCGCTCAATGTGTCGGCGCGCGATACCGTGTTACCGGTGGTGCCGATGTTCCACGTCAATGCCTGGGGCTTGCCGTATTCGGTGCCGCTGAACGGCGCCAAGCTGGTGTTCCCCGGTGCGGCGCTGGATGGCAAGTCGCTGTATGACTTGTTCGAGAGCGAGCAGGTGACGTTTTCCGCCGGGGTGCCGACCGTGTGGCTGGGCCTGCTCAATCACGCGCTGCAAAACGGTTTGACGTTCTCCAGTTTCCGTCGCACCGTGATTGGCGGTTCGGCCTGCCCGCCGGCCATGATGAATACGTTGATCGATCGCTTCAACGTGGAAGTGATCCACGCCTGGGGCATGACGGAAATGTCGCCGCTCGGCACCGCGTGCACGCTGCAAGCCAAACACCTGGCGCTGCCGCAGGACGAACAGCGCCGCATCCTGCAAAAGCAGGGCCACGCGGTGTATGGCGTCGATATGAAAATCGTCGACGACGATGGCCGTGAATTGCCGTGGGATGGCAGCACCTATGGCCATTTGCTGGTCAAGGGACCGTGGATCGTCAGCGGCTACTTCAAGGACGAGGGCGGCGACCCGCTGCAAGACGGCTGGTTCCCGACCGGCGACGTGGCCACCATCGACGCCGACGGCTACATGCAGATCACCGACCGCAGCAAGGATGTCATCAAGTCCGGTGGTGAATGGATCGGCACCATCGACCTCGAAAACGTGGCCGTATCGCACCCGGCCGTGATGCAGGCGGCCTGCATCGGCGTGCCCCATCCGAAATGGGATGAGCGGCCGCTGCTGGTGGTGGTGACGCGCCCGGGCATGACGGTGACGCGCGACGAACTGCTGGCGTTCTACGAAGGCAAGGTCGCCAAGTGGTGGTTGCCCGATGATGTGGTGTTTGCCGATGCGCTGCCGTTGGGCGGCACCGGGAAAGTCCAGAAAAACAAATTGCGCGACATTTATAAGGACCACCAACTGCCGACGGCTGGGGGCGGACGGTAAAGTAGAGAAGGACGGAAGCTAAGTAAGTACGCATCAATTCTTGCGAATTCTGACTTCCATAACCGGCGCACCGGGCGCCTTGCAGCGCATCCGGTTCTGTTCGTCATAATTTCACAATAATTTCTTGGTACTTACTGAGCAGGACGGTGATCCACCGCACCGGGCCCCAAGCCGGTGCGGACAATACAATCAAGGAGACGACATGAAACGCAGCACACGTGCAGTTGCAGCTGGTTTTACCCTGTTTGGTTTTTCCCTGTTCGGCGCCGCCCATGCCGAAACCGTCAAAATCGCTTTTATCGATCCGCTGTCCGGCCCCTTCGCTCCGGTCGGGCAAAACCAGCTGAAAAGTTTCCAGCTGATCGCCGACCTGGCCAACAAGGGCAAATGGGCCGGCGAAGGCAATACCATGGAAGTGACCGGCTTTGACAATAAGGGCAGTCCGCAAGAAGCGCTGACCCAGTTGAAAACCGTGATCGACCAGGGCTACCGCTATATCACGCAAGGCAATGGCTCCGGCGTCGGGCTGGCGCTGCTGGACGCCATCAACAAGCACAACGACCGTAATCCCGGCAAGGAAATCGTCTACCTCAACTACGCCGCCATTGACCCCGACATGACCAACGCCAAGTGCAGCTTCTGGCACTTCCGCTTCGATGCCAGTTCCGACATGAAGATGGAGGCGCTGACCAGTTTCATGGCGCCGGACAAAAGCATCAAGTCGGTGTATATCATCGGCCAGGATTATGCGTTTGGCCGCGCCGTCAGCCGCGCCGCCAAGGAATACCTGGCGCGCAAGCGCCCTGACGTGAAAATCGCCGGCGACGACTTGCACCCGATCGCCCAGGTCAAGGATTTTTCACCGTATATCGCCAAAATCAAAGCCTCCGGCGCCGACAGTGTCATCACCGGCAACTGGGGCGCGGATCTGGCGCTGCTGATCCGCGCTGCCAAGGATGCCGACCTGAAGGCCAATTTCTATACGTATTACGGCATCACCACCGGGGTGCCGACCGCCATGGGCGCGGCCGGCGCCGACCGCACGAAGATCATCGGCAACTGGCTGGCCAACAACGACACCTTCAGCGGTAAAGAGGTGGTCGAAGCCTTCAAGGCCAAGTACAACGATGATTTCTATGCGGCGCAAACCCATTCCATCATCACCATGCTGTCCCAGGCCGTGAAAACCGTGAAGAGCGCCGACCCGGTCAAGGTGGCGTTCGCGCTGGAAGGCATGAAAGTCGCGTCCTTGAATGGCCAGGTCATGATGCAAAAATCCGATCACCAATTGCAGCAAAACCTGTATATCGGCACCTGGACCAAGACCAATGGCAAGGACGTCAAATATGACCAGGAAAACACCGGTTATGGCTGGCGCATGGACAAGAAGATCGATGCCTACGTGGCGGGGCAGCCCACCTCTTGCCAGATGAAGCGGCCCGCCGGCTGACGTTGTGCCTGTGCCGGCGCGCGCGTGCCGGCCGCCGTCGTGTCCGTCCGTTCCCGCTATAGCGGGGACGGCGCCGCTCTTCACGCTCACGCCTGGGTTTTCCATGGAATTCACACTATTTACGCTGTTGAATGGCATCAGCTACGGCTTGCTGCTGTTCATGCTGTCATCGGGCCTGACCCTGATCTTCAGCATGATGGGCGTGCTCAATTTTGCGCACGCGAGCTTTTATATGCTGGGCGCCTACATTGCCTACACGATTGCCAGCCGGATCGGTTTCTGGCCGGCGCTGGTGCTGGCGCCGCTGGCGGTGGGTGTATTGGGCGCGCTGGTGGAGCGCTATGGCTTGCGGCCCCTGCACAAATATGGCCACATCCCGGAACTGCTGTTCACCTTTGGGCTGTCCTATCTGGCGGTCGAACTGGTGCAACTGGTGTGGGGCCGCACGGCGCTGCGTTATCCGCTGCCGGCCGCGCTGGACGGACCGCTGTTTACGCTGTTTTCCACCAGTTTTCCTAAATACCGCGCCTTCATGATGGCGGTGGCGCTGGCCATGCTGGGCGGTATCTGGCTGTTATTGACGCGCACCCGCATCGGCCTGGTGATTCAGGCCGCGCTGACGCACCCGGAAGCGGCCGAAGCGCTGGGCCACAATGTGCCACGCATCTTCATGGGGGTGTTTGGCGGCGGCAGTGCGCTGGCCGGGTTGGCCGGCGTGATCGGCGGCCAGGTGTTCGTCACCGAACCGGCGATGGCGGCCACGGTCGGCAGCATTATCTTTGTGGTGGTGGTGGTGGGCGGCATGGGCTCGCTGGCCGGGGCGTTCATCGCGTCGCTGCTGATCGGCGTGCTGCAAACCGCCGCCGTCGCGCTCGACCATACGCTGGGCGGCTTGCTGGCGGCGATCGGCATGACGGCGGCCTTCGGCCAAGGAACGGGTCACCCGCTGTTGAACATCACGATTGCGCAAACGGCGGCGATTTTGCCGTATCTGCTGCTGGTGTTGATGCTGATCTTCCGTCCCCGGGGCTTGCTGGGGACGCGCGAATGACGCCACCGGCGCTACCGACCATTTTACGGGTGACCTTGATGACGAAGACTGCGATGGCGACGACATTGACCTATGCACCGCTGAACCTGGGCCGCTGGCTGCTGTGGAGCACCTATGCGCTGGTGTTGCTGGCCGCGCCGCTGGTGTTTAACCAGGGCAGCGGCCTGACCATGCTGTCGCAAATGGGCACGGTCATGTTGTTCGGACTGTCCTACAACATGTTGCTGGGGCAGGGTGGCATGCTGTCGTTCGGCCATGCCGTGTATGCCGGGCTGGGGGCGTTCTTCGCCGCCCATGCGATGAACCAGGCCAGTGTGCCCGTCACGCTGATTCCGCTGGTCGGCGGCGTGGCCGGCATGGGATTTGGCGTGCTGTTCGGCTATGTGACGACGCGCAAGGCCGGCACCACCTTTGCTATGATTACGCTGGGTCTGGTGGAACTGGTGTTTGCCAGCGCGCTGATGTTCCCCGGCTTCTTTGGCGGCGAAGGCGGCATCACCACCAACCGCGTCTATGGCGGCCAGGTGTTCGGCATCACCTATGGCCCGCAGGTGCAGGTGTATTACCTGATCGCGGGGTGGCTGTTCCTGTGCACGGCCGCCGCCTACGCCTACACCCAGACGCCGCTGGGGCGCATCATCAATGCGGTGCGCGATAACCCGGAGCGGGTCGAGTTCATTGGCTATGACACGCGCTGGGTGCGCTACCTGGTGCTGGTGTTGTCATCGTTCTTTGCCGGCGTGTCCGGTGGGCTGTCGGCCATTAATTTTGAAATCGTCAGTGCGGAAAATGTCAGCGCGGTGCGCTCCGGCGCGATTTTACTGTTCACATTTATTGGCGGCATCGGCTTTTTCTTTGGTCCGCTACTGGGCGGCGTGGTCGGCATCTTGTTTTCCGTGCTGTTGCCGGACTATACGGCGGCCTGGCAGCTGTACCTGGGCCTGTTCTTCGTTCTCCTGGTCCGGTTTGCACCGGGGGGGCTGGGTTCGCTGCTGATGCTGTTGCTGCGCACCGCCAAGTTCGGCCAGTTCGGGCGCATTGCGCCGGCGCTGGCGCGGCTGTCACTGGCGGTGCTGGTCGGGATCGCCGGGCTGGTGCTGGCGATCGAAATGACCTACCACGTGACGCAGGACGCGAGCAACGGGCCGGAGAAGAAATTGTTCGGTGTGCTGGTCGACACCCACGCCGCCGGGCCGTGGCTGCTGGCCGGCGCGCTGGTGGCGGCGGCCTTGCTCGGCTGGCGCCTGGCGCGGCCGGGGTTTGTACAGGCCTGGGATGCGGCGGGCGCCGTGATGGCCGATACGATACGGAGGAACCCATGAGTGCGCCATCCCATGCATTGGAGCTGCGCGACGTGCGCAAGCAATTCGGCAAGTCGGAAATCATCCGTGGCGCGCAATTGCAAGTGGAGAAGGGCGAACGGCTGGCGGTGATCGGACCCAATGGGGCCGGCAAGTCGACGCTGTTCAACCTGGTTTCCGGGCGCTTTGCACCGACCTCGGGCGGGATTTTGCTGAATGGCCGCGATATTGCCGGCGCGACACCCTACCAGGTCAACCGGCTTGGACTGGCGCGCAGCTTCCAGATCAGCAATTTGTTTAATAACTTGTCGGTCTATGAAAACCTGCGCTGCGCCGTGCTTTGGCAGCTCGGTTACCGCTACGCGTTCTGGCGACTGCTGTCCGGGCTGCGCGACGCCCATGCGCGGGCCGAGGAAGTGCTGGAATTGATTGGCTTGCAGCGCCAGCGCCACACGCTGGCCGGGGTGCTGACCTATGCCGAACAGCGCGCACTGGAAATCGGCATTACCATCGCCGGTGGCGCCGACGTGATCCTGCTCGATGAGCCGACCGCCGGCATGAGCCGCTCCGAGTCCGACGCGGCGGTGGAACTGATACGCAAGGTCACCGTGGGGAAAACCCTGCTGATGGTGGAACACGATATGGGTGTGGTGTTCGGATTGGCCGACCGCATCGCGGTGCTGGTCTATGGCGAGGTGATCGCCTGTGATACGCCGGCGCGCATCCGCGCCAACCCGGCGGTGCAGGCGGCGTACCTGGGTGACGCCCATGGGGAGGTGGCGTAATGCTGGAGATTCGTGGTTTACAGGCGTATTACGGCAAGAGCCATGTGCTGCATGGGGTCGATCTGCAGGTGCGGCCGGGTGAAATCGTCAGTTTGCTCGGACGTAATGGCGCGGGCCGCTCGACGCTTGTCAAAGCCGCCATGGGCCAGGTCCAGGCGCACGGCAGTATCCGCTTTCGCAACGAGGAAATCCTGGGGCTGAAGGCGTATCAGGTGGCACGCAAGGGATTGGGGTATGTACCGGAGAGTCGCGACGTGTTTCCCACCTTGACGGTGGAGCAAAACCTGTTGTTAGGTGAAAAAAGCGGCGCGCGCGCGCCGCGCTGGACCCTGGGCGACATGTACCGCCTGTTTCCGCGCCTGCAGGAGCGGCGTGCGGTGGCGGCCGGCGTGCTGTCCGGCGGCGAGCAACAAATGCTGACATTGTGCCGTACGCTGATGGGTGACCCGGACCTGATCATGATCGACGAACCGACCGAGGGGCTGGCGCCGAAAATCGTTGCGCAAGTCGCTGATTATTTGCAGGCCTTGCGCGACAAGGGCATTTCCGTGTTGCTGGTGGAACAAAAACTGGCGATTGCGCTCGATATTGCGCAGCGTGTGTACGTGATGGGACACGGCGCCATGGTGTTCGAAGGCACGCCGGACCAGTTGCGCGCCGACGCCGCAGTGCGCAAGGAGTGGCTCGAGGTATGAGCCCGTCAGCGCCGCATCAAAGGGATGGGCGCCGGTGTTTGCGAGGCGCTCGGGCCGATCGGTTTGACGAAGCAGGTGTACAGGTTGCAATCGACGATCAATTGCCGTCCAGCAAAGCCACCAAGGTCGCTGGACGCCACACGCAAGCCGAACTGTTGCAACGTCGCCAGCGCCGCCACGATATTCTGGCGGCCGACCTGCAACAGCGCGCTGCCGGGCCCGAACATACTGGCGCCGCCGGCCAGCACCACGGCGACATCCTTGCGGTCGGCCATGGTCACGCCCATGGTGGTCAGCAGCGACGGTACAGCCTGGTTCACGTAACGGGCACCCATGCCGCCTTCGTCCAGCGGCGCATTGGGCAGCACACAGTGGGCGAGGGCGCAGCGCTTGCCATTGGGCCACAGGAAGGCAATCCCGACGCACGATCCCAGCACCGCCACCAGGCGAGTATTGCCCCTGCCGGTCAGCAATTGCCCCATATTGACGTGCTCAATGATCCCGTCGCCAGCCATCCTGTTTCTCCACGATATCGCCTCTCCGCACAGTACCACAGCATGGTCGGGAAAATAATAATACGACCGTTCGTTTTTGCGTTATAGTGAGGTTTTGCCGACCTGTTCACATAATAAGGAAGAGACATGAGCGCCGATTACCACGTGCACGGCACCGTAGCCGTCATTTCGCTGAACAACCCGCCCGTCAACGGCCTGGGGCTGGAAACCCGCACCGCCGCCGTCCAGGGCATGCGCCGCGCGCTGGCCGATGACAGCGTCACCGCGATCGTCATCACCGGCGCCGGCAAGGCGTTTTCCGGTGGCGCCGATATCCGTGAATTCAATTCGCCGAAAGCGCTGGCGGAACCGTCGCTGCATACGCTGATCCGCACCGTGGAGGACGCCACCAAGCCGGTGGTGGCGGCGATCCACGCGGTCGCCATGGGCGGTGGCCTGGAGCTGGCGCTGGGCTGCAATTACCGGGTGGCGCTGCCGGGCGCGCAAATCGCACTGCCGGAAGTCAAACTGGGCTTGCTGCCGGGCGCTGGCGGCACGCAGCGCCTGCCGCGCGTGCTGGGACTGGAGGCGGCGCTGAACATGGTCGTGTCGGGCGCCCCCGTGCTGTCGGAAAAACTCGCCGGCAGCGGCCTGTTCGATGCGGTGTTCGCGCCCGACACGCCGTTGCTGGAGCAGGCCATTGCCTTCGCCGAGCAGGTCGCGGCGGTGCGTCCGCTGCCCAAAGTGCGCGACCGCAAAGTCGATTATCCAAACCATGAAGCGTTCCTGCAGTTTTCGCGCAACACCGTGAAAGCCATGGCCGGTCCCTTCCCGGCGCCACTGGCGTGTGTGGAGACCGTGGCGGCGTCGGTGACGATGACGTTCGACGACGGCCTGGCGTTTGAGCGCGAGCGTTTTATCGGGCTGATGCAGACCACCGAGTCGAAGGCGCTGCGCCACGCGTTCTTCAGCGAACGCATGACCAGCAAGGTGCCGGACCTGGCGGCTGACACGCCGGTGCGCACGATTGCCAAGGCCGCCGTGATTGGCGCCGGCACCATGGGCGGCGGCATCGCCATGAACTTCGCCAATGCCGGTATTCCCGTGACGATCCTGGAAATGAAGGCCGAGGCGCTGGACAAGGGCCTGGCGACGATCCGCAAGAATTACGAAAACACGCTGAAAAAAGGCAAGCTGACGCAGCAGAAGTTCGAGCAGCGCGTGGCGCTGATCACCGGCTCGCTCGATTATGCCGAGATCGCCGATGCCGATATCGTGGTGGAGGCCGTGTTTGAAGACATGGGCGTCAAGCAGGCCGTGTTCAGCAAGCTCGATGAAGTCATGAAACAGGGCGCGATCCTGGCGTCGAATACCTCGACCCTGGACGTGGACCAGATCGCGGCGTTCACCAAGCGGCCACAGGACGTCATTGGCACCCATTTCTTCAGTCCGGCCAATGTCATGAAACTGCTGGAAATCGTGCGCGGCGCGCAGACCGGCAAGGATGTGCTGGCGACGGCGCTGGCACTGTCGAAGAAGCTGAAAAAGACCGGCGTGGTGTCGGGTGTCTGCGACGGCTTTATTGGCAACCGCATGATCGAGCAATACAGCCGCCAGGCCGGCTTCCTGCTGGAGGAAGGCTGTTTGCCGGAGCAGGTTGACAAGGCGGTCGAGAAATTCGGCTTTGCCATGGGGCCGTTCCGCATGGGGGACTTGGCTGGCAACGATATCGGCTGGTATATCCGCAAGCGCCGCTACGTCGAATCGCCTGACATCACTTATTCCAAAACCGCTGACCTGCTGTGTGAAATGGGCCGCTTCGGCCAAAAAACCGGCGCCGGCTGGTATGACTACAAGGCGGGCGACCGCAAGGCCTATCCGAATGACGCCGTCAATGCGATGATCATCCAGCATTCGGCCGAGCTCGGCATCGAGCGGCGCAAGATCAGCGACCAGGAAATCGTCGAGCGCCTGGTGTATGCGCTGGTCAATGAAGGGGCGCTGATCCTGGAAGAGGGGATTGCGCTGCGCGCCTCCGACATTGACATGGTGTACCTGACCGGCTACGGCTTCCCGCTGCACCGCGGCGGCCCGATGTTCTATGCCGACACGGTGGGCTTGCCGAATGTGCTGGCGGCGATGGAACGCATGGCCGGTGGCCGCCATGGCGATGCCTGGCAACCGGCGCCGCTGCTGGTACGTCTGGCGGCCGAAGGCAAGGGTTTTAACGGCTGAGGCCAAACGGCTGGACGGTGGGCGGCGCTGGCAGTGATGGCACCGTTCCGGGGAGCATTCCTGGGGCGGCCAGCCTGGCGCCCGGGTGCGGCTGCCACGCCACGCGGCGATTGCCTTTCGGACCCCTGATGTTATGATGGGGCAACTGGGAGGGGCTTATGCGCAAGCTATTGGCAACCATGTTGTACGCCGCACTCGGCGCCGCGCCACTGGCGTCGGCGCGGGAACTGCTGGCCATCGGCGCCCATTTTGAGCGGGTGTTCGAGCGTGGCCAGGACGGCGATATCGTCGGGCTCGGACCGGAGGTGGTGCGGGTGCTGGCCCAGCGCATGGGCCATACCGTGCGCTTCGAGCTGTATCCGTGGGCGCGCGCCCAGGCCCTGATCGCCCAGGGCAAGGCCGATATCCTCATCGGCCCCTATAAAACCCCCGAGCGCCAGCAAACCATGCTGTTTTCGCGGCTGCCGTTTTACCAGGACCAGATGGTGTTTTATGCGCGCGCCGATGCCAACGCCAGCTGGAACGGTGATCTCGGCACTCTCGGCGAACAGCGTATCGTCGTGCTCAATGGCTGGGCCTATGGCGCCGCGTTTGACCAGGCCCGGCCGCAGTTGCGCCTGAGTGTCGCCAACAGTGTGGACAGCGGCCTGAAAATGCTGATTTACCAGCATGTGCACCTGTTTGCCAGCAACCGCCGCAATACCGAACCGGTGCTGGGGCGGCTGGGGCTGGTGGGCCAGATCGCCATGCTGCCCAAGGTGATTGATATGCAGGAAGGCTATTTCGCTTTCCCGCGCGATTCCCGGTTTGACCCCTTGCGGCGCGATTTCGATGCCGCGTTCCAGCGCATGGTGGACAGCGGCGAGTTGCGCAAACTGGGGCTGCGCCATGAAGTCATCGTGCCATGACGTTATCGAACGATCAGCGCCATCCTCGCCGTCGCCACTCTCACTGCGATCAAGGTCGTTGGCGGCAGTGCTGCGTTCGGCTGTGCGCCTTGCTGCTGGCGGCCGTCATTCCGGGCACGCTGTGGGCGCGCGAACTGGTGGTGGTCAGTACCCATTTTGAAAAAGTCTATGAGCGCGACGGGGAAGGCGTCACCGTTGGCCTCGGCCCTGAAATCGTGCGTCAGGTCGCGCGCCAGATGGGACACACGGTTCGTTTTGAGTTGTATCCGTGGGCGCGGGCCCAGGCGCTGGTGGCCAGCGGCCGGGCCGATATCCTGGTGGCGCCGTACCGCACGCCCGAACGCGAACGAATCATGGCGTTCTCGCAGTTGCCATTTTTCCAGGATCGTTTGGTGTTTTATATGCGCAATGACGTCACGCCCACGTGGCGCGGCGATTATGCCGCGCTGGAGAACCAGCGCGTTGCCGTGTTGAATGGCTGGGCTTATGGCGCCGCGTTTGACCAAGCCCGGCCGCTGATGCATGTCAGCGTGACCAACAGGGTGGAAAGTGGCTTGCGCATGCTGGCATATCGTCACGTGCAATTGTTCGCCAGCACCCGGCGCGATACCGAAACGATTCTCGGCCGGCTGGGATTGCTGGGGGTGGTCAGCGCATTGCCGACGCCAATCGATGTGCAGGATGCGTACTTCGCGTTTCCGCCGGGCGCCAGCCACGACGGATTGCGGCGCGCCTTCGACGTGGAATTCCAGCGCCTGGTCGACAGCGGCGAATGGCGCAAGTTGTTGCAGCGCCACGGCGTCGACGCGCCTTAGCGCGCCGCTGGCGTATCAACCGTGCGTCAACCGTACGTCAGGAGCGCGGCGTCAGCGACCGGGCCTCAGCGGCGGTCCGGCGTCAGCACGCTGGGCAGCGCCTTGGGCAAGGTCTCTGGATAGTCGCGGCTGAAGTGCAGGCCACGGCTTTCGCGCCGCTGCAAGGCGCTGTTGACGATCAGGCTGGCGACGTCGACCAGGTTGCGCAACTCCAGCAAGTCGCTGGTGATGCGGAAATTGCGGTAATACTCGTCGATTTCTTCCTTCAGCAGCGCGATCCGGTGCTGCGCCCGCTCCAGGCGTTTGGTGGTACGCACGATGCCGACGTAATTCCACATCGAGCGGCGCAATTCATCCCAGTTATGGGAAATCACCACTTCTTCATCGGCGTCCGTGACGCGGCTTTCATCCCAGTCCGGCAGGTAGGGTGTGCCGATGCGTTCCTTCGCTTCGATGTCCTGCGCGCAGGCGCGGCCGATCACGACGCATTCGAGCAGTGAATTGGAGGCCAGGCGGTTGGCGCCGTGCAAGCCGGTATACGCGGTCTCGCCCACCGCATACAGGCCCGGCAAGTCGGTACGACCGGACAAATCCGTCACCACGCCGCCGCATGTGTAGTGCGCCGCCGGAACGATCGGAATCGGTTCCTTGGTGATGTCGATGCCCAGCTCGAGGCAACGCGCATAGATCGTCGGGAAGTGTTCCTTGAGCCAGTCGGCCGGCTTGTGGCTGATGTCGAGGTGAACGTAATCGAGGCCGCGCTTCTTGATTTCAAAGTCGATGGCGCGCGCCACCACGTCGCGCGGCGCCAACTCGGCGCGCTCATCGTGTGCCAGCATAAAGCGGCTGCCGGCGGCGGCGCCGGCTTCCGGTGGCAGCTTCAGCAAACCGCCTTCGCCACGGATGGCTTCGGTGATCAGGAACGATTTCGCGTAAGGGTGGTACAGACAGGTCGGGTGGAACTGGATGAATTCCATGTTGGCCACGCGGCAGCCGGCGCGCCACGCCATGGCGATGCCGTCGCCGCTGGCGGTGTCCGGGTTGGTGGTGTACAGGTAGACCTTGCCGGCGCCGCCGGTGGCCATCACCGTGTGTTCGGCGGCCACCGTGTGCACGTCGCCGGTGTTGACGTCCTGCACGTACAAGCCATGGCAATGCGGCTGCGCGCTGTGCGGCGCCGATTTCGGCCCCAGCTTGTCGGAGGTGATCAAATCGATGGCGCAGTGGTGCTCGAACAGGCTGATGTTCGGATGGGCGCGCACTTTTTGTTCCAACGTCACTTGCACCGCATGCCCGGTGGCATCGGCCGCGTGGATGATGCGCCGCTGGCTGTGGCCGCCTTCGCGGGTCAAGTGGAAACCCATTTCAGCGCTGTCGTCGCGGGTAAACGGGACGCCCTGTTCAATCAGCCATTCGATCGCGGCGCGGCCGTTTTCCACGATAAAGCGGGTCGCCGCCTCGTCGCACAGGCCTCCGCCCGCCACCAGCGTATCGGCGATGTGCTGGTCATGGCTGTCGCCGGAATCGAGCACGGCGGCAATGCCGCCCTGCGCCCAATTGCTGGCGCCATCCAGTAGTTTGCGTTTGGAAATAATTGCGACTTTACGGGTTTCCGCCAGGTGCAAGGCCACCGACAAGCCGGCCAGGCCGCTGCCGACGATAGCGACATCGAATTTCATTGAATTTAATCGTCAAGTTTGCTCGAGAGAAGCAAGACTATAAGCGATTTGCCGCTTCCCTGTCATGGAACGGTCATTTTCAATGGGCGGACGCTGCGCGGCAGGCCCGTTTGCGGCGGCGCAAAGCCGCGCCGGGCATCGGGCGGGATGATGGCTAAGCCACCGTTAAGCCGGTGCCGCATCCATCATCGGGAGGCTAAAGATGACCAGGAAAAAGCTGCTGTTAGTGGAAGACGATCCGGGGCTGCAGCGCCAGTTGCGCTGGGGCCTCGATGATTACGAGGTGCTGGTGGCGGGCAACCCGGAACAGGCCATGGCGCAATTGCGGCGCCATCAGCCGGCCGTCGTCACCATGGACCTGGGCTTGCCGCCGGAGCCCGATAGCGCCAAGGTCGGGCTGGCGCTGCTGGCGGACGTGCTGGCGGCGGCGCCGGAAACCAAGGTCATCATCCTGTCCGGGAACCAGGACCGCGCCAATGTCTTGAAAGCCATCGCCATGGGCGCTTATGACTTCCAGCAGAAGCCGATGGAACTCGATGTGTTGCAACTGATGGTGGAGCGGGCGTTTTTCCTGCACGCGGTGCAGGTCGAACACAAGCGCATGTTGCAGATCGAACAGGATTCGCCGCTGGCCGGCCTGGTGTCGCGCGATGCGGGCATGCTGAAACTGTGCCGCGATGTCGAGAAAGTCGCGCCCACTTCGGCCAGCGTGATGCTGCTGGGGGAGTCCGGCTGCGGCAAGGAAGTGCTGGCACGGGGCATACACCGGCTCAGCCCGCGCCGGCGTCGGGCATTTATTGCCATTAATTGCGCCGCGATCCCCGAGCAATTGCTGGAAAGTGAATTGTTCGGTCATGAGAAGGGCGCTTTCACCGGCGCCGGTCGCCAAATGCAGGGCAAGATCGAGTTGGCCCATGGCGGCACTTTTTTTCTGGACGAAATCGGCGATATGGCGGCGGCGCTGCAGGGGAAATTGCTGCGCTTCCTGCAGGAACGGGTGATCGAACGGGTCGGTGGCCGGCATGAAATTCCGGTTGACGTGCGGGTGGTCTGCGCCACCCATCGCAATTTGCCGGCGCAAGTCGCGCAAGGGAGCTTCCGGGAAGATTTGTATTACCGCCTCAGTGAAATCGTGTTGCCGATCCCGCCGCTGCGCGAACGCTGCGGCGATGCGCTGCTGTTGGCGCACCATGTGAAAAACCGCTGCTGTGCCAGCGCGCGTCGGCATTTGCAATTCCACCCGCAGGCACTGGCGGCGATCGAAGCCTACCAATGGCCGGGCAACGTACGCGAGCTGGAAAATTGTGTGCGGCGCGCCGTCATCATGGCTGACGGTCCGGTGATCTTGCTCGAAGACCTGGGCTTGCCCGCCGCCGGCACGGTGGTAGACGACAATGTCAACCTGCGCCAGGCGCGCGACGCGGCCGAATACCGGGTGATGGTCAAAGCGCTGGGCCGGGTCGATGGCAATATCTTGCGCGCAGCAGAGTTGCTGGGCGTCAGTCGGCCCACGCTGTACGACTTGATGAGCCATCACGGCATCCGCTAAACGCCAAGCGGTATCAATTGATGCCGCTTGACCACTGCAACAGTTAGCTCGGCAATATTGTAGGCCGTCCACTCTGCGCGCATTGCCCAGGCTGCCGCTGCGACAGGACGCAATGGCCCCTGCACCAGCGGCACCGTCTGGGGGCGCCGCCGCCGTTGTTATGCCAAGCCTTATTTAAAGCGAACCCAGCGCTCCCAGGCGGCCGTCTCCGCGCGTGGTATCAGGCTGTCATATAACTGCGTGTAATGCTGCGCCACCGCTGACAGGCTGTGGTGGCTTAACACCTGGCGCCGGCCACGCATGCCGTGGCGCCGGGCCAGTCCCGGCAGCTTGGCGTAATCGGCCAGGGTATCGGCCAACATGACGGCGTCGCCATGCGGCACCAGTGCGCCGGTCCAGCCGGTTTGCACCAGGCGGCTGTGCGCGCCGCCCTGGCAGGCGACTATCGGCAAGCCGCTGGCCATGGCCTGCAGCAGGGGCAGGGCGGAGTCTGGCGTGCACTCGGGGGCCGCGTAGACATCCATGATGCGCATCAGGCGCGCCACATCGTCGCGCTGTCCGGGCAGCCACGCCAGATGGCTGGCGCCTGCGGTTGCCAACAACGCTTTACACGTGGCGCGTTCGGGGCCTTCGCCCAGCATCAGCAGGCGCAGCGGCGTGGTCGCGCCATGCTCCGCCAGCAAACGCAGGAAGGCCTGCACCAGCCGCACGTGGCCGTGGGCGCCATCCATCGGCCCGGCCATGCCGATCACGCAGGCGTTATCACACAGGAATTCGGCCGGCCCCAGCGCAGCGGCCGGTCCCAGGCGGGGGTGGAATTGCGCACAATCGACCGCCGCATGCGCGTGCTTCGGGCCGGTCGGCGATAGCAGCCTGCGCAGCCAGCTGCGCAGACCGTGACGCGACGGCGGCTGGGCGCTGGCGCTGGCGCCATGCAGGCGCACCGGGACCCCGGCCAGCGCCGCCAGCCATTGCAGCGCCGCGCTGTGGGTGTGGATCAGCGCCGGTCGCAAATGGCGCAAGCGGCGAAACAGCCGGATTAGCTGTGGAACACCGGTGGACGCCAGGTCGCCGCTCGCCGCCGGCATGTGCACCACCTGGGCCAGGTGGCCGCTATGGCGCAATTCCCACATGGCGCCGTGGCGCCAGCCGATGATGACATGGCGATAGCGCCCCGGCGGCATTTGATGCAGCAGGCTCAACAGACTTCCCTCGGTGTCGCAGTCCAGTGTATCGGTGATATGGACCACCAGAGGGGCACAGGCTGAGCTCGCCTGACGGGCAAGTTGCATGGTGGTGGGCATTGCCATCGCATCTCCTTGCGGTGAGGGGGGGCTTACCGGGAGCGGTACACCGGTGGCGCCGGCTTGACACGCGCCTTGTTATAAACCAGGTGGATATGGGGGCAGGGTTCGAGTTGGCGCAGCGCTTCGGCCAGCGCCGCATGGGTGGTGCTTTCCGCATCCACCACCAGCACCACCTGGCCCATTTGGGCCGCCAGCACACTGGCTTGCGTCGTCACCAGCAAGGGGGCGGTATCAAACAGGATGACGCGGTCCGCATAGCGTGACGCCAGTTCCGCCAATAACCGTTCCATATCGCGGCTGGCCAGCAATTCCGCAGCATGGTGATGCGTCTTGCCGGCCGGGAGGATGCTGAGCGTCGGCAGGCTCGACTTGATAATGACATCGGCGGCATTTAACGTATCATCCATCAACAATTCCATCATGCCGGGACCATCCGGAAGACCGAGCATGGCGGGCAGCGATGGCGCCGCCATGTGGGTGTCGACCAGCAAGACCGTGGTATCGCGCTCCATCGCCATGCTCAGTGCCAGGTTCAGCGCGCAAAAACTTTTCCCTTCGCCATGCGCGGCGCTGGTGACGGCAATCAGGTTGCACCTGGCGCCGTCGCCATCCCGCAACCTCCTTAGCAGCGGCCGCTTGATGATCCTGAATTCCTCCGCCACCACGGCATGGACCGGTACCGTTGGTAACGCCATGGCGGCTGGCGGCAGCGTAGGGAAGTTTATATGGCGCATGATGGGTACCTGCCGGTCAGCGCGTAGGCCATTCGGCGACCACCGCCCGGCCATCGCTGGCGGCGGTGTAGGCCATCAGGGTGCCGTAGGACAGCAGCAATCCCCCCAGCAAGGCGGCGAAGCCAGCCCGGTTGCGCTGGCGGACCTGCAACTGCGCCGGGGTCCAGTGCCTGGCGATCACGCCGATCACTTGCATGCCGCTGACCTCACGCAATTCACGCAGGCTGTCGAAATGCGGCCGGCTGCGGTTGGCCGCCAGCGCGGTGAGCAGGCCGGCCGCCAGCGCCATGACCAGTACGCCACTGTTGAGCAGCAGGCGATTCGGGCTGACCGGACGCACCGGCAACGTGGGCGGATCGATAATGCGAAAGTTCATCATTTCCTGTGTTGAACTCAGGTTGCCTGATAGCTTGGCTGCTTCGCGCTTACCGATGAGTTTTTCGTAGTTTTCCTTGTTGATCTGATAGTCGCGGGTCAATTGCGCCAGTTGCGACTCCAGTTCCGGCACCGCCTTGCTGAGTCCTTCCAGCCGCGCGTGGCGCACCGTCAATTCCCGGACGCGGGCCCGCAAGGCGGCGACTTTGCCATCCGCATCGGTCAGCGCCACCTTGATTTGTTGCAGCATGGGACTGTAGCGTCGTCCCGGGTCGTCGTCCTGACCCGGTTCCAGCATGTGGTCCGTCCTGCGCTGTTCCAGTTGGGCCAGCAGGCGCCGTGCCGCGAGCACATCGGGGTGTTGTTCCGTGTATTGCAAACGCAGCGTATCGAGCGTCTTGTAGAGCGCGCCGATGCGGACGTCCAGATCCGCTTCATTGATGGCTGGCGGCCCGCTCTTTGCCGGCGCCAGGGGCGCCACTGTGGGCAAGAAGGCCGGAACCTGCTGGCGTATCGTATCCCGGGTCTGTTGCGCTTCCAGCAGTTCCAGCCGCGCGGTACTGAGGGCATCGGCCGATTGCTGTAATTGCGCGCCATAATCCTGGCCGGGGCGCGGCAACAGCGCGTTATGGCGCAACTTGAAATCTTTGACGGACTCTTCGGCAGCCTGCAATTTGGCTTCGTACGTACTGATCTGCTCATCGATGAATTGCACGGCTTTTTCCGACTCGCCTTTTTTGCCTCGGAAACTGCCTTCCACGAAAATCGCCAGCAGCGACTGGACAATATCGCGCACCAGGCGCGGATCGCGGTCGCTATAGGTGATAGTGTAAATGTCGTAGCTGCCGGTTCCGGCAATGCGGATACGGCTTAATAATTCCTCCATCCGGATTTCGTGGTCGCGTGCAGTGACCTGGCGCAAATCGAGGTCGACCATGCGCATGACGCGCTCGATGTTGGGGCGGCTGAGTAAAGTGCGGCTCATGATCGCCACCTGCTGTTCCACGTTGGGGACACTGGTCATACCGGACAGCAGTGGTTTCAGGATGCCTTGCGTGTCGACAAACACGCGGGCCGAGGTCTGATAAATATTGGGTAGCATGGCGACGCCGCTCCAGCCGGCCAGGGCGCACACCCACGTGACGGCTGCGGTGCGCCAGCGGTATGTCCAGACGCAGTGGGCGGCTGTCTGTAGTTGCTGTAATAACTCTTCCATATATCGTCCCAGGCATATGGGCGGCGCCTGCGGCAGCCTGTGGATCGATTATAGGAAGGGCGCCATGCCGCCCGGCCCGAGTTTTCACCGGGCTTGAGCGGCATCAACCAGTCTGCGCGGTCCGCGCCGCCGTTAGCTGCGGCGCCGGCGGCCCAGGAACCCCATGCCCAGCAAACCGGTCGCGAGGATGGCCAGCGAGGCGGGCTCCGGTACCGCCTGCAAGGTATTAGCCAGCGAATTGTGGTTGATGGTGATCTGATATTCGTTGCCTGCCATCAGCATGCCGGTAGTGGCGGAGAACGCACTGGCCCCGGGTGCATAGATCAGATCGGCCGGCGCCGCATGGGTGGCGCTGCGGATACTGCCGGCGTTCAGCGCATTCGGTGCATAGGCCAGTTCGGTCGCACCGGTGGTCACGTTGAGGATATTGATCGACCACGACAGCCGGGCATTGGCGTTCGAAACGGCGCCGGAGCCGGGCGTGACCAGTGCCCGCGTATAGGGATTGCCGGTGAATGAGACGGTCATGGTGTCGGACGCGCCCATCACAAAGCGGAAGGTGGTCGATGTGCCGACATCGGAATTGCCCGAAGCGACCGCATTGACCGCGGTGGAGGCATCGGCCCGCGTCGAGGCATGGGCGCCGGCCGGCGTGGCGCCGATCATGATCGATGAGCCGCTCAGTTTCTGGTCGGCATGGCCGAAGGTGTTGATGATCGGTGGCAGGCCGGCGATCGGCGTAAACGTGTCGGCCGCGATCGGCATGCAGGCGCCCAGGCACTGTTGCGCGACATTCGGTGGCACGGCGGCCAGGATCGACCGGGAATCGGCGGCGTTGGCGAACACGCCATTGAGTTGTGCGGTGGCGTGGGCGTCATTGGTGCCGGCCAGATTGGCAAAATTGCCAACAGTGTAATCGGCGCCGGATGAATGCACCAACTTGAAATTCGTGATGTCGAGGATGGCGGACGCGAAGGTCGAGGCGCTGGCTGGGTTGGCCACTGCGAGGGCGGTGACCGCCGCCAGCAGGAGTTTCGTGGTTTTCATGGCGTGCTGTTCCTTTCATGGGTGGGCCGCATGGATGCGGTAAGCCCACTACAGCAGCATCCGTGCCTGTTTTAAAAAGATATATAAAACAATCACTTGGCGGCGTGAGGCGTAGCGCCTGCCGTGGTTTGCGAAGAAAATCGACAGTGCCTGACAAATTGTTGCGGCGCAGGGAACTTATTTGCCGGAGGTTGGTCCAAGCTGCCAAAACCCAACGGAGGTACTGTGGACAATGACACGATTATTTCATTTGAAGATCGCCCCGGCATGCGCGAGATGGTGATCGCCGAGGGTGCCCATGATCCGGCCGAGGACCACGAGATCGACCGCCAGGTGTTTCATTTGCGGTTGGCGAATTCGCGCCATGAGCGCGAGGCGGCCAGTGTCCTGTTAAAGAAAATGTATGGCTGGCGTGGCTATGTCATTGATCCCCATGCGGCGCATGGTCCCAACCGCATTACGTTGTATGCGGAGGCGGTCGGTGTCACCGTGGGCACCATGACACTGTGCCTTGATGACCCGCCCCTGGGCTTGCCGGCCGATGAGAACTTCCGGCATGAACTGGACCACTTGCGCGGACAGGGCCGGCGCCTGTGCGAGCCATCGCGGCTGGCGATTGACAAGGGGGCGACGCGGCGGGTGTTTGCCGGGTTGATCCATATTTCCTACCTGTATGCGCATCATATTCATGGCCATACTGATTATGTGATCGAGGTTAACCCCCGCCACGTGATGTTCTACCGGCGCATGCTCGGCTTCAGTCCTTGCGGTACCCAGCGCAACTGTTCGCGGGTGGGCGCGCCGGCGGTGTTGTTGCGGCTGGACCTGGAACAGATGGGGGCGCAAATCCAGCGCTATGGTGGCCTGATGGAAAACCATGGTGACGAGCGTTCGTTCTATCCGTATTTCTTCCCCGCCAGCGACGAGGCGGGTATCACGGCGCGGCTGATGCGGGGGCGGGGATGAGTTCGGTGCCGGAGCGGCTGGCCGCAGCGCTGGCGGAATGGCGCGTCGTGCTGGGGGATGCCCAGGTGCGCTCGGACCCGGCCACGCTCGATGCCTACGCCAGCAGTACCGCGTTGTGGCCTGCGCGGCCGTCCGCGATCCTGCTGCCGCAAAACCGTGGCCAGGTGGTTGATGTCGTCCGGGTTGCGGCGCGCTACCGCACCGCGCTGTATCCACTCAGCACCGGGCGCAACTGGGGGTATGGCGACGCGTGCGCGGTATTGCCGGGGCAGGTGATCGTCGACCTGTCCGGCATGCGCGGCATCCTCGAAGCCAATGCCGAGCTCGGCTACGTGGTGATCGAACCCGGCGTCACGCAAGGCCAGCTGTCGCAATTCCTGGCCGAGCACCATTTTCCGTACTGGCTCGATTGCACCGGGGCGGGGCCCGATACCAGCCTGGTGGGTAATATCCTGGAACGGGGTTTTGGCCATTCGCCCTATGGCAACCGGGTCCAGCATGTGTGCGGCATGGAAGTGGTCCTGGCGGACGGCGACGTGGTTGGCACCGGCTACACGCATTACCCGGATGCGCGTGCCGCTCGGGTGTTTCCCTACGGGCTGGGACCGTGGATAGATGGCTTGTTTACCCAGTCCAGCCTTGGCATCGTCACCAGCCTCGGGCTGTGGCTGATGCCGCAGTCGGCGGCGCTGTCGCATTTCCTGTGCAATGTGCCGAGCCAGGACGGGGTGGCGGCCGTGGTTGATGCGTTACGTCCGCTGCGGATGGACGGGACCTTGCGTTCGGTGATCCATATTGGCAACGACTTACGGGTGCTGTCGGGCGGTATGACCTATCCGCGCGATATTGTCACGCGGCCGCTGCCGGAGCAGACGCGCGTTGCGCTGTGCCAAGCGGCCGGTATCGCGGCGTGGACGGTGTCCGGTGCATTGTATGGCAGCACGCGCCAGGTCGCGGCTGCGCGCCATGCGCTGCGCCAGGCGCTGGCGCCATTGAAGCTGGCGCCACGCTTTATCGACGAACGCCAGCTGGCGCTGGCCGGCACGATGGCACGCTTGCTGGGCACGACAGCGGCGGGGCGCAAGTTGGCCGCGCGGGTGGCGCTGGGACGTTCGCTGTTCAATATGAACCGGGGGCGGCCGGACGGGCGCTTCCTGGCTGGCGCCTATTGGCGGCGCCAGGGCGGCTTGCCGCCGGATTTCCCCGCCGGCGCCGATCCCGCGCGCGATAATTGCGGTTTGCTGTGGCTGTCGCCGGTGTTGCCGATGCGGGGCGCGGATCTGCAGGCGGTGATGGCGCTGGCGGCGCCGCTGTATGTTCGTCACGGCTTTGACCTGTTTGCCACCTTCAGCATGATCACCGAGCGCGCGCTGGGCGGGGTCTTGACGGTGGCCTACGACAAGGCGGATGCGCGCGAAAGCGCCGACGCCCAGGCTTGCTACCACGCGCTATTTGACACGCTGATGGTGGCGGGTTATTTGCCCTACCGGGTCGGATTGCAATCAATGGCGGCGCTGGACCCGGCCGGCGACGGTTTCTGGCGTACCGTGCGTCGCATCAAGGTCGCGTTGGACCCGCATGGGCTGATCGCGCCCGGGCGCTACCAGCCGCCGTCCGGCGCCAACAGGCAATCGGCGTCATAGAACAGCACGCCACAGGCCGCCCTGTTATCAGCGGCCCCGCCATCCACTGCTATCCACCGCCATCCACTGCTATCGACTGGCATATCGCAAGCCGCCACGGCTCAGTGCAGACCGGCCAGCAGTGCCCGAACTTCGGCTTGCTGTCGGTAACCGCTGTCGGCCTGCAGGCGTTGCAACTGGCGCTTCGCTTCGCCACGGTCGCCCGCTTTCAGCAGGGCACTGGCGTAATGGAAGCGGATGTCGCTTGCGGCCGGTGCGTTGTCGGTCGCCTTTTTCAACAGCGGCACGGCGCGGCCGGGCTGGTCTTGTTGCGCCAGGATCCAGCCCAGGGTATCGGCGACGGTGGGATTGTCCGGCGCCAGCGCATGGGCTTTTTCGGCCAGAGCCAGGGCGCGCTTGTCACCGGTTTGCTGGCAGCTCCAGGCCAAATCATTGAGCGCCACCACGTGATTCGGTTCGGCCGCCAGCACCTGTTCCAAGTGGCCAATCGCGGCGCGATAATCGGCTGCCGCCACCAGCGTGCTGGCCAGGTACAGGCGGGTTGGCAGGTCGCCTGGATGGCTTGCCAGCCAGTTGCTGACCTGTTTGGCCGCATCGTCGGGCTTGCCGGCCGCCGTCAGTGCGCGGTGCAGTGAAATCACCAGTGGACCGCTGGCTTCCATGGTATAGGCCTTGCGGTACAGCGGCAGCGCCGCCGCCGCGCGGCCGCGCGCCATTTCAATGTCGCCTTCCAGCCGGTAGCCCAGCGCGGCGGTGGCGGCGCGGGATTGCGCCGGCCTGGCCAGCGCCAGTGCCTGGTCCCAGGAGCGCACTCCCGTCAGCAAGCGAACCGCTGTGGCCAGCGCCAGACCATGCTCCGGTTGCAAGGCGAGCACCTTGCGCACCGCCACCAGCGCCTCGGCCGGCCGCTCCAATGCCATGTGGGCGCCGGCCAGTTGCAATTGCGCCGTGACGCTGTCCGGCAAGCGGCCCGCGAGGTCGGTGTAGCTCTCCAGCGCCCCCTCCCTGTCGCGCGAAGCAGCGCGGGCCGCCGCCAGCAAGGCCAGCGCTTCGGTATTGGCGGGGTTGGCCGCTTGCAGTTGTTGCGCCAGCGCCAGGGCTCGCGGCAGCTCGCCCGTGTGCAGCAGCCAGGTGGCCAGTTGCAAGGCGGGGGCAAGGGCGTCGGGCGCCGTTTGGTGCGCGCGTTGCAGCCAGTCACGCGCCGCGCTCTGCTGGCCGCGCCGGGCGGCGAGTTGGCCGAGCGCCATCATGAGGTCGGTATTGCCGCTGTCGCGCGCCAGCGCCGCTTCATAGCGCAGGCGGGCCGATTCGGGCTGGCCTGCCAGCATATCGAGCTGCGCCAGGTTTTGCAGCGCCGGCAGGTAGCCCGGCTGCAACCGCAGCGCCGCCTCGAACGCCCGGCGCGCCTGCTCCGGTTCCTTGCGGGCCAGGTAGACGCCGCCCTTCAGGTTTTGCAAGGCCGGATTGTCTTGCTGCTTTTCCTGGGCCTGGGCTGCCGCCAGTGCCTTGTCATAGTCGCCCGCGCGCAGGTGCGCCACCACCAGCAGTGCGCCGGCGCGCTGCCGCGCACCATCCGGCGCATCGGTCGCCGATGCCTGTAAAACCTGCTCCAGCACCGCCGCCGCGCGCTGGTTGTCGCCGATTCCCAGTTGCGTCAGCGCCTGCGACGTGCGCAATGCCGTCGTGGCGCCCGTGCCCTTGGCGGCGGCTTTGTCGAAGCAGCCGGAGGCCTTGGCGTAAGCCTGCACGCGCAGATAGGCTTCACCGGCGACGGCGTGCATGTCGCTGTCGTCGGGATAGCGTTCCAGCAGCGGCTCCAGCATGGCCACGGCCTTGCCGGCCTTGCCAGTGCGCAGCGCTATGATGGCGGCCATCCGGGTGCCATAGGCATCATGTGGCTGCGCCGCCAGGAAATGCTGGATATGTTGTTCCGCTTGCGGAAAATTGGCTTGTGCCAGGAAGATGCCGGCGGCCAGCAGGTTGGATGGCGGGTGCTCCGGTGCCACGCGCAAAATCTGTTGCAGGCGTTCCAGCGCCGCCGCATACTTTTTCTCCTGCAACGCCAGCAAGGCCTGCGTATACACCACGGCGGCGCTGCCGGGAGCAATCCGGACCGCCTGCGCCAATTCTTTGTGTGCTTCCTCCAGGCGTTCGTGGGTCGCCAGTAGCGCGCACGCGTCCAGACGGGCTTGCAGGTGGCCCGGACGGCGTTTGGTTGCCGCTCGGTAGCTGTCGAGTGCCTGCGCCGGGTTGCCGGCGCGCCGTTGCAAGTCGCCCAGCAGGCGCAAGGCTTCGATATGGTCGGGCTGCGCGGCGACCGCCCGGTTGGCGAATGCCAGCGCCTGGGTCATATCGCCTGCCTGCAATGCCATGCGTGCCTGCCCCAACAGCGCCGTGGCGTGACCTGGATGTGCCGCTAAAACCTGCGCGAACAGGGCGGCGGCTTCGGTGTTGCGCTGCAATCCAAGCAAGGCGTAGCCCCGCAGCGCCCGTACTTCGGCCTGCGCCGCGGGCGGTAGCGCGGCATCGTCGGACAGTTCAGTCAACACCTGCTGGTAGCGCTGCTGCTGTAGCAGCGCCGTTGCCAGCCGCGGCCACAAGGCGGCCGGCACGGCGCCGGCATCCTGGGCGCGCCGGAATTCTTTTTCCGCCGACTGCATGTCGCCGCTCTCAAGGTACACGTCGCCGAGTTGCAGGCGGGCAGGGCCATGCGCGGGCTGATGTTGCAGGACGTTTTTTAGTTCGATGATGGCGGCACGGTTGTCGCCGCCGGCCTGGTGGCGGGTGGCCGAGGCGATCAGCTGTGCCGGATCGGGCTCATGTTGGCAGCCGGCGGCGGCCAACAGGGCGGGCAGTAAGATGGCGGCGAGGTGCCGGCAGTTCAGATGAGGCATGGCGCTCTCCTGGGCAGTAACTGCTTCAGGGTAGGCGTCTAAGCGGGCATGCCTTTGCGCCAGCGCAACGCAAAGGGGGAGGAGGGCCCTGTCGGGCCCGTCAGGTGATTGACTGTTTTGGAGGAATTGTACTGCTTACTTAGTAGCGAGCGGCGGTGTTGGCGGCGGTATGCGAAGCGGCGGCCTCTTTCATGTGGTCGGCGCCGAGTCCATGTCCCGATTCACGCAACTGCCCCAATTGGATGGCGGCCTGCGAATCGCCGGCGCGCGCAGCGCCTTCCAGTAATTGCAACATTTCAGCACGACGTGCAGGATCCGCCTGGTAATAGCCAGCCAATTCGCGTTGCGCCACGGCCGAGCCTTGTGCAGCCCATTCGCGCAAACGCCGCTCTGCAACAAAATTCCCTTCTTTATTCAATTTCTGGGCCGTCGCTTCGATCACAGTGGGCGGAGGCACCATGTCATCCTTTGCCTGAGCACCGATCAGTACGCCCACAGTCACCAGCACTGCCGCGACCAAAATGCCCGACTTGTTGAATAATTCCATTGGAAAGTTGCCTTTATATTAATCTTCTATTGCTAGACATTCAGGGCCATCGTACCACTTATTTCTATATCGCAATAGAAGCCTTTTACATTTTGCTATTTGGTGCAATGCACCGCAACAAGGTGAAAACACCGCAGTATGCCGCGTCGAGCGGCAGCCTGAACAGTGCGTAATTGTAATGATTTGTTATTTCAAGCGCTGCACCGCAGAGCTTAAGCGACGCGATGGGCCGCTAGAAAAACAACGTCAGGCATGCGCTGGTAGTTCAAAATGCAATTAACGAACAATTTAATAGGCCAAGCCCAACACCAGCCACCAGCACCGATGGGCTGGCTACTTGAACCATTCACGCTCCAGATGAGTTGATCGGCATGCAAGGACAGGACTGGCGCACCTTTATCCAGACGCTGAAGCGCAGCGGCGGTGCCTGGGACTATGAAGTCTTGCTCCGACGGAAGGGGCGCGGGATTTCACTGCCTCCGATCAATACGGAAGAGGGGGCGATGCTGATGAACGCCATCCGCGACATCAGCGACCGCAAGCGTATCGAAGCGACCTTGCACGAGCAGCGTGAACCATTGCAGCGCGCACGCCAAGCCAAGGATCGTTTCCTGACCAATATGACGCAGGCTTGAGCAAACGGCAATCAATGCCGCATGCGGTACCACGTCAGACCGATCCATTCATAGATCGCGTAGTAGCTGACGCTGAAGGCGGATGCGCTGGGCAGTAGTTGCCAAGGGGTAAACGGCCCATGCGAGAAATACACGGTAGGTGCCGGCACCACCTCAAAGCCCGCCTTGCGGAAGACCAGCACGGCACGCTCCATGTGCACCGCGTGGGTCACCAGCACGATGCGGCGGATCCCGGCCGGCAACAGGATGGCGGCGCTGTCGGAAGCATTTTCCGCCGTGGTGGTGGCGGCTTCCTCGACCCATTTGACCTCGGTACGAAACTCGTTGCGCAGTCCGGCCGCCATACTGGCCGCCAGCGATTGCGCTTGCGTACTGTTAAGTTTTCCACCCGTCACCAGCAGCGGCAAGCCCGTCTCGTGCTGCACTTTGGCGGCATAGCGCATGCGCGCCAGCGCCAGGCTGTCCGGTGCGTCGTCGCCGTTGTACTCCGGCGTGCTCTGCAGGACGCCGGCCGACAAGACCACAATGGCCTGCGCGCCGCGCGCGGCCTCGGACGTCAGGGGCGGGGTGGTTTCCAGCGGCGCCATCAGCAGGTTGGCTACAAAGCGCGTACTGATGACCAGCAGCAAGGCCAGAGCGCCGCGCGACAGCCAGCGACCGGTCCGGGGCCAGCGCCGGCGTAGCGCCAGGCCGACGAGTGCAACCAACAGCAGGTTTATGGGAGGCAATACCAGGTAATGGATCAGGTTGGATAGCAACATGCCTGCATTGGAGCAATTACCACATCCCGTGTCAAGCCCGGCCAAAGCCGGTCCACGGCTGCCACGGACAGGCGCCCGGTGTCCGCATTGGATACCGGGAGCCGCCCATTGCCGCATGCAGGATGCGGCAATGCGGCGGCATACGGCCGATAGCCGGTATTGGCAGAGGCTGATAAACGCTGCCACGGGCTGCCCTACAGTACGTTTTTTATGGAGAAACGTGCATGGGCATTGCAAAACGCATGGCGGCGGAGGGCCTGGGAACGGCCTTGCTGCTGGCGATTTCGGGCGGATGTGGCATCGCCGCACAACGGCTGGCCGGTGCTGATGCCGCCATGGCGCAGTTGATCACGACGCTGGTATCGAGTACGGGACTGGCGGTGCTGATTCTGACGTTTGGCGGGATCTCCGGCGGCTATTTCAATCCCGTGCTGACCCTGTCCGATGCCTGGCGCGGCAACTTGCGCATGGAATACGTGGTGCCGTATATCGTGGCGCAACTGACGGGCGCACTGGCCGGTGTGGCGCTGGTGCACGGCATGTATGGACTGGAATTCCTGGTCGCGGCCCAGCAGCAGCGCAGCGGTGTCGGCCAGTGGCTGGGGGAATTTGTCGCCACCTTCGGCTTGCTGGCGGTGTTTATTGGTTGCGGCCGGGCCCGGCCCGTGATCGCGCCGTTTGCCGTGTCGGCCTATGTGATGGCGGCGTGCTGGTTCAGTTCATCGACGGCGTTCATGAATCCGGCACTGACGCTGGCCAAGGTGGTGGGCGAGGCCGGCGCCCTGCGCCTGGCCGATGCCCCGGCGTTCGTGCTGACGCAGCTGGCTGGCGCGGCGGCGGCCACGGCGGTCTTCCTGTGGTTGCATGGAAGTATGCGGAACACGGTCCGTTCCTGAGGGCTTGCGAGTACGCCCCAAGCCGGGGCGTTTTTCTTGCAATTAAACATGCAAAACGTTTGCATGTTTAATTTTATTCCGTTATAGTTGATGCACATCAAGACATTCAACCGACCAACAGAAACCCGTTCAAGAAAGGCTGACTCATCATGTTGTCCCAAGAACACCGCGCCATCATCACCGCCACCGTACCGATCCTGAAGGAGGGCGGAGAGACGCTGACCCGCCATTTTTACCAAAAACTGTTCCGCGAATATCCGCAAGTAGTGCCATTCTTTAATCAGGCGCACCAGCATGGCGGCACGCAGCAGCGCGCGCTGGCCAACAGCATCCTGATGTATGCGTCGAATATCGAGCGTCTTGAGGCGCTCGGGCCGCTGGTCGGCACCATTGTCAACAAGCACGTGTCGCTGCAAATCCTGCCTGAACATTATCCGATGGTGGGCGCCGCGCTGCTGGGCGCGATCCGCGAGGTGCTGGGCGCCGAGGTGGCGACCGATGCGGTGTTGGCAGCGTGGGGCGCGGCCTATGGCCAGTTGGCGACCATTCTGATCGGCGCCGAACAGCAAGCCTATGACGCCAATGCGAACGCCGAAGGCGGCTGGCGCGGCGCGCGTGCGTTCAAGGTGGTAGGCAAGGTGGCCGAGAGCGAAGAAATCACGTCCTTCATCCTGGCCCCGGCCGATGGCGGCAAGTTGCTGGCTTTCCAACCCGGCCAGTTCACCACGGTGGTGGCCAACATCGACGGTACCGAGCAGCGCCGCAACTATTCACTGTCGGCGCTGCCGAATGGCGAAACCTACCGCATCAGCGTCAAGCGCGAAGCTGGCGGCAAGATGTCGAACCACCTGCACGATCAGGTGCAACCGGGTGACACCGTGAACCTGTTCCCGCCCGCCGGCGACTTCGTGCTGAACGACAGCGACAAGCCGCTGGTTCTGATCAGCGGCGGCGTGGGCATCACGCCCACCCTGGCCATGCTGGGCGCCGCGCTGCGTACCCGGCGTCCGGTGCACTTCATCCACGCCGCCCGCAGCCACAGTGTGCATGCTTTCCGTGACCACATCGACCACCTGGCCGGCGTGCATCCGCAACTGCGTCGCCACTATATCTATGAACGCGATGACGATGGCCTGGCGCACGCATCGGGCTTCCTGAGCAAGGAACAACTGGGCGCCTGGCTGCCGGAAGACCGCGATGTCGATGCCTATTTCCTGGGGCCGACGGGCTTTATGCGGGCCGTGAAGTCGCACCTGCGTGAACTGGGCGTGCCAGAAACCCAAACCCACTTCGAGTTCTTCGGGCCGTCCGAAGCGCTGCAATAAGCGGTGACACCACGCGCGGCATCAAGGCTGGTCCGGCGCTGACAGCGGCAGCGTGATGGTCACGCGGCAGCCGCCGCTGCTGGCCACGTCGACCTGACCGCCCAGCAAGGTGGTGACCAGGTTGTAGACGATGTGCATACCCAGTCCGGTACCGCCCTGGCCCATGCGCGTGGTAAAGAAGGGGTCGAAAACGCGCGGCAGCACTTCCGGGGGAATGCCCGGCCCGTCATCGCTGAAGACCAGCGTCACGGCATCGTCGCCGTGGCGTTGTGCCAGCAGGCGCATGACGCCGGTGCGTCCATCCGGAAAGGCATGGACCACGGCATTGCTGACCAGGTTCGTGATGATTTGCGCCAGCGCGCCGGGAAAGCTGTCCATGCTAATCCCGGCCTCGAGTTCCGTCTCCAGACGATACGGGCGGTGCTTGTACATCGGCTCCAGGGTGGCGATGATTTCGTCCAGCGTCTGGGCCAGGTCGTAGCGGCGCCGATGCGCGGCCGACTGGTCGACCGCGACCTGCTTGAATTTCTGCACCAGATCGCCGGCGCGCAGCAGGTTGCGGGTCAGCACGGCGGAGGCGTTGGCGCACTCGGCGAGTGAGCCCAGCAACTCGGAGCGGCGTAACTGCGCCGACGTCACCGAGGCCATGGTCCGCTCCAACTGGTCTTGCAACGCGCTGGCCATGGTGACGCCGTTGCCTAGCGGCGTATTGAGTTCATGCGCGACACCGGCCACCAGCGCCCCCAGCGCCGCCATTTTCTCCGAGCGCATCAATTCCTTTTGCGTGGCGGTCAGCGCCGCCATGGTGCGCTGTAACTCGCCATACGCTTGGGCAAGGTTGTCAGTCCGTTCCACCACCCGCTGCTCGAGGCGCTGCTCGCTTTCGCGCAGCGCCTGTTCCGACGCTTGGACCCGGCGGATATGCTGGGCCAGCAGCACGGCCAGTGTGCAAATCAGCAGGCCCGCCGCGGCCGCCAGCAGGCTGCGGTTACGCATGCGCGCCAGCCAGTCGGCCAGGATGCTGTCGACCGTGCGCGCATAGATGGTGGTAATGCCGTAGCCGGGCAGCTTGCGGAACGTGTACTGGCGCAGCTCCGCGCTGGGTTGCGCCAGGAAACTGTCATCGAGCAGCACGCCTTCCGTGCCGGCGGCGGTGATCCTGGCCAGTGCCGGTGCCTGGCGGATATCCTGCCCAAGATAGCGCAAGTCGAACGGCGAACGCACGATGGTGTAGCCCTGATCCGCATACAGCGCCACCAGCGCGTCACTGTCTTTCGATATGCGCCCGTAGACGCCGCTGAAATACGCCACATTGATATCGATGGAAATGATGCCAAGATGGCGCCCGTTTTTATCGAACAGGTTGCGCGCCAGCGGCAGCACAATGGCCTTGTCATAAAAGCGCTGGAACGGGCGGCCGATGCGGGAGCGGTGATCCTGTGCCGCCGCCAGCAACGGCGCCACGTAGCTGCGTTCCTCAATATCGAACTGGAACGCCGGATAGTCAGCGGAGTTGACATACGGCTTGCCGCTCAGGCTGACAAATTGCAGCGCATTGAGGAATCGGCTGTCACGCTGGCCGCTTGTCACCACCCGGCTGAGCGCGGTATCGTCGTGCAATTGTCGGCTGTCCGCCGACTGGACGGCCGCCACCACCGCGTCAAGATTGCGTTCCGCATCGGCCAGCGTCTGCGTCGCATGCTCATCGAGCAGGCGCACCGTTGCCAGACCGGCTTCATGGGCGGCGGCCAAGGTCTGGCGTCGGTCTTGGCGCACATCCCACCAGGTTTGCGCGGCCACCGCGGCAATACTGAGGAGGGAGAACGCCAGCAGGATGGCGCGCGCGCCGCCGGGCACTGCGCGCGTCATGTCAGCGCGCCGGCGCCGCCGGCGCCGGATGGTAGCCGCAGCTGATCATGATATCGCCGACCTTTTCCGTGTAGGTCCGTTTCAGCACCCATTTACTGGTGGCGGGATGGGGCCATTTGTATTCGGTCCAGCCACTGTGGCCGGGGCTGTTGGCGACCTTGATCATGTCCCGAATAATGTAGGTTCCTTCGCTGTCGCGCAAATCGAGCAGGGATTGCCCGAGCACTCTGGGCTCCTTGCCGTGGGCCAGGTTGACGCCGGTTCGGATATCGTGCGCCACCACATACAGGTCGTCCTGCATGAACGGCCCTTGCGGATTCATGAACGCCGCGTATGCGGCCTGGGCCGGATGTGTACGGTAGTAAGCAACGGCTTTCTTGACCAATGCCATGGCCTGGGGCGCGGACGCCGGTTCGGCACCGGCGCGCCCGCTTCCCGCCAACGCAAGCAGGCATGCGAACAGCAGGGTGCCGACACGGACGGCCATCGTCACGGCTTATAAATACCGGTGCCGACGCAATATTCGTCGACCTTCACCACATAGCTTTGCTTCGATTCAATCGCGCCGCTGACAGGATTCGGCCATTTATAGTTGACCCAGCCCTTGCCATCCTTGGTGTTACACGCTTTGATGATTTCCTTGATGATATACGTGCCGTCCGCGTCGCGCATGTCGATCACATCCTTGCCGGGAATTTTTGCATTTTTCCCGTGCACCACCTGGACACCGCCTTTGTTGGCATAGAACATGAACATGTACAGGTCGCCGTTCTTGTTGATGTCGCTGGTGACATTGAACGGACTGGACAGGTTGTTGAATTCAGCAATGGCCTTGTCATTGCCATTTTTTTTCATGTAGTCGATGGCTCTGTTAACCAACGCCACGGCATCGTCCGCATTGGAGCGTTGGGCCGCATGTGCAACAGGGGCCAGCGTCAGCAAGACGATGGCGGCGCGCGCGGCCAGCATTACTTTACTCATGTAATTCTCCCAAGTTGAAAGTTGGCGGGTGTGTCCATCGTAACGGTGGAGCCGGGTTCACTGTCAAGCATTCGTGGCCAAATGAAATATTTGCTGTGGAGTCAGATCCACACTTTACGATGCGGTTACCGTAACTTTTCCATGGCACACAGGATGACAACCAACCATGACGGCCCGGCGGTGGAGCGCGTTTGCGTTGACCTTGGCGTATGATAAAGTGCGCGCCACTGCTCTAGACAACTTGCCATGACACACTCGAAAACCATCCCGATCCACGCTTACGACAAGCCGGCCGGCGGCTTTGGCTCATTGCGCGGCGCCGCCAGCGCGCTGCAGGGCAATGGCGCATTGCCTGCGCTGAAAGCGCTGCCGCACGTCAACCAGCCGCAAGGCATTGATTGTCCCGGCTGTGCGTATCCGGATTCGCCGACGGACAAATCGGTGGATTTTTGCGAGCAGGGCGCCTGGGCCATCGCCCATGAAGCCACCCCCAAACGCGCCACGCCGGCGTATTTTGCCGAGCATACCGTCACGGCCTTGCGCGCGCGCGAAGAATGGCAGCTGGAGGCCATTGGCCGCCTGACCGCGCCGATGCTGTACGACGCGCCATCGGACACTTACCGCGAAATCGGCTGGGAACACGCTTTTACGCTGGCCGGGGCCGCGCTGCGCGCGCTCGACAGTCCGCAGCGCGCCGTGTTTTACGCGTCGGGCCGCAGCAGCAATGAAGCCGCCTTTCCCTACCAGTTGTTTGCGCGCGCGTTTGGCACCAACAACATCCCGGATTCGTCGAATTATTGCCACGAATCGTCGGGCGATGCGCTGCGGCTGTCGCTGGGCGTCGGCAAGTCAACGGTGACGCGCGAAGATTTCGAGCATGCGCAGGCGATTTTCGTCTTTGGTCAGAACCCCGCCACCAATCATCCGCGCATGCTGGGCGATTTGCGCGAGGCGAAAAAGCGCGGCGCCCGCATCGTCGTGTTCAATCCGCTACTCGAGCGCGGGTTGCAGCAATTTACCGACCCGCAATCGCCGGGAGAAATGCTGACCGGCGCCAGCACGCCGATCGCCGACGCGTATTACCAAGTGCGCGTGGGCGGCGACCTGGCGGCGCTGACGGGCATGATCAAAGCCGTGCTGGCGGCCGATGCGGCTGAAAAAACGGCGGCGATCATCGACCACGCCTTTATCGCCCAGCATACGCTGGGCTTCGAGGCAATGGCCGAAGTGGTCCGCGCCCAGTCCTGGGACGCGATCGAACAGGCCAGCGGCTTGCGTCAGGAGCAACTGGAGCAGGCGGCGCGCCTCTATATGGCGTCGGATGCCACCATTGCCACCTGGTGCATGGGCCTGACCCAGCACGAATACGCGATTGAAACCATCCAGATGCTGGTTAATCTGATGCTGTTGCGCGGCAACGTCGGCAAACCCGGCGCGGGCGTGATGCCGGTACGCGGCCATTCGAACGTGCAGGGCGACCGCACGGTCGGCATCACCAACCGCCCGAAAGCGGAATGGCTGCAAGGCTTGCAGCGGGTCTTCGGGTTTGCCCCCCCGCAGCAAGCCGGACTGGATGCGGTCGGCGCCATCAACGGCTTGCTCGACGGCTCGGTCCAGGCGTTTACGGGACTGGGTGGTAATTTCGCCGTGGCCGGACCGGACAGCCCACGCGTACTCAACGCTTTGTCGCGCTGCAAATCAACGGTGCACATTGCCACCAAGTTGAACCGCACGCATTTATATCCGGGCCAGGTCGGCTTGCTGTTGCCCTGCCTGGGCCGCACCGAACACGATGAGCAGGATAACGGCCAGCAATTCGTCAGCGTGGAAGACACCGCCAGCATGGTGCACGCCTCGACCGGCCGCAACCGGCCGGCCAGCGAACAGCTGCGCTCGGAACCGTACATCGTGACCGAACTGGCGCGCCACACTTTAGCGGATTCGACGATCGACTGGCGTGCCATGGGGCGCGATTACGACACCACCCGCAACTACATCGAGCAAGTGGCTGATGGCGCGGTCGCGGGATTTGCGGATTACAACAAGCACATCCGGCAGCGCCGTGGTTTTCATTTGCCCAATACCGCCGCGCTGCGCATCTGGAAAACCGACACCGGCCGCGCCAACTTCGCGCCCCACGCGCTGCCGGCCGACACCATCATGGAGCGCGCCCGCGCCGTATATGGCGACCAGGTGCTGTGCCTGGCGACGGTGCGCGCGCACCGCCAATACAACACCACCGTCTACCACGACCCGCGCGGTGAGGTGGACCGCTACCGGGGCGTACACCATACGCGCAAGGTCTTGTTCATCGGCGCGGCCACGCTGGCGCGGCTGGGTTTTGCCGACGGCGAAGTGGTCAACCTGCGGGGCGCGTCGCTGGACGGCATTGAGCGCGTAGTACAAGGGTATCGTCTGGTGCAATACCCAATTGTGGGCGATGACGTATTTGGCTACTTCCCGGAATTGACGCCGCTGTCGCCACCGGGCCTGACCGCGCGCGGCTCGAACACGCCCGCCTTCAAGGAAGTGCCGATCCTGATCGAACGCCTCGCCACCTGATGGCAGGCGGGCGGCCCGCGCGCCGCCCGCAGTCCCGATCGGCCAGCACCATCCTCAAGCGCACACCCGCCACCGCTGCGGGTGTGCGCTGCAGCCCACCAATCGGCCGCCATCTCCGGGCCACGTTGAATTCCTTGACCCCTTTGCCGAATGACGCCATTGTGTCAGAGGGGATACCAGCAACGTCCGACTGCGCCGATCCGCACAAATTATCGTGACGCATCACGCAAATGACGCTGGCGGCTGTTCAAGCTGTGCGTGATCAGCTAGTATCCTGACAACTATTCTTTTACATCAATATCGAATGGCGCACTGCATGGCAGGACGGACAGGCGGACGCTGTTTGGGGAGACGACAATGCAAGGCTTACTACGGCTGTCATCCGTGCTCGACAAGATCGGATACCGCTGCGGCCAACTGGCCAACCTGATGATCCTCGCCTCCTGCGTGATCAGCGCCAGTAACGCGCTGATCCGCTATGGCTTCGACTGGAGCTCCAATTCGCTGCTGGAAATGCAGTGGTATTTATTCGGCGCGGCCGTGATGCTGGGGGCGTCGTATACGTTCCAGCGCAATGAACATGTGCGGGTCGACCTGATATATGGCCATGTCTCGGAGCGCAAGCAACTGTGGATCGATGTGTTCGGCATCATTTTCTTCCTGTTCCCTGCTTGCATCCTGTTCGCGTGGCTGTCGTGGACCTCGCTGTTCATGCCGTCGTGGGAGGTGCTGGAACAGTCCGGTAATTCCGGCGGCTTGGCCCGCTATCCGATCAAGTTCATCGTCCCGATCGGTTTTGCCCTGCTGACAGTGCAGGGCGTGTCGGAACTGATCAAACGCATCGCCGCGCTGGCCGGCAAGACGCATCTCGACAATAAATACGAAAGGCCGGTGCAATGATTCCTTTGGAGCTGATGCCGCCGCTGATGTTCGGCGGCCTGGTGGTGTTCATGCTGGTCGGTTTCCCGGTGGCGTTCTCGCTGCTGGCGGTCGGCCTGGCGTTTGCCGCCGTGTCGATTGAACTGGGCTTTTTCAACGTTGCGTTCATGCAGGCGGTGCCGCAGCGGATTTTCGGCAGCGTGCTGGCCAATGATTTATTGCTGGCGATCCCGTTCTTCACGTTCATGGGCGCGATCCTGGAAAAATGCCGCCTGGCCGAAGACATGCTTGATTCGATGGGGCAGTTGTTCGGCAAGATGCGCGGTGGCCTCGGCTATTCGGTCATCATCGTCGGCTTTATCCTTGGCGCCATCACCGGCACCGTGGCGGCACAAGTGATCGCGATGGCGATGATCTCGCTGCCCGTCATGATGCGCTACGGCTACCACATGCGTTATGCCACTGGCGTGCTGGCGGCGTCCGGCACCATTACCCAATTAGTGCCGCCTTCGCTGGTTCTGGTGGTGCTGGCCGATCAGCTGAAAACGCAAACCGCCAGCGCTGATGTGGGTAGCATGTACCTGGGCGCCTGGGGCCCGTCGCTGGTCCAGATTGGTCTGTTTGCGTTGTACACCTTTATCCTGTCCCGCCTGAAGCCGGAATGGTTGCCGGCCGCGCCGCGCGATGCCAACACGCTGACCGGCTGGGCGCTGTGGCGGCAGTGCCTGCGCGGTATTATTCCGGCCGCCGTGCTGATCTTTATGGTGCTGGGCACGATGATGGCCGGCATTGCCACGCCGACCGAGTCGGGTGCCATGGGCGCGCTGGGCGCGGTGATCCTGGCGGTGATTCGCCATCCGGCCTTCAATGGCCGCGACAAGAGGGTGTTCCGCGTCGGCATGGCGGCGCTGGTGGTGTTCGGCCTGATGCGCCTGGTGTTTGGCAAGGAGGGCGAAGGCCTGTCCGCGTCCGTCAAACTGGCGCTGCCGGTGGTGCTGGCGGCGGTCTATGTGATGGTGGCGTATCTGGTGTTCCGCGCCTGGCAGATCAAGGATTTGCGCGACTTGATCAAGCTGAGCTACCAGAGCACGATGCGCCTGACGGCCATGGTGGTCTTCATTTTGATCGGTTCGACCTGCTTCTCGGTGGTGTTCCAGGGGGTCGATGGCGGCCGCTGGGTTGAGCATCTGTTCGATGGCATTCCGGGCGGCTGGATCGGTTTCCTGCTGGTCGTGAACCTGTTTGTGTTCTTCCTGGCGTTCTTCCTCGACTTCTTTGAAATCGCGTTCATCGTGGTGCCGATGCTGGCCCCGGTGGCGCAAAAAGTCCTGACGCCGGTGTTGCTGGAGTCGATGGGCACCCCGGAGGCGGCCGCGTCGGCGGCGCTGGTGTGGTTCGGCGTGATGCTATGCGTAAACATGCAAACCTCGTTCATGCACCCGCCATTCGGCTTCGCGCTGTTTTACTTGCGCGGTGTGGCGCCGAAGGAAGTCAAGTCGTCCGACATTTACTGGGGCGCCTTGCCCTGGGTTGGCTTGCAGCTGGTGATGGTGTTGCTGGTGGCGGTGTTCCCGCAAACCGTGACCGCCTTCCTCGACAAGGGAGTCGCCGGTGACGGCTCGCCGCCGGGGCTGGTGATTGACCAGGAATCGATGGGCAACCAGCAGTGGACCCAGCCGGATCAAAACGAGGAGCCGCCAGTACTCGACTTTGGCACGCCGGAAGAAAAACCGGCCGATGGCAAGCCTGTGGCACCCGAGAAGAAATAACCCAGTGCGCCACCCTGACCGGTGGCGCATGGTCTTTTGAGGAGCGGCGATGGAAATGAAACGCGTCAATGCCGGCAAGCTGCGTGCGATGGGCTACGATGCCCGTGCGCGCCAGTTGCGGGTGGAGCTCGATGATGGCAACGCCATCGATTATGCCGGCGTCAGTCCCGATGTCTGGCGCAAGCTGTCGACGTCGGGTTCCGCATGGAGTTACTACCGGGACAATATCGAAGAAGACTATACGGGCAAGACCAGCCGGGTGCGCCGTGAAAGCGACCGCAAGGCGCTGGAGGACTTATTTCGGGCGCCCGGCGAGGATGCTTGAGGTGCACCTTGCGCTTGCTATATTGCGTGACGCGTCACGTTAATATCGCCGGTGAGGTCGGCGGCTATCTGGCCTGCTGTTGAAGGCGCTTGATTTCCAGTTGCGCTTGTTCCAGTTGCCGCTCCAGCTCCGCCACGCGCGCCAACGCCCGGTCCAGTTCGACGAACAGCCGGTGCGGCGAGTCGGGCGGATGGTCCTCCAACTCACGGCTGAGTGCGATGGCGACTTTTTCCGCCCGCCGGTTGTCGCGGTAGCGTTTGGCGCGTTCCGCCGGCGTTAGTGCATCGTCCTTGGGTGGCCGGCCCCGGCCCCGTTTTTCATCCATACCCATTCCTTATTTTGTGTGACGCGTAACGATAATAGCGGAATTCAAGGTGTAGTGGAGCGTCAAGCCGGCTGACGTGGGCGAGGGCGTGGAACGGCGGCGGGCCTGCGGGCGCTAGAGTCGGCCTGTCATGAACTTTCTCCTTACAGTTTTTCCTTGTGCATTCGTATTCTGGTAACCGACGCAATCAGCAGCAAGATACTGCTGACCGCCGCAATCGTCAGCGCCAAATGGCCGATCGGCGGCGCCCCGAAGTGGAACAAGGTGTTCATGAATGGCAGAAACAGGGCTAGTCCCAGCATCATCAATCCACACGCCACGACCCACCACAAGGCTCGATTGGGAAGCCTGAAAGAGGTATGCAACGGTAGTGACCAGGAGCGATTGATGAAAATCAGCCAGATGTCCCCGACGATCATGGCGCTGAACGTGAGCGCGCTGGCCTGCTCGACGGCGAGTCCGGCCTGTTGCGCTAACAGATAGACTGCCAGCAAGACAAGCAGCAAGACCGCACCCTGCTGCAGGCCTAGCATCAAGAGCTGTCGATCGAATATCTTTGCGCCTGCCTGGCGCGGCGGTCTGCGCATCACATCTGATTCTTCCGGCTCGGCTTCAAACACGATCGAGCAAGTTGGATCGATCAATAATTCAAAGAACACGACATGGACCGGCAGCAAAATCAGCGGCCATCCCATCATCACCGGCAGCATCGACATGCCGGCTATCGGGATGTGCGCCGCGACGATGAACACCACTGCCTTGCGGATATTGTCGACGATGCGGCGACCCAGTCGCACCGCCGCCACGATCGAGCCGAAATCGTCATCCAGCAAAACCAGCGCAGCCGATTCGCGCGCCACGTCGGTGCCGCGGCCGCCCATCGCGATACCGATATGTGCGGCTTTCAGTGCCGGAGCGTCGTTGACGCCGTCGCCGGTCATCGCGACAATGTCACCGGCATTCTTGAGCGCCGTCACCAGTCGCAGCTTCTGCTCGGGCTGCACGCGGCAATAAACATTGACCTTGCTTAAGCGCTGCTGCAACTGGGCTTCATCCAGTGTGTTCAGGTCCGTGCCCGTGATGACCCCAGCGCTGGAATCGAGTCCACTCTGGGCCGCAATGCTCAGTGCGGTGGCAGGATAGTCGCCGGTAATCATGACGACGCGTATGCCGGCGGCAAGACATTCAGCGATTGCCGCGCGGGCAGTGGGACGCAAGGGATCGGCCAGTGCAATCAAACCGACGAAGCGAAAATCGAAATCGTGCTGGATCGCAGGCAAATCATGTTGCCGGAATGACGCCTTGGCAACGGCCAGCACGCGCAGTCCTTGTTCCGCCACTTTATTGACTTGGACGCCAATCGACTGTGCTTGCTCGCTTCCCAGATGGCACAAATCGATGATCGCTTCCGGCGCGCCCTTGGCGGCAATCACGTAATCGATACGATCAGGGGATTGCCAGACGCGTGACATCGCCAGCAATTCCGGTGAGAGCGGATATTCTTCGATCAGCGTCCAGGTGTCGTGGATATGCTCGGTACCGGCGAGCGCGGCATGCCCGGCCTGCTGGATTGCCTTCTCCATGGGATCGAAGGGATCTCGGTGGCTGGACAGCATTGAAAATTCCAGCGTTTCGTGAAATGTCTCGGCAAAATTTCCTGGCATGGCAGCGGCGCCATCCTGGAAGATATGTACCTCGTCACCCACGACGATCTGGGCCAGCGCCATGCGATTTTGCGTCAGGGTGCCGGTCTTGTCGACACATAGAACCGTCGCCGCACCGAGCATCTCGATGGCGGAAATGCGCCGCGTCAGCACCTGCTTCTTGGCGATCCGCCACGCTCCAAGCCCGAGAAAGATCGTCAATATCAACGGCAATTCTGCGGGTAATAGCGCCATCGCCATGGTCAGCCCGGCAAGAATGCCGTTCAACCAGTCACCGCGTGTGATGCCGTACCAGAGCGCCAGCAGGACGACGAGAATGATGCTCGACAGTGCGACGACCCTGACCGCCTGCGCAGT
>JAIENA010000111.1 GCA_019751755.1 Burkholderiaceae bacterium | reverse complement strand
GGGCGGTTAGTTCAGCTGGTTAGAATACCTGGTCGACATCCAGGGGGTCGCAGATTCGAATTCTGCACCGCCCACCACCAACACGCAGTACCCAAGCGCGGTAACTCAAGCGCAGTAACTCAAAATATAAGAGCGAGAAAGGCAAACCGGTTATGACACCGCGAACTACTACCAAGGTTAGTAAGTAACGCTAGTCGATCGGCTTTCTTCGTCTTATCACATTGAAAGAAAACGCGGCTAGTCCGCGTTTTTTTTCGTCTGCAGTATTCTCATTTATCTGGTTTTACCCTTAACTTCCGGCCCAGGCCGATTGGAGAGCATTATGGTTGCAGTCCGTCTTCCCGATGGTTCCGTTCGTCAATTTGACGCCCCTGTCACGGTGGCCCAGGTGGCCTCCAGCATCAGTACCAGCCTGGGCAAGGCTGCCCTCGCTGGCAAGGTGGATGGTAAAGTCGTTGATACCTCGTTCCTGATCGAGCAGGACGTCGACCTGGCCATCGTGACCGACAAGGATCCGGAAGGTCTGGATGTGATCCGCCATTCGACCGCCCACTTGCTGGCCTACGCCGTCAAGGAATTGTTCCCGGACGCGCAAGTGACGATCGGCCCGGTGATTGAAAACGGCTTCTATTACGACTTCTCGTACAAGCGCCCGTTTACGCCGGATGACCTGGTGGCGATTGAAAAGAAAATGGCGGAACTGGCCAAAAAGGATGAAAAAGTCGAGCGCAAGGTATTGCCGCGCGACGAGGCTGTGGCCTACTTCAAATCCATCAACGAACACTATAAAGCGGAAATCATTGCCTCGATTCCCGCCGACCAGGATGTGTCGTTGTACTCGGAAGGCAGTTTCACCGACCTGTGCCGTGGCCCGCACGTGCCGTCGACCGGCAAGCTGAAAGTATTTAAATTAATGAAACTGGCTGGCGCCTATTGGCGCGGTGATTCGAAAAACGAAATGCTGCAGCGCGTGTACGGCACCGCGTGGGCAAAAAAGGAAGATCAGGAGCAATACCTGTTCATGCTGGAAGAGGCGGAAAAGCGCGACCACCGCAAGCTGGGCAAGCAATTGGACTTCTTCCACTTCCAGGACGAGGCGCCTGGCTTGGTGTTCTGGCACCCGAAAGGCTGGACCATCTGGCAGCAAGTCGAGCAATACATGCGCAAGAAGTACCAGGATAACGGCTACCAGGAAGTCAAGGCGCCGCAAATCCTCGACGCGTCGCTGTGGGGCAAGACCGGTCACTGGGAAAACTACCGCGAAAACATGTTCGTGACGGAATCGGAAAACCGTTCGTACGCGCTCAAGCCGATGAACTGCCCGGGCCACGTGCAGATCTTCAACAGCGACCTGCGCTCGTACCGCGACTTGCCGCTGCGCTACGGTGAATTCGGCCAGTGCCACCGCAATGAGCCGTCCGGCGCACTGCACGGCATCATGCGCGTGCGCGGCTTCACCCAGGATGATGGACACATTTTCTGCACCCATGAGCAGATCGAGCCGGAAGTGGTGGCGTTCCACCAGCAGGCGATGGATGTCTATAAAGACTTCCATTTTGATAATATCGACGTCAAGCTGGCGCTGCGTCCGGACAACCGGATTGGCGACGACGCTGTATGGGATGAGGCGGAAGAGGCGCTGCGCGCCGGTCTGCGCGCGTGCGGCGTGACCTGGACCGAGTTGCCGGGCGAGGGCGCGTTCTATGGTCCGAAGATCGAATACCACCTGAAGGATTCGCTGGGTCGGCCATGGCAGGTCGGCACGATGCAGGTCGACTTCTTTATGCCGGGTCGTCTGGGTGCTGAATATGTTGCGATGGATAACAGCCGCAAGACGCCTGTCATGCTGCACCGTGCGATCGTCGGCTCGCTGGAGCGCTTCATCGGTATTCTGATCGAAAACTATGCCGGTGCGCTGCCAATGTGGCTGGCGCCGGTGCAGGTGTCGATCCTGAATATTTCGGATGCGCAGGCCGATTATGTGCAAGATGTGGCTCGCCAGCTGCGTAAACAGGGCTTCCGCGTCCAAACCGATTTGCGGAACGAAAAAATTACGTATAAAATACGCGAACATTCCGTCCAAAAAATGCCGTACATCCTGGTGGTGGGCGACAAAGAGCGGGATGCCAATACTGTGGCCGTGCGGGCGCGTGGCAATGTCGATCTGGGTGTAATGTCCGTCGACGCCCTGGTTGAACGTCTTCTGCAAGACGTTGCGACCAAAGCCTGATCCGAGGAAACTCGCATACCGGCCTTTTATCATTTGTGAAGGAAAAGACAATAGCTACTGACAAGCAGCATCGCATCAATGGCGAAATCACCCACCCGGAAATGCGTTTGTCCGGTGTGGAAAATGAACCGCTCGGTATCGTGAGCCTGGCCGATGCCTTCCGCCTTGCGGAAGAAGCGAACGTTGACCTGGTGGAAATCGCGCCGAACGCGGTTCCACCGGTCTGCCGTCTGATGGACTACGGCAAGTTCAAGTATTCGGAGCAGAAAAAAGCTCACGAAGCAAAACTGAAGCAGAAAGTCATTACCGTGAAGGAAGTTAAATTCCGTCCCGGTACCGATGATGGCGATTACAATATCAAACTGCGCAACCTCGTGAAGTTCCTCGAGGAAGGCGACAAAACCAAGATCACGCTGCGTTTCCGCGGTCGTGAGATGGCGCACCAAGATATTGGCTTCCGTATGCTGGAACGTCTGAAGGCTGATCTGGAGCCACATGGCCAGGTCGAGCAATTCCCGAAGATGGAAGGCCGTCAGATGATCATGATTCTGGCCCCGAAGAAGAAGAAATAAGATACAATCGTGGATTCCGGTTGCGCAAGATCAATAAATGGTCTTGTGTACTCCGGAGTTTGCCTTGAATTTGCGCACTTCACCGTGCGCGAAGTGTAGTAGTCGGCAAGGCTGCTGCATCAACAAGTGAAAGCAGGCACACAAGCGCGACATAGTTGTTGCCACCTGCAATCCTGTTACTTTGGAGCTGTCCGAAAGGACAGATGTGTTATGCCAAAAATGAAGACCAAAAGCTCCGCGAAAAAACGTTTTCGCGTGCGTCCAGGTGGTACTGTGAAATCGGGTATGGCTTTCAAACGCCACATCCTGACCAAAAAGACCACCAAAAACAAGCGTCAGCTGCGTGGTACCCGTAACGTCAACGCCTCGGATGTTACGTCCGTGCTGCGTATGATGCCATCCGCTTAATCTCACACTCATCTAAGGAGCTACTATGCCTCGAGTAAAACGTGGGGTTACTGCGCGTGCCCGTCATAAAAAAGTACTGAACCTCGCCAAGGGTTACCGCGGCCGTCGCAGCAAGGTATACCGTATTGCCAAGCAAGCAGTGATGCGCGCTGGCCAGTACGCCTACCGCGACCGTCGTAACAAGAAACGCGTATTCCGTCGTCTGTGGATCGCCCGTATCAACGCCGCTTCCCGTGAGCATGGCGTGACGTACAGCGTGTTCATGAACGGCCTGAAAAAGGCAAACATCGAACTGGACCGTAAGGTTCTGGCCGATATGGCCGTGTTTGACAAGCCAGCATTCGCTGCGATTGTTAACACCGTCAAAGCCAGCGTTGCTGCTTAACTGAAGCAACCAGGCATTGCGCCGCTGCAAAGCGGCGCTTGAGAGCGGGGCAAGGTGTGAACCTGTGCCCCGTTTTTGGTTTCTAAGACAGGAATTTTGCATGAACACCCTGGAAGAACTCGTCGTCTCGGCCCGTGCTGACTTTATCGCCGCCGCAGACGCAGCCGCACTGGAAAACGCGAAAGCCAAATACCTGGGCAAGACCGGCCAGATCACGGAAATGATGAAAGGCCTGGGCAAGCTGGACCCCGATGCGAAAAAAGCGCAGGGTGCCCTGATCAATGCCGCCAAAGTGCAGATCGAAGCCGCGCTGACCGCGCGCCGTGACGCCATGGCCGAAGCGCAGTTACAGGCCC
This sequence comes from Burkholderiaceae bacterium, assembly GCA_019751755.1. Classification (GTDB taxonomy): domain Bacteria; phylum Pseudomonadota; class Gammaproteobacteria; order Burkholderiales; family Burkholderiaceae_D; genus Rugamonas. Next base: position 56,928 of record JAIENA010000111.1, on the reverse strand, counting down.
GCCTGAATGCCGAGGAAATCGATGTCACCCTGCCAGGCCGTGGCCGCGCCAAAGGTGGCATCCACCCGGTGATGCGCACCTGGGAGCGGGTCGAACAGATCTTCCGCTCGATCGGTTTCGACGTGGCCGGTGGTCCGGAAATCGAAACCGACTGGACCAATTTCACCGCACTGAACAGCCCGGAAAATCACCCGGCTCGTTCCATGCAAGACACTTTCTATATCGACGGCAACGACAGCACCGGCAAGCCGCTGCTGCTGCGCACCCACACCTCGCCGATGCAGGTGCGCTATGCGCGCAACTCCCAGCCGCCGATCAAGGTCATCGCGCCGGGCCGCACCTACCGTGTCGACTCCGACGCGACGCACTCGCCGATGTTCCACCAGGTCGAAGGCCTGTGGATTGCCGAAGACATCTCGTTCGCCGACTTGAAGGGCGTGTACCTCAATTTCGTCAAAGCTTTCTTTGAAACGGACGATTTGCAAGTGCGCTTCCGTCCGTCGTATTTCCCGTTTACGGAACCGTCGGCCGAGATCGACATCGCTTTCGGCTCCGGTCCGCTGAAGGGCCGCTGGCTGGAAGTGTCGGGCTCGGGCCAGGTGCATCCGAGCGTGGTGCGCAACTTCGGCCTGGATCCGGAAAAGTACATCGGCTTCGCGTTCGGCTCCGGCCTCGAGCGCCTGACGATGCTGCGCTACGGTATCAACGACTTGCGCCTGTTCTACGAAGGCGATTTGCGCTTCCTGAAGCAATTCAATTAAGCCGATTGCGATGACGCCGCCATGGCGGCGTCGTCGACATGCATGCAAACGGCGGCTTCCGTTGCACGGAAACCGCCCTACGTGAGACTCAATAATTATGCAATTCTCTGAAAATTGGCTGCGGACTTTCGTTGATCCGAACATGACGTCGGATGAACTGGCGCACTTGCTGACCATGTCCGGCCTGGAAGTGGAAGAAGTGGAACCGGTCGCGCCGCCGTTCAATAACGTGGTGGTGGGCCATGTGCGTGAGATGGCCAAGCACCCGAACGCCGATCGCCTGAACGTCTGCCAGGTGGACGTCGGCACCGGCACGCTGTTGAATATTGTCTGCGGCGCACCGAATGTGCGCCCGGGCCTGAAAGTCGTGTGCGCGACGGCCGGCGCCGTGCTGCCGCCAGGCGCCGATGGCAAACCGTTTGAAATCAAAGTGGGCCAGCTGCGCGGCGTCGAATCGCAAGGCATGCTGTGCTCGGCAAAAGAATTGAAATTGTCCGAAGAAGGTTCCGGCTTGCTGGAACTGCCGGACGATGCGCCGACCGGCCAGAACTTCCGCGATTATTTCGCGCTGAACGATCTCAAGTTCACCATCAAGCTGACCCCGAACAAGGCGGATTGCCTGTCGGTGCTGGGCGTGGCGCGCGAAGTGGCGGCCCTGACGGGCACGCCTCTGACGCTGCCGGAGTTCCGCACCGTGCCGGTGACGCTCGATGAAACGCTGCCCGTCAAGGTGTCGGCGCCGGACTTGTGCGGCCGCTTTGCCGGCCGCGTGATCCGCGGCCTGAACGCCAAAGCCGTCACGCCGGAATGGATGAAGCAGCGCATTGAGCGCAGCGGCATGCGCTCGGTGTCGGCGCTGGTCGACATTTCCAACTATGTGATGCTGGAACTGGGCCGTCCGTCGCACGTGTTTGACATGGACAAGATTCATGGCAGCCTGGATGTGCGCTGGGGCAAGGCTGGCGAAACGCTGAAACTGTTGAACGGCAATACCATTACCGTTGACGACTGGGTCGGCGTGATTGCCGACGACAAGGAACTGGAATCGCTGGCCGGCATCATGGGCGGCGACGCCACGGCGGTCAGCCTGGAGACCACGGCGATTTACCTGGAAGCGGCGTTCTGGTGGCCGCAAGCGATCCAGGGCCGTGCCCGCAAATACAACTTCTCGACCGATGCCGCGCACCGCTTTGAGCGCGGTGTCGATTACGCGACGATCCCGGAGCACCTGGAACGCCTGACCTCGCTGATCGTCGAAATCTGCGGCACGCCGGAGACCCGGGTTGGCGCCATCGATGACCAGGTAGTGAACCTGCCGCAAGCCAAAGCCGTCACCATGCGCACCGCGCGTGCGCAAAAGGTGATCGGCGTGCCGCTGACCGATGCCGTGATTGCCGACATCTTCACCCGCCTGGCGTTGCCGTTCACGTTGGAACCGGGCGAAAACGGTGGCGTATTCTCCGTCACGGCGCCGTCGTACCGTTTCGACATCGAGATTGAAGAAGACTTGATCGAGGAAGTCGCACGCGTATACGGCTTCGAAAACATCCCGGCGGTCGCGCCGGTGGCGCCGAACACGATGAAACTGGCGCCGGAAGACACCCGTTCGATCTTCGCCGTGCGCCATCAGTTGGCTGACCTGGGTTACCAGGAAGTGGTTAACATGAGCTTCGTGGAAGCCCAGTGGGAACTGGACTTCGCCGGCAATGACAACCCGATCAAGCTGCAAAACCCGATCGCCAGCCAGATGAGCGTGATGCGCTCGACCTTGATCGGCGGCCTGGTCGCCAACGTGCGTTATAACCTGAACCGCAAGGCCAATCGTGTGCGCGTGTTTGAAGTGGGCGCGCTGTTCAAGCGCGACGCTGCCGTGCAGGATGGTCCGTTGACGGTGGCCGGTTACGACCAGCCGCAACGGGTTGCCGCGCTGGCCTATGGTCCGGTGGCCGATGAGCAATGGGCGCAGGACACCCGCAACGTCGACTACTTCGACGTCAAGGCTGACCTGGAGCACTTGTTCGCCCCGAAAACCCTGCGTTTCACGAAAGCCGCGCACCCGGCGCTGCACCCGGGCCGGTCTGCCAACGTGGAGCTCGATGGCAAGGTGATCGGCCTGATCGGCGAGTTGCACCCGCGCTGGCTGCAAAAGTACGACTTGCCAAACGCGCCGGTGCTGTTCGAAGTTGATGCTATTGCCTTGCAGCAACGTGACGTGCCAAAATACAGCGAAATCTCCAAGTTCCCGGGCGCCACGCGCGACCTGGCGCTGGTGGTCAAACATGGCGTGGCGGGGCAGCACCTGATCGATGCATTCGATCTCGCGCTGCAAGCAAGTCCGCACGGCAAGCTCGTGCAAGCCATTGTTTTGTTTGATGAATATCGCGGCAAGGGCTTGGAGGCGGATGAGAAATCGCTTGCTTTCCGCTTTAGCTTGCAAGATACTCAAAACACCCTGCAAGACGATGTGGTGGACGCTGTGATGGCGGCTGTCACGGCTGCCGCCGTTGAAAAGCACGCTGCAAAACCACGCGCCTAATCACGCTCAGGGCGTCAGGCTCAGGGCGGGTTGAACTACCCGCCCTCGTGAATTTCACGCAACAATTAGAGGCAGCAAAATTAACAATAACGACGTCGATAACAACGTACTCCAGTCCGCGCTGGATGCGGAGCTGCACAGCGCCATGCTGGTCGCGAAAGTGCGCCAGGCTGCGGAAAAGGACCTGCCGACGCTGACCAAGGCGGAACTGGCGGAATTGCTGTTCGAGCATGTTGGCCTGAACAAGCGTGAAGCCAAGGACATGGTGGAGACTTTCTTTGACGAGATCCGCAATGCGCTGGAGCGCGGCGAAGCCGTCAAGTTGTCCGGGTTTGGTAATTTCCAGTTGCGCGACAAGCCGCAGCGTCCGGGCCGCAATCCGAAAACCGGCGAAGAAATTCCGATTACCGCACGCCGTGTGGTGACTTTCCACGCCAGCCAAAAGCTCAAGGGCATGGTCGATGAAAGCAATGCACTGGCGCGTGCCGCTTAAGTGAGTACGACCCATGAACGATCGTCTCGGCAAGTCTGATCCGGCGGCATTGCCGCCCATCCCGGCCAAGCGGTATTTTACGATCGGCGAGGTGAGCGAGCTGTGTGGCGTGAAGCCGCATGTGTTGCGTTACTGGGAACAGGAATTCACGCAACTGAAACCGGTCAAGCGGCGTGGCAACCGGCGCTATTACCAGCACCATGAAGTCTTGCTGATACGGCGTATCCGTGAATTGTTATATGAACAGGGCTTCACCATCAGCGGCGCCCGGAATAAACTCGATAGCCGGGGTACGGCCACCGTGCATGCGGAGTATGATGAAGGTGTGACTCGTGCGCCGCAGCCGGCCCAGCCGCCGCCGCTGGACCGGGTCATGGTGCGCGCGGAATTGCTGGCGATTCTGGACTTGTTGAAAGCGGTGAATTAAGAGACGCTGGGGCGTCTTTTTTTTTCGCGCCGCGCCAACCCGCGCCCAAGCAGAAATCCGTTGCGCGACAGAGCAGTGTAAAATGGCGCTGCTAGAATATTAATGTTACCATTTTGATAGTAAATAGTGATGGTCAATGAGTCGTCGGCGGTGTGGGTTTTCTCCCATGCGAGGAAGACACGAGGGAATCAATGATACGCGTTGCCATTTGTGACGATCATCAGATAGTAAGGGCCGGCTTCAAGCAGATTTTTTCATCTTCGGATGAATTTTCCGTCGTTGCCGAGGGCAGCACCGGCCGCGAAGCACTCGATATTGCGCGCCGCGAAATGTGCGACGTGCTGCTGCTCGATATCGCCATGCCGGACCAGTCCGGCGTCGACACCTTGCGCACGATCCGCCAGGGCCAGCCGGACTTGCCGGTGCTGATCCTGTCCGGCTATCCAGCCCAGCAATATGCCTTGAACCTGTTCAAAATGGGCGCCAATGGTTACCTGAACAAGGAATGCGAAGCGGAAGAATTAATGTCGGCGGTGCGCACTGTGCATCAGGGGCGCCGTTACGTTAGTTCGCAAGTGGGCGAATTGCTGGCGCAAAGTTTTGACCGCGACCCGAATACGGCGCCGCACACGGAATTGTCGGACCGCGAATTCCAGGTGTTCTTGCGTCTGGCGCGTGGCGCCACCGTGTCCGATATCGGTGTGGCGTTGTCGCTCAGTATTAAAACCGTCAGTACTTACCGCACCCGTATCATGGAAAAGATGGGCCTGCAGTCGAACAGCGACCTGACCTATTACGCCATGAAGAACAATTTGCTGGAATAAGGTCCAGCGGGTGGGCGGCGCCATGCCGCCCGGGGTGGCCCGCTGACGGCAGCGCTCCTTGCCACTCGACCGAACTTTCTTCATTTTTCCTGTCTGCAAAAGCTGCGCACCGTAGAAACTTGTGCGCTGCGGCAAATTTCTGCGCGGTCTATAATTGCCCCAGCTTTGCGATAGATCACCAGCGAAGGAAGTTAATGTATTTCACAGTCGACAGAGCGCCGCAACTCAAGCTGCCCATCTATAAGACGATTCTGTGCATCACCTGTGCACTGATCTTGATCGCCAACGGCTTCAGCCTGTACTTGAACCTGCAATCGTTGCGGGGTGCCAACACCCAGTTGGCGCAAACGTCGCGCGTGGCGGAGCGGCTGCAATACCTCAATGTGCTGGTGCTGGGCGCGGAAAGCAGCATGCGCGGCTACTTCACGTCCGGCAAGGAATCGTACCTGGGCCCGACCCGCACGGTGGCGGCCGAGACCGAGGCTGAATTCACGGAACTGGAAAAATTGCTGGCGGAAAATCCGGCCCAATTGAAGAACCTGGCGCAATTGCGGACCCTGGTGCGACGCAAGCTGGGGCTGATGGCGCAAGCCATCGAGGTCTATCGGCACGGCGGCCTCGACGATATCGTCACCATCGCCAAAGTCAGCGACGTGCGTTCCGCCATGGATGAAATCCGCCTGCAGGTGGTGATCATGGTGCAGGAACAAAACGAAATGCTGAAAAAGCGCAGCGAAGGCTTTTATGACGAATACCACAAGGCCATCTGGCTGGGGATGGGCATCAATGCCGTCGCCATCGTCGTGCTGATCGCGTTTTACCAGCAGGTGCGGCGCAGTTTTATGAACCGGGCGGCGGCCGAGCAGGCGCTGCAGTCGGCCAACGAAAACCTGGAATCCACCGTCGAGCAGCGTACCGAGCAACTGTCGGTCTTGTCGCGCCACCTGATTTCTATCAGCGAGGAAGAAAAAGTACGGCTGTCGCGCGAACTGCACGATGAAATGGGCGCCAACCTGACGGCAATTTCGATGGATATCGCGGCGGTCATGCAGCAACTGCAAAAAACCCAGCCGGAACTGGCGCTGCAATTGAAACGGGCCCGCGCCACCTTGGTCGACACGGTGGAAATGAAGCGCCGCATTATTGAAAACCTGCGTCCCAGCCTGCTCGACAATCTGGGGCTGTGCGCGGCGATTGAAAGCTATTGTCAGGAATTTACGCGCATGTCGAGCGTGCGGTGCGATACCGATGTCGCCAGTCACATCGACAGTGTTGCCAAGTCACGCGACAGCAGCCTGGCCATCGCGCTGTTCCGCATCGTGCAGGAGTCGCTGACCAATATCCGCAAATATGCCAAGGCCAGCCATGTCACGGTGACCTTGCAATGCGCCGACGAGATCCTGACATTGCGGGTGATCGACGACGGCATCGGGATTGCGTCGAACACCATCGTCAAACCGATGTCGCACGGCTTGCTGGGGATGCGCGAGCGGGCCTTGCTACTGGGCGGCACCCTGACCATCCGGCGTGGCCGCAACGAGCAGGGCACCTGTATCGAAGTGCATATCCCGTTGCGCCAGTCGCCCGCCAAGGCGCCCGGCCGGCCGGACCTCAGCAGCCTGCCACGTCCTCCAGCAGACGGTCATACTCCGTCTTTGCCACCTTATAACACTCCCCAGCGTAGCGCTCCAAGCCTGCACGATCAAGCACAGTGATGTTGCCGCGGCGGTAGGTGATCATGCCGTCTTCCTGCAGCTTGCCGGCGGCGGCCGTGATGCTTTCGCGGCGCACGCCCAGCATGATGGAAATCATTTCCTGCGTAACTTTCAGTTCGTTGGAGGCCGAGCGGTCCAGCCGATCCAGCAGCCAGCGGCACAGTTTCTGTTCGATTGAGCTGTGGCGGCCACCGACGGCGTTTTGCGCCATTTGCGCAAACAGCGCGTGGTTGTAGCGCATCAACAGTTGCGGCAGCGCGCCGCCCTGGTTGAAGCAGTCACGCAGCGCCTGCGCTTTCAGGCGGTAGCCGTAGCCGGCACTTTGCACCACCGCGCTGCACATGGCGCGTTCGCCGGGGAACATCGAGACGCCGACCACGCCTTCATGGCCGACCACGGCGATTTCCGTGGTGGCGCCGTCTTCCATCACATATAGCAGCGACACGATCGCGGTGGTGGGGAAATACACGTTTTCCAGTTTGCTGCCATACTCAAACAACTCTTTGCCGAACGGCAGCGCGACCAATTCAAGGTGTTCAAACAGCGATTCCAGGACCTCGCGGGGCAGGGCGGCCAGCAGTTCGTTTTGCTGGGCGCCGCTGTAGCTGACCACCGGCCGGGACGCCACTTTGAATGCCGGCGAGCCCGGGACCATCCGCGCGGCGGATGGGGAGCCGCCAAGGTAACCGATGCTGCCGAGATTACCGAGATCGCTGTCAAGTTGGGGGCTGTTCATTTTATCCTCACAAGCTGAAGTACATGGTTGCAATGCGATGCCAATGTTTAAGTTCGGAAACTTTGGAAACTTTGGAAACACCAGGTCGGACGTCTGTTCTCGTCCGACTTGATCGATTGCGTTGTGAGTACTTTAAGTTCTTGTGTAGGTTACGAACATAAGACGGTTCTCCGCTCCCGTGTAGGCTGGAGGCGTCGCACCTTGTAAGTTTATTCCTACGGAAACGTTGCCCTAGTGCATCAGCCGAGCAGGCGCTGGCGCGATACGATGGTCGGCTTGTTGGCGCTCCATTCATGTGGCAAGGCCACGGTCGGTAAGTGGCCGTCGTGGGCGGCGGGCGCCGAATCGGTGTCCGCCGTGTCCTGCGCGTCATCGTCCTGATCGTTCCCATGGTGGCGATCTTGCTGGTCCAGGCGGAAACGGCTGACCGCCGCGCCCAGGTGCAGCGCTTCCTCATGCAGACTGTCGGCGCCGGCCGAGGCCTGCAGCACCAGCGCGCCATTCTGGCGCGTCATGTCATCGATACGGGCCAGCGCGCGGTCGACTTGTTCGATCTGTTCGCGCTGGGCCGCTTCCGCCGCACTGATTTGCGCAATGATCGAGGCGGTTTGTTGCACCGAATGCACCACCTGGTCCATCGTGGTGCCTGCCGCGCCGGCCTGGGCATGGCCGGCTTCCACGCGCGATACCGAATCGTCGATCAGCGTCTTGATTTCCTTGGCGGCGGCGGCCGAGCGCTGCGCCAGCGATCGCACTTCGCTGGCCACCACGGCAAAGCCGCGGCCGGCCTCGCCGGCGCGCGCCGCTTCCACCGCCGCGTTCAGCGCCAGAATATTGGTCTGGAACGCGATACCGTCGATGACACTGGTGATGTCGCGGATCTGGTCGGAGCTGGCGCGGATCGCGGCCATGGTATCGACCACGGCGGCCACTTTCTGGCCGCCGTGACGGGCGATGTCGGACGCCGACTGCACCAGTTGGCGGCCGCTGGCGGCGTGCGCCGCGTTGCGCTGCACGGCGGCGGTCAACTGGCGCATCGAGGCGGCCGTTTCCGACAAATCTTCGGCCTGCGAGACGGTGTGGCCGGACAGTTCGGTATTGCCGCCCGCCAGTTCATTGGCGCCGCTGGCGATGCGGCCGGCGCCGCTGCGGATGTCGCCGACCAGGGTTGCCAGCGACGCCGTCATGGCGCCGAAGGCATTGACCAGGCCGCCGATTTCATCGCGCGCCGGCGAGGCGATGGCCAGGGTCAGGTCGCCGTCCGCGGCGGCCCGCACCGCCTGGTTCAGGCTGCCGACATCGCGCGAAAACGACAAGTAAAAGCCGGCAAACAGGAAAGCCGCCGCGCCAATTGCCGCCAGCACGCCGGCCAGCATCAGGTTGCGGCGCCACTGGTCGCTCGCCATGCGCTCGGCCAGCAACTGGTCCAGCGCTTCGGCGCAGGCGCCGCCAAAGCCATACAGGCCATCGATGGCGGCGTTGGCCGCGCCGCTGAACTGCTTGCCGGAGGTCTGGTTATACGAATTGGTGACTTCATTTTTGGTGCGTTCCAGGAAGGCCAGTGCATTGGCGGTGGCACCCTGGTGCGATTGCAAGGCCGTGTTCAGCGCCGGGTTGTGCTGCAGCATGGCCGCCACCTGGCCCGGTACACGGTCGAGGTTGTGGCGCGCGATCATGGCGGTGGCGTTGACCATCTGGTCTTCGTTGGCTTCGAACAGGCCACTGTCGATGTAGGCGCCGCCGTGGGCGCCGATCACCGACAAATCTTCCGCGATTTCCGGCAGCGAGCGGGTAAAGGCGGCGATCAGGTAATAGGTCTGCACCTGCGGATCGAGGCTCAGGCTGGAGCGGTCGGCCACCGCGGTGCGCAGCTTGGCCAGTTCGGCCAGCAGCGCGCCATGCAGCCTGGCGCTGTCCTTGGCGTCCGACGCGCCCTTGGCCTGGCGTTCCGCCAGCGTGGTCCACGTCTCGCGCGCCGCCGTCCATTCCGGCAGCGCCGCCAAGCCTGTGCTGCCGGCTTGCAAAGCGTCGAGCTTGCTGATGCCTTGCTCGATGCCGGCGCGCAGCGGCGCGCCATCAACCGGCTGACGCGCGGCCAGGCGCAGGCGCTCGATCGCGCGGTGCTGCTGCACCAGGCGGGTCAGATCTTGCACTTGCCGCAGGTAGGCCACGCCGCGCTGTTCGCTGCCGGTGACGGCGATGGATTTGTTCAGCTCAAGCGTCAGCAGCGATGTCACCAGCAGCAACGGTAGCAGGAACACCAGGGTAACAAGCATAAACTTGGGGAACAGGCGCAAGCGCTGCATCAGGGCGATGGCTGGTGTCAGGAGGGTTTTCATGGTGCTCTCGTAAGATTAAAATTGCCGCAGCGCAATTGTGCCTGTCCAATGTGACAACTTGATGAATCGCAAGTTGCAATCTATAGTGGGACCGAACCCTTGAAAGGCCGACGATGCATGTTTTGGTAGTGGAAGATGATGCCGTCCTGGCCGATGCGCTGCACCGTATCCTGGGCGGACACGGGATGGCGGTGGACCTGCTGAACAACGGCGCCGACGCCGACGCCATGCTGGCCACCAGCGAAGGGCAAGGGATCGCCGTGCTGGTGCTCGACATCGGCTTGCCCGGCATCGACGGTTTTGAAGTGGTGCGCCGCCTGCGCGCGCGCGGCGCCGCCACTCCGGTGCTGTTGCTGACCGCGCGCGACGCGGTGGACGACCGGGTGCGGGGACTGGAACTGGGCGCCGACGATTACCTGGTCAAGCCGTTCGCGATGCCGGAACTGGTGGCGCGGGTGCGCGCGCTGGCGCGCCGCCATGCGCCGAAACCGCAAGTGCTGGCCATGGGCGGGCTGGCGCTGGACGCGGTGGCGCGCCGCGCGCGCGTCGGCGAGCGCCCGATCGACCTGTCGGCGCGCGAGTGGGCGGTGCTGGAATACCTGCTGCAGCATGGCGCGCGGGTGGTCTCGAAGCAGCAAATCATCGACGCCATCCTGCCGTTTGGCGACGACATGACCTTGAACGCGGTGGAAGTGTATATCTCGCGCCTGCGCTTGAAAATCGCCGATGCCGGCGTCGCCATTCGCACCATCCGCGGCTTTGGCTACATGCTGGAGCCCGCCGCTCCGCCAACTGATGGGTGACATGCCGGATATGCGGGATAGGCGTGACGCGGTGCGCGGTGGCCGCACCGACAGCATCCGCCTGCGCCTGCTGAAATGGCTGATCGCGCCGTTCGTGCTGGTCAGCCTGGCTGGCGGCACGCTGACGTACGTGCTGGCGTGGCTGCCGGCGCAGATGGCGTATGACCAGAACCTGTTTGACGCGGCCGGCGCGCTGGGCGCGCGGCTCGATGTGAAAGGGGGCGTCTGGCGTATGGATTTGCCGCCGCAGGCCGAGCAGGTGCTGCGCAGCGGCGATATCGACCACGTGACATTTACCGTGCGCGATCCGGGCGGCGCCCTGGTGGCGGGCGACGGCGATTTCCCGCCGCTGCGCGCGCCGGCCAAGTCCGGCGTGCCGGCGGCCTATGACGACGTGGCCCGTGGCGAAGCGGTGCGGGTGGTGGCGCTGCGCATCGTGCGCGACGAGCAAGTTGCCGTCATCGGCGTGGCCAAGACGGTGCGCATGCGCGCCCAAATCCGCCAGGCCGCGTTCCGCGCCTTGCTGGCGCTGGGCGCGCTGGCGACCCTGGGCTGCGCCGGACTGGCCTGGTTTTCCGTCACCAATGGCCTGCGGCCACTGGCGCGCATGCGCAGCCACTTGAATGCGCGCAGCCGCGACGACCTGGCGCCGATCCCGGCGGCCGGCGTGCCGTATGAACTGGAACCGGTGGTGCATGCGTTCAATGGCTTGCTGGCGCGGGTGCAGGACGCGGCACAGGCGCAGCAGGATTTCCTGGCCGATGCGGCGCACCAGCTGCGCACGCCGCTGGCGGGGCTGCAGGCGCAACTGGAATGGCTGGCGCAGCGCCATACCGACCATGAAACCCGACAGGCGGTCGCGCTGATGCTGACGGCCACCGAACGCATGGCGCGCCAGGGCCGCCAGTTGCTGGCGCTGGCGCGCGCCGAATCGGGCCGGTTCGACAGCGCCACGCTGGAACCACTGCGGCTCGACGCCGTCGTCGGCGAGGGCGTCCAGCAATTTGTCGAGCAGGCCGCCCGCAAGCGCATCGATCTCGGTTTTGAACTGGAGCCGGCAACGGTGCGCGGCGAGCACTTCCTGTTGCGCGACCTGATCGACAACCTGACCGACAATGCGCTGCGCTATACCCCGCAGCATGGCGTGGTGACGGTGCGCTGCCGGCAAAGCGCGGGGCAGGGCGCGGTGCTGGAAGTGGAAGATTCCGGTCCCGGCATTGCGCCGGCGTCGCGCAGCGCCGTGTTCGACCGCCATGTGCGGCTCGACAGCAAGCTCAATGGCAGCGGCCTGGGCCTGGCCATCGTGCGCGACATCGCCGCCGTCCACGGCGCCAGCGTGGTGCTTGGCAGCGGAGCAAAAGGTGTTGGCGCTTTGTTCACAGTGCGCTTTCCGCCTGACTTTTCGGCCTGATGACCTGGCCTGATGACGTGGCCTGACTTCTTGTCAGGAAACTGTCAGCATTTCCTCAGGGAAATGCAAGCTTGCCTTGTTACGATGGTGGCATGGCATCGGGCCATGCAACCTCGGAGACTGCAATGAAGCGACGCCTACAGGCTGGCTATGCCGCCGGCTACACGCTGGTGGAAGTGATGATCACGGTCGCGATCATCGGCATCCTGTCAGCGGTGGCGGTGCCCGCGTATACAGATTACGTGACGCGCGGCCGGCTGGCCGAAGCGTTCACGGCGCTGGGCCTGGCGCAGGCGTCGGCCGAACAGTTCTGGGCCAACAACCGCACCTATGCCGGTTTCGACGAGGCCAGCGCGTTCCCGGCCGCCAGCGCCAATTTCACCTATGCGCTGTCGGGCGCCTCGACCTCGGCGTATACCATCACGGCGACCGGGCAGGGCAAGGCCGACGGTTTCGTCTACACGATTAACCAGTCCGGCACCAAGGCCACCACCGGTTCGCCGACCGGCTGGGGCACCAGTACCACGTGCTGGGTCGACCGCAAGGGCGGAGCATGTTCCAACTGACCGCCATCCAGCCGGCGCGCCTCCAGGCCGGCGTCACGTTCGTCGAACTGGCGATCGGCCTGGCCATCGTGGCCATTGTGATGTCGATTGGCTTGCCGATGATGTCGCACTGGGTCGTGACCAACAAGGCGGCGTCGGCGGCGGAGTTTTATGCCGATGGCTTTGCCACGGCGCGGCGCGAAGCGGTGGCGCGCAACGCGTCGTCCCGCATCGTGCTGACGCCGAATGTCGGCAATGGCCAGATGGACTGGCGCGTCGATGTCTGCTATCCGGCGGCCGACGTGCGCTGCACCAATGCCACCGGTAACTGGTCCACCACCACCGAGGCCGCGTCGAACGACCCGCTGGGCGAGAAGGCTGGTTTCACCTCCGTGTTCCGCGACGCCGGCGCGCTGCCGCAGTCGGACGTGCTGGTGCCCAGCATTGAACCGACCGGCGCCTCGGAAATTTATTTTACGGCGCTGGGCTGGGTCGATACCACGATCGACGACCGCCTGACCCTGATCCGGCTCGATCCCGCCGCGCGCTATGCCAGTGAAATTCCGGTGGTGGCGGTGGCGGTGACGCTGGCGGGCACCACCACCAAGTGCAACCCGACGCTTTCCGCGCCCGACTCCCGGGCCTGTCCGCCATGAAGACCATCGTACAAGCACAACGCCAGCGTGGCGTCGCCATGCTGGAAGCCATTATTGCCGTGATCATCCTCGGCATCGGCCTGCTGGGCGCGGTCGGCATGCAGGCGCGCGCCTATGCCGCGCTGTCGGACGCCGGCATGCGCGCCGAAGCCACCATGGCCGGCGACACGCTGCTGGGCATTATGAGCAATGACGCGGCCAACCTGGGGGCGTATGCGGTGGCCGAAAGCGCTGCCGCCAGCGAGCAGCTGGCGCCGTGGATGACGGACACCAAGGCGCGTATCCCGAACGCGGCGGTGTCGATCACGGTGACGCCGGAAACCGGCCGTACCCGGGTCGCCATCACGATCCGCTGGACCCGCAGGACCGGCGGCACGGAAAACCGCCACCAGCTGATTTCCTACGTGGCCAACGCATCATGAACACCATGCAAGCCGCGCGCGGCTTTTCCGTGGTCGAACTGATGGTGGCCATGGTGGTGGGCCTGCTGGCCATGACCTTTGCCACCCGCATGCTGGTCAGCGCGGAACAAAACAAGGCGACCTCGCTGGGCGGCTCGGACCAGATGCAAAACGGCATGCTGGCGCTGTTTTCCATCAATGAAGACGCGGCCCAGGCCGGCTGGGGCTTGAACGATGAGTTGCTGACCGGCTGCAACACCACCTTCACCGATACCAGCGGCTATGAACTGGCGGTCGACGCCAGCAGCGGCGCCGACCGCACGCCGCTGGCGCCGGTGATCATCCAGAACAGCGCCGCCGGTTCCGATACTGTCAACCTGTACGCCGGCACCTCGCAGACCGGGGTCGGCTCGGTCAAGGTGCGTTCGCTGTACGCGGGCGCCGATACGCTGGCGATCGATACCCAGGCGCCGTTCGGCTTTGCCGCCGGCGACGCCATCGTGGTGGCGAGCGAGCCGTCGGGCGGCAATTGCACGCTGGCGCAACTGAGCGCCGACCCGCTGGCGTCGTCGCTGCAGTTTTCCAGTGGCGACGGCAACCGCTTCAACAGTGGTTCGCTGGGCGCCAACACCTACGCCGCCGGCCGGGCCCGCGTGTTCAACCTGGGGCCGGCCCGCAACCTGTCGCTGCACACGTGGACCGCCGCCAACGGTGTCCTGACGCTGCGCGCGAGCAACCTCGAAGGCGCCACCGCGGCTGGCGCGGCCGTGGTCAGCAATATCGTCGCGCTGAAGGCGCAATACGGCTTTGACACCCGCGCCGCGGCGGTGTTCGACGCCGCCTCGTCGATGCAGGTGCTGCAGTGGTCGAACACGATGATCGATGCGGACGGCGTCGGCGGCGTCGGCAATGCCGGCGACTACCGCCGCGTGGCGGCGATCCGCATCGCCATCGTGGCGCGCAGCGCGGCGCCGGAAAAACCGGACAGCGAGGGCGCCTGCAGCGCCACCACCAGCGCGCCCGAGCTGTTTTCCAGCGCCAGCCCGTCCGACGTCGCCGCCGAGCCGGTGACGGCGCCGCTGGCGCTGGAAAACGACCCGTTTGACTGGAAGTGCTACCGCTACCGGGTGTTCGAATCGATCGTCCCGATCCGCAATGCGGGCTGGAGGCCGACATGATGCGGCGCATCCGATGCTTGCCGCGTGCGCGCCAGCGCGGCATGGCGCTGCCGATCGTGCTGATCCTGCTGACGGTGATGCTGATCAGCAGCCTGTATTTGGTGAAATCGACCACCTCGAGCACCATGGCAACGGCCAACCTGGCCTATGACTCTGCCATGTCGAAGGCGGCCGACCTGGGCCTGCACACGGCGTTCCAGTACCTGTCGACGGTGTCCAAGGAAACCCTGCTGAACCACGATGCCGTCAACGGTTACCGCGCCACCGTCAACCCGGCGATCTCCGTCAACAACAGCGCGTACTGGGAAGGCGCGGCCCACGTGACCGATGCTGCCGGCAACAAGATCGAATACGTGATCCACCGCATGTGCATGTTTACCGGTGACTATAACGCCACCGCACCGGTCAACCGCTGCACGCTGACGTCCTCCAAGAGCAAGGTGGGGTCTGCCAGCCGGCTGGGCGAAAGCCTGTCGTCGGACCGCTCCGAATACAACGCCATCCCCGAATTGCATTATGTCGTCACCGCGCGCATCTATGGCGCCAGGGGCGGCAATGTCGTCACCCAGGCCGTGGTGATGATGGGACCCTGAAGGATACGACCATGCACGCCATTGTTACTCGCCGCACCCGCCGCACCCGCCCAGCGGGCAAGGCGCTGATCGCCGCCGCCGTCACCATTGCGCTGGCCCTGTCGCTGGCCTCTCCGGCCATGGCCGCCACCACCAATATTGCGCAAGTGCCGCTGCTGAACATTTCCGGCACCGGCAGCGTGAAACCCAACCTGATGCTGTTGTTCGACAATTCCGGTTCGATGGAGCAGCATTACACGCCCGACTATATCAACGACAACCTGTGCCGCTCCGGCGCCAAGCTGTCGAACGGGCAGATGGCGTGCGATGTCGGCCATCCGCCGTTCATGTCGCCGGATTTCAACCGCCAGATCTACAACCCGAAAATCCGCTACCAGCCGCCGATCAAGGCCGACGGCACTTATTACAACGAACAGACCGCCGCCAACACCAGCAACTGGACCAATGTCGCCAGCGACGGCTTTGGTGTCTACAACCGGAATTTATACGCGGCCAGCGACACCACGATCGACCTGACCACGGAATTCCCCGACCTGAAGTGGTGCACCGTGTCCGGCGGCACCGATTGCCGCACCAACACCGCAACCTATACCTACCCGGACGCCACCTATCGCTACGCGACCAGGATCAGCACCAGCCCGTATTACTACACGATCTCGACGGCCGAATACTGCACCGACGAGACCATGACCGTCTGCAAATCCACGGCGGCGGGTGCGGCGGCACCGTCCGGCTACCCGGTGCCGGCCAAGGTGCGCTGGTGTACCGACACCACGCTGATCAATTGCCAGGCCAAGCGGGTCGGCAGCTACATTTATCCGCGCTACTCGAGCGCCAGCGGCGCCACCGCGGCGTATGGCACCATCACGATCAGCGCCTCGTCGTCGGGCGCGTCGATGACCATCACCAGCGCCACCATTCCCGACCCCAGCACGGCGCGCACCATCACCAGTGGCACGGTGACGGCGTCGACCGGCACCAACACTGCGCTGAAACAACAAACCCTGGCCAGCGCGCTGGCCGCCAACATCATTGCGCGCACCGGTTTGACCAACCAGTACTATGCTTGCGTGAAAACACCGATCGGCCAGCCGACCGTGCCGGCCTGCTCGACCTTTGGCATCACGCTGGCGTCGGACAGTGTGGTGGCCGTGGTGCCGGTGATCTGCACCGGCGCCAAGTCGCTCGCCACCTGCCTGACCGTCAATGACAGCAGCCGTTCCGGCTGGGGCATTAGCGTGACCGCGCCCACTGTGACGGTGACACCGGCCGTGTCGCGGGTGTCGCCGACCGCCATCATCGGCGTGTCCGGCACCACCGCCAACAGTGGCACGCCACGGGTGGCCAGTGTCACGTGGGGCGGCACGGCGCTGACCGGCAACATCAACCTGGGCACCAACCGCAACGCCAGCCAGGTGGCCAGCACGATTGTGTCCGCCATCGGCGCCGGCGGCACGATCCGCGCCTATGTCGGCGGCAACAGCGTGACTTCGGTGTGCCAGGCGCAAAACAACACGAAGATCTGCCTGGTCGATACCGCCATCAGCGGCAATTCCAACACACCATCGACCGGCACCTTGACGTCCGGTGGCTCGGTTGCCTTCACCTATACGGCCGGTGCCGGCTATGTGGCGGCATCGTCGGCCGTGACCGACAGCATCCCGACCACGACGGCGGCCTTGTCCACCGGCTCGGAAGCACCCAGCACCTTTGTGCGCGTCAACCTGACGTCCGGCAGCACCTATCCGAAAGTCGACGACCGCGTCGATTGCGTCACCACGGCCGGAGTCTGCACCTATGCCGAGGAAATGACGAATTTCGCCAACTGGTACACGTATTACAAGAGCCGCTTGCAAATGATGAAGACCGCCGTCGGCATTGCCTTCGCCGCCATCAACAGCAATTACCGGGTCGGTTACGTCAAGCTGTCGAATGCCGGCGCCGGTGCGGCGATTGACTTGAAGCCGGCCGACTTTGTCGGCACCTCGCGCACCAACTGGTATGCCGCCATGTATAACACCACCACCAGCGGCTCGACGCCGCTGCGCACCGCGATGGACAGTGTCGGCAAGATGTTCGCCAACCAGAGCCCGTATAACTACGCGTCCGGCCAGGAAGTGGTGCAGTACCCGTGCCAGCCGAATTTCCTGATCCTGACCACCGACGGCTACTGGAACGGCGGCGCCTCGGCCACGGTGGCCAACAACGACAACGTCGAGGACACCAGCCGTTTCTGCACCACGGCCAGCGGCTGCGTCGACACCCGTGCACAATCAACGCAATCGCTGGCCGATGTGGCGCTGTATTGGTACAACGGCGGCTCCAACACCGGCACGGTGTCGCTGCGCCCTGGCCTGGAGCCGGACATGACGAAGCCGGGCCAGGTGCCGGCCGCCGCCGGCGAGAACACCCACCTGCACATGAGCACGTACACGCTGGGCCTGGGCATGGATGGCCAGATGACGTACGAGCCGAATTACGACACGGCGCCCAAGGTAGGGGGGGACTTTTATAATTTGATTACGGGCGTGACGTCCGGCTGTCCGTGGAATGGCGGCGGCGCCTATGTCTGGCCCGACCCGCAAACGTCGAGCACCGCCAGCACGGTGCAGGAGCGGCTGGACGACTTGTGGCACGCGGCCATTAATGGCCATGGCAAATATTTCAGCGCCAATGAACCGAAGGAAGTGGTGCAGGGTTTGTCCTCCGCGCTGGCGAATATGCAGGTGTCGGTCGGCGCGGCCGCCGCCGCCGCAACGTCGACGCCGAACATTTCGCAACAGGACAACGACATTTTCTCGGACACGTTCACCACCGTGAAATGGTATGGCGAACTGACCGACCGCAAGATCGACCCGGCCACCGGCACCGTGAGCACGTCGATCACCTGGACCAGCTCCGATACGGTGGGCAAGAAAGCGCTGGCCAATACGCGCACTGTGTACATGATCGACACGGCGGCCGCCACGCCGGCCTTGAAAAACTTCCGCTATACCAATCTGACCACCACCGAAAAAGCCTGGTTCGACAACAAGTGCAGCCTGCTGTCGCAATGCACCTTGCTGTCGGTGGCGGACCGCGCCATCGTCAACGATGGCAATAACGTCGTGGAATGGCTGCGCGGCGCGCAAACCTATGCCGACGATACCGTGTTCCGCGCCTACACCCAGACCGGCTATACGCCGGCCGGCGCGTCGGGGCCGATCCCGATTGTGCTGGGCGATATCGCGTCGTCGAAACCGGCGTACCTGCGCGATCCCCGCAAGAGCTATACGCTGTCCGGCTATGAGCAGTACAAGAGCGACTATGCTGACCGCGCCCCAGCCGTGTTCACCGCCGCCAACGACGGCATGCTGCACGCCTTCAATGCGGCCACCGGCGACGAGATGTGGGCCTACATGCCGCGCATCACGATGAAAAAACTGTATGCGCTGGCCAGCACCACGTACGGCACCAATCACTTCTTCAGCACGGACGGTTCGCCGGAACTGGGCGACGTCCAGTTGTCGGGCGCGTGGCGTACGGTGCTGGTGGCCGGCATGAACGGTGGCGGGCGCGGCTTCTATGCGCTGGACGTGACGGAACCGGCCACGCCCAAGGCCTTGTGGGAAATCTGCGCCGACCAGGCGGTGTGCGCCAACAACGATCCGGATATCGGCCTGACGTTCGGCAATGCGCAATATGGTCTCTGGCAAAACAAATGGGTGGTGCTGCTGACGTCCGGCTACAACAACGTGCCCGGCGTGGATGGCGTCAATACCGGCGGCGGGCAGGGCTGGCTGTATATCGTCGATGTCGAAACGGGGGAGATCCTGAAAAAAGTGTCGACCGGGTCCGGCAACACCACGACCCCGTCCGGCTTTGCGAAAATCACCGCCATCACCGACGACCCGGCCACCGATCCCGTCATCACCTATGTGTATGGCGGCGACAACGACGGCAAGCTGTGGCGCTTTGATCTGACCAATGCGTCGGGCACGGTGGGGGTACTGAACCTGGCCGATTCCGGCACCCTGCAGCCGATCACGACGCGGCCGGAAGTCACGCTGTGCGGCGCCACCAACAGCAGTGGCGCGCTGTTTGCCCAGCGCGTGGTGCTGTTTGGCACCGGGCGTCTGCTGGACGTGCCGGACACCACCAACACCGACACCCAGAGCCTGTACCTGGTGCGTGACAAGGATACCTTTGTCACGGTTCGCAGCGCCTCGGAGATGGTGCGGCAGACCATTTCACTGCAGGGGTCCAGCAGCAACGTCAACACCTATGCCGTGTCCAACACGGCGGTGGATCTGGCCACCAAGAGCGGCTGGTACTTCGACTGGAGCTTGAACCTGGGCGAACGGATGAACCTGGACCCGAAAGTGGTCAGCGGCGTGGCCAACGTGGTGACGAATATCCCGAGTTCGTCGTCGTCCTGCTCGGTGGGTGGCTCGTCCAATGTCTACAGCGTCAATGTCTGCAACGGCAACGCCGTGACGGGCACCATCGCCGGCGGCACCTTGTCGAACACCTCCGCCGCCGTGGGTTTTATTATTATCCGCCTGCCCAAGGGTGAGCTGAAAATGATTACCACCACCGCCAAGGGAGAGATGCTGACCAAGCCGCTGACGGAACTCAATTCCGCCGCCGCCCACCGCGTTGGCTGGCGCAGGGTCAAGAACGATTAAGCTGGCCGTGCTCGTCAGTTGGTGCCAGGTTTGCGCAGCAAGCCTGGCACCTCACCTACACTGCTCGCCACAGCCACAAGAATCCCACCCAAAATGGTGTAAAATCTCGGGTTTTGCTCCGCAAGGCCCCGGCCATCCCCATGTCCAACGAAATCGACACCACCTCCAGCGACAGCGCAGAACAGGCCAGCGGCAAATCGGCCGCCCTGATCGCGCGTGAAACCCGCCGCCGCCGCACGTTCGGCATCATTTCCCACCCGGATGCGGGTAAGACCACGCTGACCGAAAAGCTGCTGCTGTTCTCGGGCGCGATCCAGATGGCCGGTACCGTGAAAGCCCGTAAATCGGGCCGCCACGCGACGTCCGACTGGATGGAAATTGAAAAGCAGCGCGGCATTTCGGTGGCATCGTCGGTGATGCAGTTCGATTTCCGCGACCACATCATCAACTTGCTGGACACCCCGGGCCACCAGGACTTTTCCGAAGACACCTACCGCGTGCTGACGGCCGTGGACTCGGCGCTGATGGTGATCGACGCGGCCAAGGGTGTGGAGACGCAGACCATTAAACTGCTCGACGTGTGCCGCATGCGCAACACGCCGATCGTGACCTTCATGAACAAGCTGGACCGCGAATGCCGCGACCCGCTGGAATTGCTGGACGAAGTGGAATCGGTGCTGAAGATCCAGTGCGCGCCGGTGACCTGGCCGATTGGCATGGGCAAGAACTTCCGCGGCGTGTACCACCTGATCAACGATGAGATCATGTTGTTCCGCGCCGGTGACGAAAGCGCTGACCAGGCCTTCGAAGTCATCAAGGGCATCGATAATCCACGCCTGCAGGAAATGTTCCCGCTGGAGATGGATCAGTTGCGCATGGAAGTCGAGCTGGTCAGCGGCGCCTCGCACCCGTTCAACCTGGAAGATTTCCTGGCCGGCGTGCAGACGCCCGTGTTCTTCGGTTCCGCGATCAACAACTTCGGCGTGCGTGAAATCCTGTCCGCGCTGGTGGACTGGGCGCCGGCGCCGCGCGGCCGCGACGCTTCGGTGCGGGTGGTCGAGCCGACCGAAGAACCGTTCACCGGTTTCGTCTTTAAAATCCAGGCCAATATGGACCCCGCGCACCGCGACCGTATCGCCTTCCTGCGCGTGTGCTCGGGCCGTTTCGAGCGCGGCATGAAGGTCAAGCATCTGCGTCTGGGCCGCGATGTCAAAGTGTCGTCGGTGGTGACGTTCATGGCGTCGTCGCGCGAACAGGTGGAAGAAGCGTACGCGGGCGACATCATCGGCTTGCCGAACCACGGCAACATGCAGATCGGCGACAGCTTCTCCGAAGGCGAAATGCTGACCTTCACCGGCATCCCGTACTTTGCGCCGGACTTCTTCCGCCAGGTGCGCATCCGTAACCCGCTGAAAATCAAGCAGTTGCATAAGGGCTTGCAGCAGCTGGGCGAGGAGGGTGCCGTGCAAGTGTTCAAGCCGGTCTCCGGTGGCGAACTGGTATTGGGCGCGGTCGGTGTGCTGCAGTTTGAAGTGGTGGCGAGCCGCCTGCTCAATGAATACGGCGTCGATGCGGTATTCGAAGGCACGTCGATTTCGACCGCGCGCTGGGTCTCGTCGGACGACAAGAAAGCCTTGGCCGACTTCGAAAACTCGCTGTCGTCCAACGTCGCCTACGATGCGGCGGGCAACCTGGCATACCTGGCCACGTCCGGCGTGAACCTGCGCCTGACGCAGGAGCGCTGGCCGAAGCTGCAATTCCACGCGACGCGCGAGCACGCGGCAAAGCTGGTGTAAACAAAAAAACGGACCACAAGCTGGTCCGTTTTTCGTAGGGCGGGTTTTATGGGGACGCCGAGTCAAACCCGCCATTGCATGCACCTCGGCGTCCCGTCACTTGGCCGGCGTCGCCAACGGTTTCCCCTTCTCCACCACATACACCCCCACCAGCTTCATGACCGTGCCGCCGACATTGCGCGCATCATGAATCTTCCCGGCGGGAATCACAAACGCTTCACCGGCTTTCACGCGGCGCGGATCCTCGCCGTCAATCAGTACTTCACCTTCCCCCTCCAGCACATAGCTGATTTCATCACCTGGATGGGTATGCCGTCCCGCCACCGCCCCCGGCTCCAGCTCCACCCGCGCCACCACGGCTTCCTGTCCCGCTGCCGCCACGTCCTGCTTGGTCACAACGGTGCGCTTGATACCGGACGCCTGCGCCAGCGCGCCGCCGGACGCTGCCAGCAGGAAGGTCGCAAGGAAAGCGGCTACGAACGCGGATCCTGTCACGGATTGTTTCATCAGGCATGCCCTTTAACGTGATGGTGGTGATGGTCGTTGCCAAACAGGATCGCGTCCAGGATGCTGGCCGACCAGCACAGCACGCAGGCGAGGGTGGCGGCCGTCATGGTCGGCCCATTGACGCGCGAAGCGGCAATCTGCGCCGCCAGCACGGTCACGTCAAACGCCAGGGTGCCGTTGGTTATTTGCGCCGCCAGCAGCGTGGCTTGCTCGTAGGCGACGTGCAGGATGTAAAACAGGGAAACTAGCGAAGGGATCAGGAAGATGCAGCCCCGCGCGGGCTTCTTCAGGAAGAGGATTTGTCCCAGCCCCGGGAAAACGAGGCCGGACATCAGTGCTGCCTTGAGGGATTGCTTCATGGTCAGTCTCCTTTGTGGGGAGACTCTATATTACACTTCTGGCAAAGGGTGTGGTGCGACTGAAAAAGCGTGATCGGCGAGTCGGTCCAGGCATTTGCTTATTGCTGCACTGCTCAAACACCTGCCGACTCGTCCGCTGCGCGCCGCTGTAGCGTTGGATTTCGGCGTTTTCCGGCATGTCGCGTCAAATCCCACACGTAACGGCATAGCGCCGGAAATTAGGGTAAATCTGGATCCGGATCATTAATCACTTCAGGGTCAACACTGAAGGCGATATTGTCTTTGTCAATGAAATGCAGAGTAATATTGAAGTCTGATTTCACCGTGTTTGCGTCGCTGAATGTAACTATTTTCCCACTTTCAGAGATGCTCGGATCGCTGAACTGATTATTGTGGTCGGGAGCGATTGTGACGCTCTTGAACTGCACGCCTTCAGGTGTTGGTGCAATCAGTTGGTAGTTAATTACTGTATCTTTTTCGTGGATAGTAATTTTTTTAGGGTTAAAGGTTGTCTTATATTTTTTTTCGTGAGGCGCGGCATCAGCCACTGGAACAGAAATCACTTGAACGTTGATAAATGATGTGGGTGTGGTGCTCATTGCATTCCTTTTTTTGTTTATTGATTTTTCGATAAAAAACTAAGATAGCGTGGTTCTTTGAAATTCATGCCATCAAGTTTCATCACTTCATTGGACACGGATTTACTGTCGCCCGTGCAGGCATAAGATCTCACTAATGGGGAAAGATAATAGTAATCCGATGTATTGCGGTCGTGAGATTTTAATACTTCCTTAGCTTGCATGCATAGTTTTTTTGCTTCTTCATCTTCCTTCTTTTCCCTTTTTATCTCGGCGCCCAAGAGGTAGGAGTTGGCAAAACGAATGGCAACCTGGATATCAGACTTCAAGGCGGATTGGATGTTTTCAAGGTTATCTCGTGCCGCATTGAAGTAAAGCTCACTTTTCTCTATCTCATTAAGTCGCAGATAGTTTTCTGCGATCCCAAGATTTGCCCATGCAACTAATTGAGTGAGCTTGCCTCGTTTAGGGTCGTGCTGCATTAACTCGGTCAAATCTGTAATTAATTTAATTTGCTTATCCAGTACGTCGCGATTTCCTTTGATGGCGGAAAGTTGTTCATACAGTCTCAGCCTGATGGTATATAAATTGATCTTCCATGTTTTATTTGTTGGATCAATGGCGATGATTCTTGTGATCAACTCTTCCGCTTTGACTAAAGCGCGCATCCCCTCAGGTATTTGCCCCATGGCGATTCTCAGCTCTCCTTGATGCCATAATGCATTCGCTATTAGGTATACCCATTTGGTATCGTCGGGTTTATTCGATTGTAGCGGCGTGAGTAATTTCTCTTCCTGTATGTGAAGTTGCAATGCCGACTCCAGTCGACCAAGTTTTGCATCGGAATTGGCCAACCAGGACAGGCCATTCGCGAGATCGGAGATTATTTTTTTGTCATTGGGGGCGTGATCTAGTGCTTTTCTCTTCAATTCGATGGATTGTGAGAAATAACCTGATGCTTTTTCCAAATCTCTACGTTTCATTGCCACGGCGCCGAGGCTTGAGTAGGCGTATGAAAGCTCACTCATTGAAGCTTGATCGTTATTGGTTAATTGAGCGAGCCGCTCACTTTGGCTCTTGTAATCATTGAAATATTTTTCAGACTGATCGTAATTTCCCATGTTTAGGTGATTTTGACCAAGCCAGAATGCGTTTGCTCCCAAGTCCTTTATCGTTGACGCTTCATTTTTTGTACTGGTTTTCAAGTTCTGAAGGATGGTGCGTGCTGCTAATAGTGCTTCGATAGCTTTGGTTGAATTCGATTGTCCCGTATTGACTTCCGCAACCACTTGTAATGCCTTTGCTCGATGAGTAAGCGTTGTTTCAGTCATGTCGGAAGAGGCAGGTTTTGCCAAATATTCTAGTGCTTTTTGACTAATATCGTTTAGTAATTCGAGTTTGCCGATGGGGCGTAGCTTTTCAGCGAATTCACCCAGCATATAGCCCATCAGGGTTTCCGCTTCATTTCGATGGGTTTCCGCATTGGTTTGCGCACGCTTTGCAAATATACCAAGTGTGATGGCCAGAATAGCTAATAATGTAATCAGCCCCATGATGGCCAATTTCATTCGTTCGCGGAATTTGGTGCGACTGTGTGATGCCTTAATGTACGTCTTTTCTGTCGTTGTAAGCGTGAAATTCTCTAAGGTAAGCAGTGTTAGCGCTTGATTAATCAGAATTCCAGGTGGAATGAGAAGCTCGGGTGGCGTGCCCTCCATGCTCCAGCGACTTGCATCTTGGCTAATACGTGTTCTGATTTGAATAGCATGTCGATGTTTCTCAATCCAGGATACGACACGCGGCCATTGACGCAAAAGTGCCTCGTGCGCCAAACCAAAGCATGGCGTTGAGCCAGCCAACTCACTGACAAATAACCGGGCTTCGATTAACGCCTGTACCAAGCCATGCGCCTCGGCATTGCGCAATGTATTCCACATTGCTCTGCGTGCTGTTACTGCACTTTGCGTGTCTTTGACATCGACCAGAAGCGAGAGTACATGGGGTAGTTCTGCTAATTTGTTAGGAGTAATGGAGTTAGCGACTTGTTCCGCCCGAACCGCAATGGCCCCCTCGATCCCCCCGAGTTGACGGAATACTTCAAACCGCAGTGTTCCATCCTCCGAGCGTTGCCGATATAGCTCATCTAAACAATACTGCAACAACGGCAACGTATCCGGATTCCCCCGCGCCGCATCACACAGCACATCATCGAGCGCCGCGCCGGTAGCCGGATCGACTTCAAACTTCAACCCCGCCGCCTTCGCCGGCATCCGCACCATCTGCGCAATCTCGGCCCCATCCGGCGGATTCAAGTCAAAGTGCCCGCCGCGCGATTTCAGCGCCATCAGCAAAGGTAGCGCGATCACTTCCGGATAAAAGTCATTGCGGCACGCCAGCATCACCAGCACCGCGCGCGACACAGCCAGATGTTCCAATACGGCAATAAACCGGGAACGCATCTCATCCGTCACCCCCGGCGCCCGGAAAATCGCCTCCAGCCGGTCGATAAACAAGCCGATTTTGATCCTGCCGGAAGCTTCCTTTAATCTTCCGGCAATGGTCGACGCATCGGAAGACTCCAGCCAGCGCCCTAATGCCTCGGCATTTTCATCGGCAAACAGCTGCTTGCCACCGACCTCGGCATCGATTAGCACGGCCGCCAGCGCCTGGAACAAATTGCCATCGGCCAGGTCGGCACAATCCATATAGAGGGTGCAGGTCAGTGCCACCGGTTCACCGGAGCCGGTGCGGGACGCCATTAAGCCCGGCAGCAGGCCGGCGCGCACCAACGACGTTTTGCCGGAACCGGACGGGCCCAGCACCAGCGCCATGGCGCAGCCATCGGATGTTTGTTTTAACACCAGCTCGCGCAGTTGCGCTGTGGCTTGCAGCCGGCCAAAGAAGATCGCCGCATGGCTTTCCTGGAACGATTCCAGGCCCCGGAAGGGAGAACCTTGCTGCCAGGAACCTTCCAGCGCCGCTTCCTCCGTCATGACAGCGGCGATGGCGCGGTAGCCACGCTTGCGGACGGTTTCAACATAGCGGGGTTCGGAGGCGGAGTCGCCCAGTGCACGGCGCAGCTGGGTAATGGCCTTGTGGATCGGGTTGTCGCCGAGTTCGGCATTGCCCCAGCAGGCTTGCAGCAACTCTTCCGGCGGGATGACGGCGCCCGCATGGCGGCACAGGTAGCGCAGCACCTCCATCGCCTTGGGCTCGACATTGGCGCTGGCCTCGCTGTTACGCAGCGTGTTGCTGTCAGGATCAATTTGCCAATCGCCGAAGCGGAACCCGTTTTCGCTCATACACAGCCGCCCATCATAAAAATGATTTCTTTGTAAATCAGTGACTTAACTCTTCCGGAAGGTTGCCGGAAGGCGGAAGCAGGTTGAACGTATTACATTGCAACTGTTCCTGTCAAACAATTTTAGCACTCATCCAACAAGGATAGTAATATGCGTAACATTTCCATGTTTACCATAGGCAACTCTTTTGAGGCCAGCGGCGCACATGGGCTTTATTCCCAGCAGGAAGCATGCAATACGCCCCTGCCGGCGCTCGACGGCTTTGATTTCGTCTGGGCCTTGCAAGCCGATGTGGTAAATCGGCAACTAGCAACAATGCAACATGCCGGCTTTATTCCGTGGACCGTGCAAGCCGGCGACCTGGAAGAAACCGGCTTGATGATCGGCGGCGAAGGGGCGGACCGCGCGGTGTTGGCGGCACCGGAGATCCATTTTGAAACCGGCCTGCCGCGCACGGCCGTACTGATGCTGACATTTATTGGTGGCAACTTGCGGATGCCGAACGGTTATGCCGGCGGCGCAGTGCTGCGCCAGTCGCTGGCCGGTTGGCGGCTGGCGTTCCAGGTGCGGGTCCACTTACAAGCGGTGCCGATGCGCGATTTGCTGAACGGCGCCGCGGCCGCAGGCCCGGGCAGTGTCAATCGCCTGGGCCGTTTCGATGAGGCGTATTACCGGGTGCAGGCCGCCATGCTCGATGTCGAGCAAAGCGATTTGCAGCACGCCGATGCGTTGAACACCCGTCTGGATACCGATAACGCCTTCCTTGCCCAGCGCTTTACGGAGCTGGTGGGGCAGTGGCTGAAACAACTGGCCGGCAACGGTAATCCTTTCGTGCTGGGCTACGTTGTCACGCGCAAGACACATGCGGACGATATTCTTGACCGCATGCAGCCATCGGGCGTGAACCTGGCCGCCAATGGCACGCTGAACTTCCTGCAAGTGCTGGGTGACCGCAAAATTGCCCATGATCCTAAGCTGTATGGCGAGCGCGCCGGCCATTTTCCGCCGCGGCAGTCGGCTGACGGCAGTGCCGGCACACTGCTGATCGCGCGTGGGGTGTTCCTGAACGATTTCGTGCGGCCGTTGCTGGTCGAGCCGATCCGCGAGCGCCTGTCGTCGCTGCCGGACTATGTACATGCGCGGCGTGGCCAGGGCGATGAACTGGACCGGATCGAGTCCGTCAATGAAAAATCAGGCGCCATGGCGACGCTCGATAACGGTGCGCGGGCCGGATTCGTGCCGGAGGCTGATGGCTGGCGCTACCGCGACCATGTGCTGCTGCACTGGCGCGAAGCGGGAGAGCGGTCACATGACCGCGAATCGGAACAGGACTGGCAATTTCATATCGGTGTGTCGAACCAGCCGGATGCGGACGGTGTACCGCGCCTGACGTTCGATCTGACCAGTACCTTGATGCGCTATGAGTGGGACCGCCTGAATCAGAAAAGCGGGCCATTCATGCGCAAGACGTATCTCGGCAAGGGGTGGGCGCGCACCAGCATGGCGTGGACCATGCGGCTACAGTGCGTGCCGACCGCGCGTGGCGGGATTGCGCTGAGCGTCAATGGACGGCAGGCGCCGGCGGCCACCGATTCCGGCGTGGTCGGCATGTACGTGGTGTCTGACGCCCGTTCGCATCTGCTGAACATGAACAAGATCGGCATCGACTGGGAAGGTAACGTGGCCGGCATGGCGGCGCTGCAACAGACGGTCGTCGCGCAGTTCGGCGCGGCGGTGTCGGCCATGTTCGGCCAGGCTTGCGGGCACCTGGTGCTGCCGGCCGGGCCGCAACTGGTATACCGGGGCGTGCGCCTCGACGATGACGGCAATATTGAACTGGAACTGGCTCAAGAGGAACGTGGATTATGAGTGCAAATTTGGCGGCATTGGCAATCGAAGGGATCACGCGCAAGGGCGCGCTGGCACGGCGTAAGGTCGATGGACTGGGCGGCGCCACAGCGTCGGGCGCGGTGGGGTATGCGGCGGCGCGGGTGGCGCGCATCGTGTTGAAGCGCGAACCGGTGGGGGATGAAGTGCTGCGCTGGACCTCGGTGTTCGCGGCGCAGCCGGAAGCGGCGCGTGGTCGCGCCGAACTGGCGATCACATTGCTGGCGTTGCCGGAAGTGGCGCACTTGACGGCGCCGGAACGGCTGGCGCGGGGCTATGACGCGGTGATGGGGCGCTACGATACGATCGATTCGGTCGATTCGACCGAGGCGTTGCCCGCGCCAGCGCCCAGCGGATTCGATGCCTTGCTGGCGCGCCAGTCGGTGGAGGGCTTGTCGGAAACCGAGATGATCCGCAACCATTTCGTGCGGCTGCGGCAAGTCAGCCGAGGCGGCATGCGGCGCGCCGCGCCGGTCGATGCGCGCCGTCCCTTCTTTGCCCTGCGCGACGGCAACGATATGCCGCTGGTGTTCGCGGTCGGCGCCAATGGTCACCTGCATTTGTTCCGCCATACCGCGTTTGGCGCCTGGTCGCAAACCGACCTGAGCGCGGCGATGCCGGCATTCGACCCTCGTTCTTCCGTGATTGAATGCATCGATATGCGGCAAGGCGCGGATGGCGCGGTCGCCGTCGTATTGGCCGTCTCCAAGCGCAGCGGCGACGGCGGCTGCGCGCTTTACGCGGCGGCCGGTTTGCCGGCCACGCTCGATGAAGCCGGCTGGGTTGCCGCGTTTGCCGCCTTGCCGGAGCGTCGCCGTGGGTTGCCGGAAGGTAGCGCCGTCACCGCGCTGGCGCTGGGCCCTGTTTTGCCCGGTGCCGCGCCGCTGGTGCTGGTGACCGTGGAAACGGTGGGAAGACAGGGGCGCTGGTATTTTAATGCCGCCAATCCGGTCACGGACATGGCACCGGTGCCGGAGGTCGACGATTTGCTGGCGATAGGCTGCTACCGCTTGCCCGGCGCGTGGTCGCTGGCGAAGGGCGGCACTGCGCTGTCATTTGCATCCTTCCCGGACCCCTTCAACTGGGACGTCAAAGTCGATTACCAGGCGGTGCCACGGCGCGCCGACAGCTTTTTGTTGGCGGCCGGTTCGGTGCCGAATGTGCCGGACGTGTACGTGGCGGGCAATGGCATCGTGGTGTACCGGGGCGGCCATACGTTGCCGCAGAAAGTCGCCGATGCCTGGGGCGCGCGCCTGGTGTGGAACGGGCAGGACGGGACGACCGAGCACCTGGCCTATTCCGATGGCTCCGGCGGCTTGTGGCTGGTGTCGCGCGCGCTGGGCGCCGCGTGGGGACGGCCCTATGCGGTGGCCGGATCGCTGGTGGCGACCAGCTTGTGCGTGGATCGTTTAAGTGGCGGGGTGCATGCGGTTGGCGTGACGCCGGGTGGTGCGCTGATGTGGCTGAGGGTCCGCAGTGGCGGTGAAGTGGATGGCTGCGAAGAGATTGCGCAGATGGCGGTGTGGGAAGGAGATGAAGAAGCGGCGGAGCTGGGCTCCGCCGCTTGAGTGCGATGGATGGCGGATCGTGATCCGCCATCCATCGCCGGATCGCGTGCTTATTCGTAATCGCTGATCGGCGCGCAGCTGCAGAACAGGTTACGGTCGCCGTACACGTTGTCGGCGCGGCCCACGGTTGGCCAGTACTTGTTGCGGCGCAGCGATGGCAGCGGGTAGGCGGCCACTTCGCGGCTGTACTTACGGTCCCAGTTGTCCGACACCACCACTTGGGCCGTGTGCGGCGCGAACTTCAGCGGGTTGCTGGCCTTGTCGAATTCGCCGCTTTCCACTTTGGCGATTTCAGCGCGGATCGCGATCATCGCATCGATGAAGCGGTCCAGTTCACCCTTGGCTTCGGATTCGGTTGGCTCGATCATCAGCGTGCCTGGCACAGGGAAGCTCATGGTCGGCGCGTGGAAGCCGAAGTCCATCAGGCGCTTGGCCACGTCTTCGTTCGAGATGCCGGTGGCGTCGGTCAGCGGACGCAGGTCCAGAATGCACTCGTGCGCCACCAGGCCGTCGTGGCCCGCGTACAGCACAGGGAAGTGCGGCGCCAGGCGGCGGGCGATGTAGTTCGCGTTCAGGATCGCGGTTTCGGTCGCGGCGGTCAGGCCTTCGGCGCCCATCATCGCAATGTACATCCACGAAATTGGCAGAATCGACGCCGAGCCGAACGGTGCCGCCGAAATCGAGCCGATGCCGTCTTCGCTGCGCACGTAGCCGTTGGAGCGCTGGTTTGGCAGGAACTTCGCCAGGTGCGCGCCGACGCCGATCGGGCCGACGCCCGGACCGCCACCGCCGTGCGGGATGCAGAAGGTCTTGTGCAGGTTCAGGTGCGACACGTCGCCGCCGAACGCGCCAGGGCCAGCCACGCCGACCAGTGCGTTCATGTTGGCGCCGTCCACGTACACTTGGCCGCCGTGCGCGTGAATGATCTCGCACAGTTCGGTGATGCCGTCTTCGAA
Source organism: Burkholderiaceae bacterium (assembly GCA_019751755.1). Lineage (GTDB taxonomy): Bacteria > Pseudomonadota > Gammaproteobacteria > Burkholderiales > Burkholderiaceae_D > Rugamonas. The sequence goes on along the minus strand of JAIENA010000111.1, from coordinate 25,890 downwards.
CACGCCGTGGGTCGATGGGTAGGTCACCATCACGCACGCCAGGTTCTTGCTGTGCAGTTCGGCCTTGGCTTTCAGGTCCACCAGGTCGACGTTGCCGCGCTCGTCGCAAGCGGTGACCACCACCTGCATGCCGACCATCTGGGCCGAGGCCGGGTTGGTGCCGTGCGCCGACGAAGGAATCAGGCAGATATTGCGGTGGCCTTCGCCACGCGACTGATGGTACTTCTGGATCACCAGCAGGCCGGCGTATTCACCTTGCGAACCGGCGTTCGGCTGCAGCGAGACGGCGGCGTAGCCGGTCACGGCGCACAGCATCTCTTCCAGTTGACCGATCATTTCACGGTAGCCGACAGTCTGGTCGTTTGGCGCGAACGGGTGGATCGACGAGAACTCTGGCCAGGTCACCGGGATCATTTCGCTGGTGGCGTTCAGTTTCATGGTGCACGAACCCAGCGGGATCATGGTGCGGTCCAGCGCCAGGTCCTTGTCGGCCAGGCTGCGCAGGTAGCGCAGCATGTCCGTTTCGGAGTGGTAGCGGTTGAAGATCGGGTGCGTCAGGTAGGCGGACGAGCGGCCCAGGGCTTGATTGAAGCCGTCTTCAACGGCCGCTTCCACGGCGTCGAAGTCCGGTGCCGTGGCGGTGCTGTTCACGCCGGCGGCGAAGATGGTCCACAGCGTGGCGATGTCGTCACGCGAGGTGGTTTCGTCGAGCGACACGCCAACGTGGTGGGCGTCGATCCTGCGCAGGTTGACGCCGTTGGCGACAGCGGCGGCGTGCAGCGCGTCGGCATTGTCGGTTTTTACCGTCAGGGTGTCGAAGTAGGACTCGTTGGCCAGGCTGTAACCAAGGGTCTTCAGGTTGGCCGCCAGGATGCCGGTGAAGCGGTGGGTGCGCTGGGCGATTTGCAGCAGGCCGGCCGGGCCGTGGTAGACCGCGTACATCGAGGCGATCACCGCCAGCAGCACTTGCGCGGTGCAGATGTTGGACGTGGCTTTTTCGCGGCGGATGTGCTGTTCGCGGGTTTGCAGGGCCAGACGGTAAGCCTGGTTGCCTTGCTGGTCGATGGTCACGCCGACCAGACGGCCTGGCATCGAGCGTTTGTATTCATCGCGGGTCGCCAGGTAGCCGGCGTGCGGGCCGCCAAAGCCCAGCGGTACGCCGAAGCGCTGCGAGTTGCCAACGACGACGTCGGCGCCCCATTCGCCCGGTGGCGTCAGCATGGTCAGGGCCAGCAAGTCGGCGGCAACGATCACCATCGTGCCGGCGGCTTTGACGGTTTCCACGGCGGCGCGGTAATCGCGCACCACGCCGTTGACGCCAGGGTATTGCAGCAGGACGCCAAAGGCACCGGTCACACCGGCCAGTTCGGCCGGGTCAAAGGTGCGCACTTCGATGCCCAGCGGGGTGGCGCGGGTCTGCACCACTTCCAGGGTTTGCGGCAGCACGTCGTTGGCGACATAAAACACGTTCGATTTCGATTTGCCGACGCGCAGGATCAGCGTCATCGCTTCGGCGGCGGCGGTGCCTTCGTCCAGCATCGACGAGTTGGCGATGCTCATGCCGGTCAGGTCGGTCACCACTTGCTGGAAGTTCAGGATCGCTTCCAGGCGGCCTTGCGAGATTTCAGGCTGATACGGGGTGTAGGCGGTGTACCAGGCCGGGTTCTCGAAGATGTTGCGCAGGATAACGCCCGGGGTGTGGGTGTTGTAGTAGCCCTGGCCGATCAAGGACTTCAGTACCTTGTTCTGGCCGGCGATGGCTTTCAGTTTGGCCAGTGCGTCGGTTTCAGGCAGCGATTCGGTGAACTGGCCCAGTGGCAGGGTGTTCTTGTTGCGGATCGATGGTGGCACGATGGCGTCGATCAGTGCGGCGCGCGAGGCGTAGCCCAGCACGTCGAGCATTTGTTGCTGCTCGGCGGCGTCCGGGCCAATGTGGCGGGCGAGGAAGGCATCGCGGGCTTCGAGTTGGGTCAGGCTGGTACGGGTCATGATAGCGGGGGCAGATGAGATAAATTCGTTGGGCGGGCTTTACAAAACCGCGGGCCGGGTGCGGTTCGGGGCGTTTCGGCCACGGTGGCCCCGCGGCTGTGTAAAGCCTGCGGAACGGGGGCCGCAAAAAAATGGCGCCCGGGTTCAGGCGGGCGCCATGGGTTTAACCTTCGGTGGTCTTGCCGTAAGCGGCAGCGTCCAGCAGGCCGTCGATGGCGGCGGCGTCGGCTGGCTTGATCTTGAACAGCCAGGCGGCGTACGCGTCGCTATTGATCGACTCAGGCGCGTCCACCACCGCGTCGTTGACGGCGATAACTTCGCCGGCCACTGGCGCGTAGATGTCGGAAGCGGCTTTCACGGATTCCACCACGGCGGCGTCGTCGCCTGCGCCGTAGCTGTTGCCGACTTTTGGCAGTTCGACGAACACGATGTCGCCCAGCGCATCCTGCGCGAATTCAGTGATGCCGACGGTCAGGGTGCCGTCCGCTTCAGCACGGACCCACTCGTGGGATGCGGTGTACTTCAGGTCTGCAGGAATGTTGCTCATATGGGCTCCAGTTGGGTGGTTAATGTGCCGTTCAGGCAGCAAGGATTTTACCGTTACGGACGAAAGGCAGCTTCACAACCGTGGCGGCCAGTTTCTTGTCGCGGATTTCGACGTGCACGGTGTCGCCGACATTGACGCCCATTGGTACACGCGCCAGCGCGATCGCCTGCTGCATCGTGGGGCTGAAGGTGCCGGACGTGATTTCGCCGGTGTCGCCGTTGGCGGCGATGATTTTCTGGTGGGCGCGCAGCACGCCGCCTTTTTCGCGCAGGATCAGGCCGACGAACTGGGCGTTCTGGCCTTTGGCTTGCAGTGCCGCCTTGCCGACGAAGTCGCGCTCGGACACCAGGTCGATGGTCCAGGCCAGGCCGGCGTCCAGCGGGTTCACCGATTCATCCATGTCCTGGCCGTACAGGTTCATGCCGGCTTCCAGGCGCAGCGTGTCGCGCGCGCCCAGGCCTGCCGGTTTCACGCCGGCCGCCAGCAGGGCGTTCCACAGGGCTTCGGCCTGGCTGGCCGCGACGCCGATCTCGAAACCGTCTTCACCGGTGTAGCCGGTGCGCGCCACCATCGCCTCGCCGAACGGCGTGTCTTGCACGAAGGCGACGTTGAATGGCTTCATCTCGCCGGTGGCTGCCTGCGAGCCGGGGATCACATCCCATACCTTGGCGCGGGCGTTCGGACCTTGGACGGCGATCAGCGCCATCGGCGCGCCTTCGGCCGTGTCGCCATCGCGGCGCTGGGTGATCGTCAGGCCGGCGCCGGTCTGCTCGTTGTGCGCCTGCATCCATGCCACATCCTTGGTGGCGGTGCCGGCGTTGACCACCAGGCGGAACCATTCTTCGTTGATGAAGTAGACGATCAGGTCGTCGATCACGGTGCCTTCAGGGTTCAGCATGCACGAATACAGGGCCTTGCCCGATACTTGCAGCTTGTCGACGTTGTTGGCCAGCAGGCCACGCAGGAAAGCGCGCACGTTGGCGCCCTTGATATCGACCACGCACATGTGGGCCACGTCGAACATGCCGACGTCGGTGCGCACGGCAAGGTGTTCTTCGATTTGCGAGCCGTAGTTGACCGGCATGTCCCAGCCGCCGAAATCGACCATGCGGGCGTTGATGGCGCGGTGGGCGTGATTGAGGGGAGTCGACTTCAAGGTCATGATTGGTCCAATGATCAAAAGGGGTCAATAGAGCACGGCAATGCCGTACATCGAACCCCTCTGTCCCTTGTACCTGAGAGATAGCAAGGACAGGACAAACCCGTCGCATGCACGCCCCTTCGGTGGGCTGTTTCGAATGAACAGCCGCTCTCCAGAGTTTAACCGGCTGCGCCGTGCGCCGCTGGCCCCTGACCGGTCCTTCTGCCTGAGAGTTTTTGGGTAGTGCCCCTTCGGCGGCAGCAGGTTGCTGCGCTCTCCCGATCAAGACTCGGGAATATATGCCAGAAGGGCGCGCATGTCAATCTTGCGGGCCCCGGCGGGGCGGCTTTCCACCCCTGCACACGAATGAAATCCGTGCGCGGTTGGGAGGCGCTCCTTTGCTAAAATTGTCTTCATTAAAACAAAGAGGCCGACCATGGACCAGCATGAACAATTTGACGGGCACGCGTGGTTCACGTTGTCCGGCGACGTCAACAGCGATATGGTGCATCGCATGTTCGATGCGGTCGCAGACATGACGGAGGACATGGTCAGCGACGCCCACGTGCTGCTGCAATCGAACGGCGGCTATGTCAGCGACGGGATCTGTCTCTATAACTACCTGAGCAAGCTGCCGATCCGTTTTCATTTCTATAACGCGGGCGCGGTGGCGTCGATTGCCGTGATCGTGTTCATGGCGGGCCAGCGGCGCTATGCCAGCAGCACGGCGCGCTTTATGGTGCACAAGTCGCACGCCAGCGCGCCGTCCGGCGCCCGGCCGGAAGCGCTGCGCATCATTGTCGAAGGCCTGCAGGCCGACGACGCGCGCACCGAGGAAATCCTGCGCAAGCACGTGGCGTTCTCGGATGAACATTGGCAGATCCACCATTACTCGGACCTGCACCTGACGGCGCGGCAGGCGGCGGAAGTCAAGATGATCGATAAAGTCATGGATTTCGCGCCGCCAAAAGGGCACCGCGTGACCAATATCTGACGTCTCACCGCTCACCTCAGTTACCCGCCAGCGATTCTGCCAACACCGCCGCCAACACCGCCGCTACCGTCCCCGCGCCCCGTTGCGGTGGGTGCTGCGGGCGCTGATCCGGTTGCTGCGGCGACTCTCCTCGGCGCGCACATCCTCGCGCCGTCCCCCCTGGTACTCCTGCTGCGCCATGGCGCCCGATCCCGACCCGGACCCGGACTGCCGGTTGATGCCGCCGCCGTGTTGTGGCGTTTCCTGGCTGCCCTGATAATCTTGTCTGGTTTTTACCTTGGATTGCATGATTTAATCCCTTCAGGTTGAGACCGTCTGAGACAGTCTCGGCAAAAAACTACCGATTATTAACTCGCAGACATTGCCTTGCGGCAATAGTGTGCAAGAATATGGGGGTGGCAATCCGCCGTTCCCACCGAATCAGGTTAGACCATGCAAGCAGATCCGACAAACCCTGCCGTGCCCAAGAAAGCGGTGACGCCGCGGCATGCGTTGCTGGAAAACCTGATCGAGATCGTCCACCGGCACGTTAGCGACCAATTCCTGGACTTTACGACGCGCGTCGCGGCCGCGCTGGTTGATGGCGACCTCGATGCTGACGTGCGCGTATTGCAGGTCCGCATCCGGGCCGGCAACTTGCTGCGCAGCGGCCATTACGGCTATCTCAGTCTTGTCAAGAAGGCACTGGAAAAAACGCTGCGCCACGACATCGCGGAACTGGCACCGGGCCAGAACGCCCGTCCGAAGCCGGTGGCGCAAGCGCTGTCGCTGGTGTCGATGGAGGAAATGGACACCCAAGTGGCGATGGGCGCGCTGGCCAAGCCGTTCGACGTGCAGTATGCCGATGCGCTGGCCACGCTCAATGTGCGGTTGGCGTTCCTGTTGGACCGCGACATCTTGCGGGTCAACCAGAATCCGTTCCGGCCGGAGGTGTTGCTGGTGGCGATGCAGCAAGCCTGGCTGACGTTTAATCCCGATGAGGAGGCGCAGGAGTTGTTGCTGGCGTTGCTGAAGCCGGACTTGTTTCTGCAGTTGTCGCCGATGTTCGATGAATTGAACGACACCCTGCAGCGCAAGGCGGCCCAGCCCGGTTCTGTGGACAGCTTTAAAACCCGCAAGGCCGATACGCACGACGCCAGCAGCGCCAGTCCGGCGCGCCAGCGCAAGCAGCAGGCGGAACTGGCCCAGCAACTGCGCCAGTTTTTTGGCGGTGCGCAGCAGCCGGCCGCCGATCCGGCGCTGCTGATCCCGGATTTGCCCGATATCGCCAACCTGAAGGCGGGCGCGTGGGCGCAGGGGCCGGCGCAACACTTCCAGGGCGATGGCAATAACGCGGTACAGCAGCAGGCGGCGCAGGTGGCGGCCAAACAGCCGCTGTTGAATTTTCTGTCGCAGGTGCAGCAGGGTGGGCTGGCCGCCGCAGGTGTCCCGGGGCCGGGCATGGCGCCCGGAGCCGGGGGCGTCCCTGGTGCGATGTCCGGCGCCATGCCGGGTGGCGTTGCAGGGGGCGTGCCTTGGGCCGGTGTGGTGGCGCAAGGCGGCAATGGCGCGGCGGCAGTCGGCGTGGGGGCTATTCCGGCGACGGCGCGGATGGCTGGTGGCACGCCGGTTGGTATGGCGAATGGCATCACAGGTGACCTGTCCGGCGCTGGGTTGGATGGCATGCAAGGTGGCGTAGCCGGCGGCGCCGGATATCCTGCTGGCGGCTCCGGCTTGCTGGCGTTGCTCAATGCCCACGGCGCCGCGTTGAGCGGGATATCGGGCGGCCCGTCAGCATCGGCTGGGGCGGCGGCAACCGCAGCCGATGGCCCGGCCGGGCTGGCGGGACTGGGCGCCGCGCCGAATGTGTTTTATCTGCCCAGCATCAAGCAGCAAGCGCCGCAGGGCGCCTTGAGCCGTGCCGACGAAAGCACCATTGATTTACTGTCGGCGGTGTTTGATGCGGTCTTCCGTGACCACAATATTTCGCAGGAAATCCGCGACTTGATGCGCTTCCTGCAAATTCCCGTATTAAAAGCAGCGCTGGTCGACAAGGATTTCTTCTTTCAGGACAGCCATCCGGCACGGCGTTTGATCGACCTGTTGTCGCGCATGGGCTGGGAGCAGCGCAAGAGTCCGGACGATCCGCTGTTCCAGGCCATGCAGCGCAGCGTCGAGCGCGTCGGGCGCGACCATGACCACGAATTGCGGGTGTTTACGGAAGCCGTCAACGAGCTGGAAGCATCGCTGAAAGCCGACGAAACCGCCGAGGCCACCGCGATGGCGGCGCCCATCGCGGCGGCGCTGAAGCAGGAAAAAATGGCGCAGGCGGCCCGCTCGGCAACCAATGCCGTGGCGCTGCGCATCGGCAGCGGTGACGTGGTGGCGGTGGTGGAAGCGTTCCTGGAAAACCGCTGGGTCAACGTGCTGACCCTGGCCTACAGCGTGGAGGAAGAAAAGCCGGGCGCCGTGCAGCATGCCACGCAAACCATGGATGACTTGATCTGGAGCGTCAAGCCGAAGATCACGCCCGACGAACGCAAGCAGTTGATTGGCAAATTGCCCAAGCTGCTGTCGACACTGAATAAATGGCTCGACATTATTAAATGGCAGGATGCCGAGCGTCTGCAATTTTTTGCCGAACTGGCGGAATGCCACGCGTCGATCGTGCGCGCGCCGCTGGAAGTGTCGCCCGAGCGCCAGGTCGAGTTGGCGATGGAGGCGGCGCAAAAAGCCGCCGAACGGCGCCAGGCACTGGCGGCGCAAGCCGCCGCGCGGCCGCGCGCGGCGGCCGTACCGCCGCCACCGCCCGATGATGACGCCGTGGTCGAAGTCGACAGCCTGACGCGTGGCGACTGGCTGGAATTCGACCAGATTGACGGCAGCCGGCGCAAGGTGAAATTGGCGTGGATCAGTCCGTTGAAGACGCTGTATATCTTCTCGACGCATGCGCGCCAGGAAGCGTTTTCACTGTCGGGTGACATCCTGGCGCAGCAATTTCGCGAAGGAAAAGTACGCGTGTACCGCCCCGAGGGCCTGGTCGGCCGCGCGCTATCGCAGGCAATGGGGCAGGCCGCCGTCAACGACGCCGAGATGGTGGCGCCGGGCGCGGTCGCCTGAGTTTCCGGTGGGTGACCTGCCAGCCAGGTCATAAGTTCAGCGCGCGCACAATCTCATAAATTGCCATTATCGCAATTGCGCAACACTGCTATCAGCCCATCCGCCGCGTCTTCCACGTAGTCCAGTACCGTGTCAAAACCCCGCGCGCCGCCGTAATACGGGTCCGGCACAATGTCTGAGTGCGAGCGGGCGGCGTAGTGCATGAACAGCCCCAGTTTATGCTGGTGGGCGGCCGGGCAGCGCGACGTCAGGATGGCGAGGTTGTCATGGTCCATCGCCAGGATATGGTCAAACGCTTCGAAGTCCGCCGCCGAGACCTGGCGCGCGCGCTGCGCCGACAGGTCATAGCCCCGCTGCTGTGCGTGCCGCATCGAGCGCGCGTCCGGGGCGCTGCCGACGTGATAGGCATGGGTGCCGGCGGAGTCTATCTGCAGGTCCAGTCCCGCCTGCCGCGCGCGGGCGCGGAACACGCCTTCGGCGGTGGGGGAGCGGCAGATATTGCCCATGCAAACGAACAGGATGGAAGGTTGGGCCATGATGCTGTTTTTAATTGGTTTTAGAGGGTTTAGACGGTGCGCACCACCGTCTTTTTGGCCAGTATTGACGACCAAAATGGTATGATAGGCCACTTTTCATCAAGGCAATCCGAAACCGGCTTTTCAAAAACGTGCGTTTATCATCGATAAAATTGTCGGGATTTAAGTCTTTCGTTGATCCCACCAATTTCCAGGTGCCGGGTCAATTGGTTGGCGTTGTAGGTCCTAACGGCTGCGGCAAATCGAATATTATCGATGCCGTACGATGGGTGCTGGGCGAATCAAAAGCATCGGAATTGCGCGGTGAATCGATGCAGGACGTGATTTTCAACGGCTCCACGCACCGCAAGCCGTCCGGCCGCGCCTCGGTCGAACTGGTGTTCGACAACCACGAAGGCAAGGCGTCCGGCCAGTGGGGCCAATATGCGGAAATCGCTGTCAAACGCACGTTGACGCGCGATGGCACGTCGACTTATTACATCAATAGCCAGCCGGTGCGCCGGCGCGATATCCAGGATATTTTCCTCGGTACCGGCCTCGGGCCGCGCGCTTACGCGATTATCGGCCAGGGCATGATTGCCCGCATTATTGAATCGCGCCCCGAGGAATTGCGCGTGTTCCTGGAAGAAGCGGCCGGCGTTTCGAAATACAAGGAGCGCCGCCGCGAAACGGAAAACCGCCTGCACGATACGCGCGAAAACCTGTTGCGGGTGGAAGATATCCTGCGCGAATTGAACAGCAACCTGGAACGCCTGGAGGCCCAGGCGGAAGTCGCCATGCGCTTCCACCAGTTGCAGGCCGACCAGGATGAAAAGCAAAAGCTGCTGTGGCTGCTGCGCAGGAATGAAGCGCAGGCCGAGCAGCAGCGCTGGTTCCGCGAGATGGAGCAGGCCCAAACCGACCTCGAAGAGCAAACCGCCAAGCTGCGCAATGTGGAGCTGACGCTGGAGCACATGCGGCAAGCGCACTTTGCCGCCGGCGACCGCCTGCATTCGGCGCAGGGCTTGCTATACCAGACCAATTCGGAAATCGGCAGCCTGGAAGCGCAAATCAAGTTCGTGGTGGAGTCGCGCACGCGCCTGCAAAACCAGCTGGCGACGCTGGCCGCCCAGCGCGACCAGTGGCAGCAGCAGGCGCAGGACAACCTGGAACAGCTGGAGCAAGCCGATTTTTCGCTGGAAGAGCTGGCGATGAAGGTCGAGCAGGCCCGGATGATGTCCGAGCAGGCGTCCGAAAGCCTGCCGTTGCTGGAGCAAAGCTGGCGCGACGCGCAGCAGCGCAGCACCGAATCGCGCGGGCGCATCATGCAGATGCAGCAGCAACTGGAACTGGAATCGGCGCACCAGCGCAACGCCACCAATATCCTGAACGGGCTGGTGCAGCGCAAGGAGCGCCTGCAACTGGAAAAGAACGGCCTCGCCTTGCCGGACTCGGCACATCTGGGCAACTTGAAACTGCAGCTGGAAGAAAAACAGCAACTGCTCGAAGAAGTCGGCATGCAGCTTGACGACGCCAATGAACAACAGCCGCTGCTGGAAGCTGAGCGGCAGGACGCGCAATTGCAGGTCAATGCGGAAAGCGCCGCCAATGCGCAGCTGGAAGCGCGTCTCAATGCGTTGAAACAGTTGCAGGAGCGGGTGCAGACGCAGGGCAAGGTCACGCCGTGGCTGCAAAAACATGAACTCGACGCGCTGCCGCGCCTGTGGCAAAAGCTGCAGATCGAGCAAGGCTGGGAAACCGCGATGGAAGCGATCCTGCGCGAGCGCACGTCGGCGCTGCAGGTGTCGAACATTGACTGGGCCAGGCACTTCCTCAATGATGCGCCGCCGGCCAAGCTGGCGCTGTTCGCCCCCGTCACCAGCGCGCCACCGGCGATGCTGGAGCGCCCTGGCTTAAAACCGTTCCTGAACCTGCTGAAATTGAATGATCCGGGCTTGCGCGGCGTGCTGCAAGACTGGCTGCACAATGTGTTCGTGGCCGACGATGCGGCTGACGCGTTCAGCCACCGCACGATACTGCCGGCGGGCGGCTATTACGTGACGCGCCAGGGCCACGTGATCACGCCGTCGTCGGTGCGCTTTTATGCGGCCGATGCGGAGCAGGATGGCATGCTGGCGCGCCAGCAGGAAATCGACAACATCGTCAAGCAATTGCGCGCGCAATCGATGCTGGCCGAAGAAGCGCGCGTGCGCGCCGTGCGCGCCGACGCCGCCGTGACCCACCACGCGCGGCTGGTGGCGGAACTGCGCCAGAAGGCGCAAAGTCTGACGCAATCGGTGCACGCGCTGCAGCTCGATGTCGTCAAGCTGTCGGAAATCGAATCGCGCTTCCAGCAGCGCAGCACGCAAATTGGCGCCGACCTGGCGGAAATCGCCGCCCAGGAGGAAGAACAAACCCAGGCGCGCCTGGAGTCCGAGGAAAAGTTCGAACAGCTCGACATGGAACTGGCCGACTTGCAGGGCACGCATGAAGACGGCCAGAGCGCGCTGATGGACAAGGAACAAAAGCTGGCCGATGCGCGCAATGCGCAGCGCGACCTGGAACGCCGCGCGCAAGAGGCGGAATTCGCTGAAAAGTCGCAGCGCAGCCGCATCGCGGAATTGCGCCGCACGATGGAGACCGCCCGCGCCCAGGCGCAACAGGTGGCCGACAGCCTGCTTGCCGGCCAGCGCGAGCTGGAGAGCCTGGAAGCGGGCAGCGCTGCGGACGGCTTGCAGGATTTACTCGAGCGCCGCACGCAGCAGGAGCGCGCGCTGGCCGATGCGCGCCATGAACTGGAGCAGGTCGCGCAGCAATTGCGCAGCTTTGAAGAAGCGCGCATGAGCAATGAGCGCAGCTTGCAGCCGCAGCGTGACAAGATCACGGAAATGCAGTTGAAAGAGCAAGCGGCGCGCCTGAACCAGGAGCAGTTTGCCCAGCAACTGCTGGAGGCCGGGGCCGACGAGCAACTGCTGTCGGCCAAGCTGCAGCCGGAGATGAAGGCGCAATACCTGCAGGCCGAAGTGACGCGCCTGAACAATGCGATCGCGCTGCTGGGCGCCGTCAACCTGGCGGCGCTCGATGAACTGGCCCAGGCGAGCGAGCGCAAGCGCTTCCTGGATGCGCAATTCAATGATTTGACGGAAGCCATCAACACGCTGGAAGACGCGATCCACCGCATCGACCGCGAGACGCGCGATTTGTTGCAAGACACGTTCGAGCGGGTCAATGGTCATTTCTCCGAACTGTTCCCGATCTTGTTCGGCGGCGGCCAGGCCAAGTTGATCATGACCGGCGATGAAATCCTGGACGCCGGCGTGCAAGTGATGGCGCAGCCGCCGGGCAAGAAGAACGCCACCATCCACCTGCTGTCCGGTGGCGAAAAGGCACTGACGGCGACGGCCCTGGTGTTTTCCATGTTCCGCCTGAATCCGGCGCCGTTCTGCCTGCTCGACGAAGTCGATGCGCCGCTGGACGACGCCAACACGGAACGTTTTTGCCGTATGGTGAAACGCATGTCCGAACATACCCAATTCCTATTTATTTCGCACAACAAGATTGCGATGGAGATGGCCAATCAACTGATCGGTGTGACGATGCAAGAGCAGGGCGTATCGCGTATCGTGGCAGTGGATATGGAATCCGCCGCAAACTTTGCTTCCGAGGCACAAGCAGCATGACAGATCTTCAAATGAGTTTGATCGCAGCCAGCGGCGTCTTTGTCGCCGGCGTATTCGCCTATAACAAATGGCAGGAATACAAGGCCAAGAAAAGCGTGGAGCGCGTCTTCGCATCGGAGCATGAGGATGTGCTGATGCGCGCCGACGCCCCCGATGCCGGCCAGACCGGCGGGCCCGGCATGCCGGCCATGCCGGGTGGCGCGCGCCATGAACCGAGCTTCTCGCTCGACGGTGAGGGCGGCGCATCCACCGCCGCGCCGGCCGGCGCCTATGGCGACGGCGACCAGCCCGAGACGCTGGTGGTGCGCACGGCCGATGCCTCGACGCCGCCGGAGGAACTGGTCACCGCGCTGGTCGACCCGTTGATCGATTGCCTGCTGCCGCTGGCGCTGGAAGCCCCGGCCCGTGGCGACAAGCTGTTGCCGGTGCTGCAAAAGCTGCGCCTGGTCGGCAACAAGCCGGTGCATTACATCGGCCTGGCCGTCAGCGGCGACTGGGAGCCGGTCAAGCACGGCGGCGTGTATACCGAACTGCAGGGCGGCGTCCAGCTGGCCAGCCGCAGCACGGCCTTGAATGAACTGGAATATTCGGAACTGGTGACGCGCCTGCGCGCGGTGGCCGATGAAATTGGCGCCGAGCCGCAAGTGCCGGACATGATGGACGTGATGGCGGAAGCGAAAAACCTGCACCGCTTTGTGGCCGGCCACGATGCGCAGCTGGGCGTGAACCTGCAATCGAACGGCGCGCCGTGGGCGATCAACACCCTGATCGGCGCCCTGGAAAAACAGGGTTTCGACGTGCGTCCGGACGGCCGCTATGTGATGCCGGACGGCGAGGGCGGCCACCTGTTCTCGCTGTCGACCAACGTTACGCTGGCCGAGGAAACCACCTCGCGCCTGACCTTGCTGCTTGACGTGCCGTGCGTGGCGCCGGTGCGCGATGGCTTTGGTGCGATGATCGCTTGCGCCAAATCGCTGGCGGGCCGCCTGGACGCGTCGATTGTCGATGACTATTCGCAGCCGCTGGCCGATCAGGCGCTGGCGGAAATCGCCGGTCAGGTACAGGAATTCTATGCGGACATGGACCGCAACGATATCCCGGCCGGTTCCACCCGCGCGCTGCGCCTGTTCAGCTGAGGGTTGGCGCATGACTGATGTACAAAACGCCGTGTCGCCGGCGCAGCGCGCCGCTTGGCTGACGCGTGAATTGAACCGCCATCTGCACGCCTATCACGTGCTCGATGCGCCGACGATTCCCGATGCGCAATATGACCAGTTGTTCATCGAATTGCAGCATCTCGAAGCGGCGCACCCCGAACTGCGCGCCTCGGATTCGCCGACTTTGCGGGTCGGCGCACCGCCGTCGGAGCAATTCGCGCAAGTGACGCATACGGTACCGATGCTGTCGCTGAACAATGGTTTTACCGATGAAGACGTCGATAACTTCGATCGCCGCGTGCGCGACGGCCTCGATGTCGCGCCATCGGCCCAGATTGAGTACGCGACCGAAGTCAAATACGACGGCCTGGCCATCAACCTGCGCTATGAAAACGGCCTGTTCGTGCAGGCCGCCACGCGCGGCGATGGCTACACCGGCGAAGACGTCACCGCCAATATCCGCACCATCAAGGTGATTCCGCTGCGCCTGAACACGGATCATCCGCCGGCGGTGCTCGACGTGCGCGGTGAAGTGCTGATGTTCAAGGAAGATTTTGCGAAATTGAACGCGCGCCAGCGCGAGGCGGGGCAAAAGGAATTCGTCAATCCCCGCAACGCGGCGGCCGGTTCGCTGCGCCAGCTCGATTCCCGCATCACCGCCGTGCGTACGCTGCGCTTCTTTGCCTATGGCATCGGGGCCCTCGAAGGCGCCGAGATGCCGGCCTCGCATGCAGCCTTGCTGGACTGGTACAAGGAGCTGGGCTTGCCGGTGGCAAAAGAAAGCACCGTGGTGCGCGGCGCGCAGGGTTTATTGGACTATTACCGCGCGATAGGCGCGGCCCGTCCCGGGCTGCCGTATGAAATTGATGGCGTGGTCTATAAAGCCAACAAGCTGGCGGACCAGAAACTGCTGGGCTTTGTGTCGCGCGCGCCGCGCTTCGCGATTGCCCACAAATTCCCGGCCGAAGAAGCGACGACCGTGGTGCAGGATATCGAAGTGCAGGTCGGTCGCACCGGCGCGATCACCCCGGTGGCGCGGCTCGAGCCGGTGTTTGTCGGCGGCGTCAACGTCACCAATGCGACCCTGCACAACGAAGGCGAAGTGCAGCGCAAGGATGTGCGCGTGGGCGACACCGTGATCGTGCGCCGTGCCGGTGACGTGATCCCGGAAGTGCTGGCGGTGGTGCTGGACAAGCGCCCGCAGCCGGAGCCGCCGCGCTACGTGCTGCCGAAGACTTGCCCGGTGTGCGGCTCGCACGTGGTGCGGGAAGAGGGCGAAGCCATTGCGCGCTGTTCGGGAGGCTTGTTCTGCTCGGCCCAGCGCAAGGAAGCGATCCGCCACTTTGCCGGCCGCCGCATGATGGATATCGAAGGCCTGGGCGACCGTTACATCGACAACCTGGTGGAATGCAACCTGGTGCACGGCGTGGCCGATTTGTACCAGCTGACGCTCGACGATTTGCTGAAAATGAAGCGGCTGGCCGATGAGCGTGACGGCACGGTTCCGGAAACCGTGTTGCAAGGCAAAGTCGCCACCAAGTGGGCCGATAATTTGCTCGAAGCGATCGCCGCCAGCAAGCAGCCGCCATTGGAACGCTTGTTGTTCGCGCTGGGTATTCGCCACGTCGGCGAATCGACCGGTAAAACCCTGGCCGAGTGGCTCGGCACCTTTGCGCTGATCCGCCGCGCGCCGGTGGCGCTGCTGCGCGTGTTGCCGGATATCGGCGGCACGGTGGCCGAGTCGATTGCCGATTTTTTTGCGGAAGAAAAAAACCAGCAAGCGATCGACGCGCTGCTGGCGGCTGGCGTGGCGCCGCAAGGCGAGCACTTGCCGCCACCTAAGCTGCGCGACAAGCTCGACACCGTCAAACTGATGGCGGCGCTGGGCATCCCGAAGATGACGGAGCCGCGCTGCAAGCAACTGGTGGAAGCCGGCGTGACGCTCGATGCGCTGGGTTACCTGAGTGTGTTCAATGTGTTTGGCTTGCCCGCTGCGGTGGCCGACGCGCTGGACGAGTGGATGCGGGACGGCGCGCAGCGCGACCAGGTCAAGGCGTTGGCGCTGCTGCGCGAAGACTTGCTGGCGCAGTTGCCGGAAGCGGCCAGCGTGCCGGAAGGTAAATTGACCGGCAAGACCTTTGTATTGACGGGCACCCTGCCGACGCTGTCGCGCGACCAGGCCGGCGCCATGATCGAAGCGGCCGGCGGCAAGGTCAGCGGCTCGGTGTCGAAAAAAACCAGTTATCTGGTGGCGGGTGCGGAAGCGGGCAGCAAACTGGCCAAGGCCGAATCGCTGGACGTGACCATCCTCGATGAAGCGGGCTTGCTGGCGCTGCTGGAGGCAAATTCATGAAGCCGTTGGGTTCGATCCGCAAGGCGGTGTTTCCGGTGGCAGGCCTGGGCAGCCGGTTCCTGCCCGCCACCAAGGCGCAGCCGAAGGAAATGCTACCCATCGTCGACAAGCCGCTGATCCAGTATGCGGTGGAGGAAGCCGTTGCCGCCGGTATCACCGATTTGATCTTTATTACTGGCCGCAACAAGCGCGCCATCGAAGACCATTTCGACAAGGCCTATGAGCTGGAGGCGGAACTGGAAGCGGCTAATAAAACCGAGTTGCTGGAACAAGTCCGCAATACCGTGCCGGCCCATATTAACTGCATCTTTATCCGCCAGTCCGAAGCACTGGGCCTGGGGCATGCGGTGCTGTGCGCGCGCCCGGTGGTCGGTGAAGAGCCGTTTGCCGTGCTGCTGGCCGACGATTTCATGGATACCCACGGCCAAGCCAAGCCGGTGCTGGCGCAGATGGTCGATGCCTATAACTATGAGCGCTCGTCGATCCTCGCGGTGCAAGACGTGCCGCGCGAAAGCACGGGCCAGTACGGCATCGTCAGCGCCACCCCCTATCGCGACAGCCTGGAACTGGTGTCGGGCATCGTGGAAAAACCCGCGCCCGAGGTGGCGCCGTCAACGCTGGCGGTGGTGGGGCGCTATGTGTTGTCCGGCCGTATCTTTGAACACCTGGAAAACCTGGGCAAGGGCGCCGGTGGTGAAATCCAGCTGACCGATGGCATCGCGTCGCTGATGAAGACCGAGCGCGTGGTGGCGCTGCGCTATGACGGCGTGCGCTATGACTGCGGCTCCAAGCTGGGCTATCTGAAAGCGACCGTGGCGATGGGCTTGAAACACCCGGAAGTTGGCGCGGACTTCCGCGCCAGCCTGCAACAATTATTGCAATCGGAGGAGTAAGCATGGCAGTCCGTGAGATCTTGAAAATGGGTGACCCGCGCCTGCTGCGCGTGGCCGAGCCGGTGACGCAATTTGATACGCCGGAATTGCACGCGCTGATCGCCGACATGTTCGACACCATGCATGCGGCCAATGGCGCCGGCCTGGCCGCGCCGCAAATCGGCGTCAATTTGCAGCTGGTGATTTACGGCTTCAAACACAACCCGCGCTACCCGGACGCGCCGCAAGTGCCTGAAACCGTGTTGATCAATCCGGTGCTGACGCCGTTGTCGGACGCGCAGGAAGAAGCGTTCGAAGGCTGTTTGTCGGTACCCGGCCTGCGCGGCAGCGTGCCACGCTATACGCAACTGCATTACGAAGGTTTTGACCAACTGGGCCAGCGCATTGTGCGCGATGCCGAAGGCTTCCATGCGCGCGTGGTGCAGCACGAGGTCGATCATTTGCACGGCATGTTGTATCCGATGCGGATCAAGGATTTCAGCAAGTTCGGCTTCACGGCGGTGATGTTCCCGGAACTCGATCCGAACGATGACGACTGAATTCGCCCGGCGCGCTTAAGTCTGCGCCAGCCGTCAGCCGCCAGCCGCCGGCCGTTGCCGCGATGTGGTCGCGATCAGGGGATCGCGGCCCACTGTTGCTGGTCTTCAGGAGAGGTTCAAGTCCATGCCGAGCGCCTTGGCCAGCAGGAAGGTGACGAACCCCACGCCCAGCAACGCCACGATAAAAATGACGATCACCTTGGCGCTCGCACGCAGCACGACACGCAATTCCTCCTCGATCACTTTCCTGCTCTTCTTGCCTTGGTCGTAATGCCACTTGATGGCGAAGAACATGCCAATGCCGAGCACGAGCAGCTTGAACGTCACGAAGATTACCGGGGTCCATTCCATGATTATTTGTATTTTCCAGATGATTACTTGACACGGCATCCAGTGCTGCCACTGCACGTCCTGAGTCATACTACCTAAAAGCAATTTCCATACATCGAGACAAAATGTCCCAGTTGACAACCATGCAAGATGCACCTTCGGCCATATGGTTGCCGCGATTGGCCGGGAATAAGGGGCCCCGTTTCCTGCAGATTGCCGATGCGTTGCAGGCAGCGATGGCGGACGGGGTGCTGAAGCCGGGTGACCGTTTGCCGCCGCAGCGCCAGTTGGCGGCGCAACTGGAGGTCGACCTGACGACGGTCACGCGCGCCTACGATGAAGCCCGGCGCCGCAACCTGCTGGAGGGGCGCGGCGCGCGCGGCACCTATGTCGCGGCGCCGAAGGTCGAATTGACGGCCGTCCTCGACCTGAGCATGAATACCCCGCCACCGCCGGACGGCGTCGACTTCGACGATCTGTTGAAACAGGGTTTGGCCCAGGTCCTGATGGGGGCGAATAACGAATTGCTGATGACGTACCATCTGGCCGGTGGCAGCGACGCCGACCGCAGGGCGGGCGCGCGATGGCTCGAACCGATGTTGGGCCAACTCGATGCCCGGCAAGTGCTCGTCTGTCCCGGGGCGCAAGCGGCGATTGCCGCCTTGATGCTGGCGCTGACGGCGCCCGGCGATGTGATCCTGGCCGAACCCAGTAGTTATCCCGGCTTGCGCGCGGCGGCGACGCAATTCGGGCGGCGCCTGATTGCGGTGCCGGCGGACGAGCACGGCATGGTGCCCGAGCTGCTCGAGCAAGCGTGCCGCCAGCACCGGCCCGCGTTGCTCTACCTGAATCCGACCTTGCACAATCCGACCGCCGTCACCATGCCGCCACAGCGCCGCAAGGCGCTCGCCAGCATCGCGCAGCGCTGCCAGTTGCGCATCGTCGAGGACGATCCCTACTGGCTGCTGGCCGATGCTCCGCCACCACCGATTGCCACCTTTGCGCCGGACCAGGTGGTCTACATCGCCACGCTGTCGAAATGCCTGACACCGGGCCTGCGGGTCGCCTTCGTGCGCCTAACCGACCCGCAGCAACGCGAACGTTTCCTGGTCGCGCTGCGCTCTTTCGCCCTGATGGCCGCGCCGTTGACGGCCGCCCTGGCCACCCAATGGATACTCGATGGTTCGGCCGCGAGATTGATGGAAGGCATACGCAAGGAGGCGCGCCTGCGCCATCGGATGGCGCGCGATATCCTGGCGGGACGCTATAGCGGCGCCGGAGACGGCCTGCATGTATGGCTCGCGTTGCCGTCGTACTGGAACGCCACGCAGCTTGCGCATGCGGCCCAGCGCGAGGGCATTGCGGTCACACCGGCGGACGCGTTTGCCATCGGCGCCGAATGCGTGAATGCGATTCGGATCTCGCTGGGCAGCATCAAAGACCGGGGGCGCTTGCAGGCGGGGCTGCAACGGCTGTCGCATTTGCTGGCGCGGCGGCCCGAGTCGTTCGGCGCTCCCCACGCGCTGGTGTAACGGTCAAGTGATCCGGACGGCGACGTTACACCGGCTCCGCATGCTCCACCAGCAATTGCACCCGCGTCACCCCGTTATATTCATTGGCATCGAGCCGGAACGCCACGCGCGCCCGGTCGCCCAGCGCATCGGTGTGGCCGAACCAGATCGCATCGTAGCGCAGGCCGTTTTTCTCCAGCAGCAGCTTTAAATGGCGTTCCTTCAGGATGCGCTGGCTGACCACGCGGAATTCGTCGCAAAACACCGGCGGCGCGAAGCCCTGGCCCCAGACCTGGCCATCCATCAGCGCGATGAATTGGGTGCTGTAGCAGTCGTCTTCCAGTGGGCCGTCGGTTTCCACCACGCGTTCCAGTTGGGCTTCCGACAGCCAGACCCGGCCGACCGACTCAAACGCGGCGCAGAACGCGTCAAACGCCTCGGCGCGGATGGTCAGGCCGGCCGCCATCGCGTGGCCGCCGAACTTGTCGATCAGGCTGGGCGCTTTTTTCGATACCAGGTCGAGCGCATCGCGTAAATGGAAACCGGGGATCGAGCGCCCGGAGCCTTTCAGCCAGCCATCGCCGGCCGGCGCGAACGTGATGGTGGGGCGGTAGAATTTTTCTTTCAGGCGCGACGCCACGATGCCGATCACGCCCTGGTGCCACGACGCGTCGAACACCGCGATGGTGCTGCTGTTGGCCGGCTCGAAGGTGTCGAGGTGCAGCAGCGCCGTGTCTTGCATGTCGGCTTCGATTTCGCGCCGTTTCAGGTTGATTTCATTGAGTTGCTGCGCCAGCGCCCAGGCCCGGTCTTCGTCGTCGGTGATCAGGCATTCAATCCCCAGCGACATGTCTTCCAGCCGGCCCGCCGCGTTCAGGCGCGGACCGAGCGCGAAGCCCAGGTCGAACGGCGTGGCACTGCGCGCCTGGCGGCCCGCCACCCGGAACAGGGCGGACACGCCCGGGTGCATGGCGCCGGCGCGCATGCGTTTGAGTCCCTGCGCCACCAGGATGCGGTTGTTGGTGTCGAGTTTCACCACGTCGGCCACGGTGCCGAGCGCCACCAGGTCCAGCAATTCAATCAGCTTGGGCTGGCTGGCGGCGTCGAACACGCCGCGCTGGCGCAGTTCCGCGCGCAACGCCAGCAATACATAAAACATCACGCCGACGCCGGCCAGGTGCTTGCTGGGGAAGCCGCATGCCGGCTGGTTGGGGTTGACGATCACGCGCGCGTCCGGCAGCGTATCGCCCGGCAAGTGGTGGTCGGTGACCACCACTTCGATGCCGCGCCGGTTGGCCTCGGCCACCCCGTCCACGCTGGCAATGCCGTTATCGACCGTGATGATGATGTCCGGCTGCTTTTCCCGTGCCGTCAGTTCGACGATTTCCGGCGTCAGGCCGTAACCGTATTCAAAGCGGTTGGGCACAATGAAATCGACCTGCGCGCCCAGTTGGCGCAAACCGCGCAGCGCCACCGCGCAGGCGGTGGCGCCATCACAGTCATAGTCGGCCACGATCACCATGCGTTTATTTGCGGCAATCGCATCGGCCAAGAACACGGCGGCCTTGTCGATATGCAGCAGGCCGCCTGGCGGCGTCAGCGCGCCCAGTTCACTGGATAATTCCTTCGGGTCAGCCAGTCCGCGCGCCGCGAACAGGCGCGCCAGCACCGGATGGATGCCGCCCTGGCGCAGCACTTCCGAGGCGCGGAACGGAATAGGACGAATGGCGATGCGGGTCATGCGATCATCCCTTCCAGGGAAGGGCTGCGCCAGAATTTGCGCAAGGCCCCTTTGGTGATGGTGTACGTCACGGTCTGGGTGCGGCTGGTCAGCACCAGTTCGAGGGTTTTAACGTTGCCGTCGCGCATTGCATCGAGCAGCGGCGCGAACCATTGCTGTTCCAGTTGCTGCATCTGCATCAGCCATGCCGACCAGTCGGCCTCCTTGCCGGAGGGCAGGGCGGCGCCCAGCACGGTGATGGTGTCGTGCGGGCGCGCCAGCACGGTGCCAATGTCGGTGTCGCGCAGCGCCGGCGTGGCCAGCACCGATAGCCATGGCAGGCACGCCACCTCGGCCAGTTCAGCCATTTTCGGCAAGGCGGCCGGTGTGTCTTCGGCGCCACCCCACATCCAGAACGAATTGACGGGCACCAGCCCGCGTTGTTCCCGGGCGGCGTTGACGGCCTGCGCATGCCACAGCATTTGCACTTCATTTTGCAGCTTGCGGAAATCGCGCTTGGCGGGGCCGTCCGGCATCCAGTCGGCCAGGTTTTCACCGACCGCAGCATCGGGCGACGCGGTGCGCATGCCGCGCCAGTCGTCGGCGCGCATAAACCAGGTGTTGGCGTCGCCATACAGCAGGGTTTTACCCACTTCGTCGAAATACGGTTTCGCGCAATCGAACAGCGCGCGCGCGTCGGCCTCGTCCAGCTGCAGCTTGCGCGGGTCGCCCAGCACCATGTGGGTGCGGGCCAGCGCCAGGTGCACCGGATGGACGATGAACCACCAGCCTTCCTGCGCCGGCACGCCCAGCGCGCGCATGGCGGCATGCGCCAGCGGCGGCTGGTCGCCGGCAACGCCGGTCAGGCGCTGCGCCAGCCGGGCTTCATGCGGCAACAGCCGGGCATCCGGCTCGGTGACAGTGACGGTGCGGCTGGAATGCCTGCCGAGCAACATGGCCAAGGCCGGCGCGCTATAGGCGCGGGTCAGGTCTTTGGCAAGTTCGGTGGGGATCAGCGCGTGGGGGACGACGACGGTAAGCTGCTTCATAGCCGGTCATTTTACCGCAGCGGACCAGCGCGATGGCCGCAAGGTTACCTGTTTCACGCATGAAACCCTGCCAATGTGGCAAAATTCGGGCTCATTCTGTTTTTGACCGGGTCCCATGACTTCACCCAGCAGTACCGGCAACATTGGCAACAATGGCAATAATGGCAATACCGCCAACACCGCCAACACCGCCAAACCGCGCAAGCCAGCGAATCTGCCGTTTGAGTGGCTGGTTGGCCTGCGCTATACGCGCGCCGGCAAGCGCAGTGGCCGCAACAGTTTTATTTCCTTTATTTCGGCCATTTCCATGGCCGGCATCGCGCTGGGCGTGGCGGCGCTGATCGTGGTCTTGTCGGTCTATAACGGCTTCCAGAAGGAAGTCACGGAGCGCATGCTGTCGGTGCTGGCGCACATTGAAATGTATGACGTGCGGGGCGGTGGCATGCAGGACTGGCAGGCGGTGGCGCGCCAGGCGGCGCGGCACAAGGAAGTGCAGGCGGCCGCGCCGTTCGTGGAAACCCAGGCCATGCTGGTGCACGGCAGCGACAAGTTGCGGCCCGCCATCGTGCGCGCCATCCTGCCTGAATATGAAGCCAAGGTGTCCGGTGTCACGCACCTGGCCAAACAGGGCAGCTTCGATGGCTTGCGGCCCGGTTCCTACAACATCGTGCTGGGCGTGGAACTGGCCAAGGCGCTGGAAGTCACGGTCGGCGGCAAAGTCGCCATGGCGCTGGCGCAAAGCGGCGCCAATCCGGCCGCGGCGTTGAACGCCGCGCCGTCGATGCGCATGTTCACGGTGGTGGGCACGTTTGAAGCGGGCCACAATGAATTTGATTCCGGCCTGGCGTACATTGCGCTGGAAGATGGCGAACGCCTGCTGGGCTTTGACGGCCCGTTCGGCCTGCGCCTGCGCGTGGCCGACACCCAGCGCGCGCCCGCGGTGGCGGCCGAACTCAAGCAAATGATGGCGGGCGGCATGCTGGTGCGCGACTGGTCGCAATTGAACGCCAACTGGTTTGCCGCCGTGCACACCCAAAAGAACATGATGTTCATTATCCTGACGCTGATCATTGCTGTCGCCGCCTTCAACCTGGTGGCGACGCTGGTGATGACGGTGACCGACAAGCAGGCCGACATCGCCATCCTGCGCACCCTGGGCGCATCGCCGGCGTCGATCATGAAGATCTTCATGGTGCAGGGCGCGCTGGTGGGCGTGCTGGGAACGGCATTGGGCGTGGCCGGTGGCGTGTTGCTGGCGCTGAATGTGGACGTGATCGTGCCGGCCATCGAGCGCCTGCTGGGCATGAAATTCCTGTCCAAGGATATTTATTTTATCAGCGCGGTGCCGTCCGACCTGCGCTGGGGCGATGTCGGCGCGATTGCCGCCACGGCGGTCGGCCTGGCGTTCGTCGCCACGCTGTACCCCAGCTGGCGCGCGGCCAAAGTCAAGCCAGCCGACGCGCTGCGCTACGAGTAAGGGGACCCGTATGTTCTTGAAGAATCTCCCCTATGAATGGCTGATTGGCTTGCGCTACACGCGCGCCGGGCGGCGCAGTGGCCGTAATTCGTTTATTTCGTTCATCTCGTTTATCTCGCTGGCCGGCATTGCGCTCGGCGTGGCGGCGCTGATCATCGTGCTGTCGGTGATGAACGGCTTCCAGAAGGAAGTCACGGACCGCATGCTGTCGGTGCTGGCGCATGTCGAGGTGTTCGAGCCCGACACGGGTATGCCGGACTGGCGCGCCAGTGCGCAGCAAGCTTTTAAACACCCGGAGGTCAAGGGCGCGGCGCCCTTTGTTGAAACCCAGGCCATGCTGCAGCATGGCGCCGAGGCGCTGCGGCCCGCCGTGGTGCGCGGCGTGCTGCCATCAGAAGAGCCGAAGGTGTCCGACGTGGCGGGCCGCATCCGTTATGGCAGCTTCAATGCGCTGCAGCCGGGCGAATTCCGCATCGTGCTGGGGATCGACCTGGCGCGCGCGCTGCAAGTCAATATCGGCGACAAGGTCACCATGATGCTGGCCCAGGGCACGGTGACGCCGGCCGGTATTGTGCCGCGCATGCGCGCCTTCACGGTGGCCGGGGTGTTCCAGGCCGGGCACCAGGAATTCGATGCCGGCATGGCGTTCATCCACATCGAGGATGCCCAGCGCATGCTGCGCCTGTCCAGCCCGGCCGGCTTGCGTCTGAAACTGGCCGACATGCACCGCGCGCCGCAAGTGGCCGACGAGCTGAAAACCATGATGGGCGGCGGCTTGCAGGTGCGTGACTGGTCCAAATTGAACGCCAACTGGTTTGCCGCCGTGCAGACCGAAAAGCGCATGATGTTCATCGTGCTGGCGCTGATCGTGGCGGTGGCCGCGTTCAACCTGGTGTCGACGCTGGTGATGACGGTGACCGACAAGCAGGCCGACATCGCCATCCTGCGCACACTGGGCGCGTCGCCGGGCTCGATCATGAAGATTTTTATGATCCAGGGCGGCATTGCCGGCGTCATGGGCGCGGCGGCCGGGGTGCTGGGCGGCGTCCTGGTGGCGCAAAACATCGACATCATCGTGCCGTTCATCGAACGGATGTTGGGCATTCAATTCCTGTCGCGAGACATTTATTACATCAGCACCGTGCCGTCGGACATGCGCTGGCCGGACGTGATCCGGATCGGCATCGTGTCCGTGATCCTGGCCTTCGTGGCCACGATTTACCCCAGCTGGTGGGCGGCCCGTGTAAAACCTGCAGAGGCATTGCGCTATGAATGACATCAACAATGGCGCCGTCGTACTGTCGTGCCGCGGCCTCGGTAAAACTTTTACGCAGGGCGCGTATTCCGTCCCTGTGCTGCGCGGCATCGACCTTGACGTGCGGCGCGGCGAACGGGTCGCCATCATCGGCGCCTCCGGTTCCGGCAAGTCGACCTTGCTGCACCTGCTGGGCGGACTCGATACGCCGAGCAGCGGCATGGTGTCCCTGCTGGGCAAGGATTTTGCCAGCCTGGGGGAAGCGGCGCGCGGCGACTTGCGCAACGCGCAGCTGGGCTTTGTCTATCAGTTCCACCACTTGCTGCCGGAATTCTCGGCGCTGGACAATGTCGCCATGCCGTTGATGATCCGGCGCATGAAGCGCGCCGTCGCCCATGAACAGGCGCAGAAGATCCTGGCGCGCGTCAACCTGGCGCCGCGCGTGACGCACGTGCCGGGTGAACTGTCGGGTGGCGAACGGCAGCGCGTGGCGCTGGCGCGCGCTTTGGTGACGCAGCCGGCCTGCGTGCTGGCGGACGAGCCGACCGGCAACCTCGATCACCATACGGCCGAACAGGTGTTCGACCTGATGCTGGAATTGTCGCGCACCCTGGGCACCGCCTTTGTCATCGTCACGCACGACGTGGAACTGGCGCGCCGCTGCGACCGCGTGCTGCGCCTGACCGACCAGGGGTTGCGCCAGGACGCATAAGGAGTGTGACCATGTGGATCGATACCCATTGCCACCTGGACGCCCACGAATTCGGTGCGCGTGCGCTCGACGTCGCCGACGACGCGCAGCGCCAGGATGTCGGCATGATCGTGATCCCCGCCATCGACCGGGGCAACCTGCAGACGGTGGCGCAACTGGCCGCGCAGCGCGCCAACACCTGCTATGCGCTGGGCATCCACCCGATTTGCGTGCCGCATGCGGCGCAGGATGACTTGGCCGTATTGCGCGAACGGGTGGCGGCGGCAGTCGACGATCCACGCTTTATCGGCATCGGCGAAATCGGGCTCGATTTCTTTATTCCGTTGCTGGCGGAACCAGCTATGCGCGACAAGCAAATCCTGTTTTTCCGCGAACAACTGCGCATCGCGCGCGATTTCGGCTTGCCGGTGCTGACGCACGTGCGCAAGTCGCAAGACCAGGTGCTAAAGCATGTGCGCCAGATCACGCCGAACGGCGGCATCGCCCATGCCTTCAATGGCAGTTTCCAGCAGGCGCAGGGCTATATCGACGTCGGTTTTAAACTGGGTTTTGGCGGCAACCTGACCTTCACCCGCGCCTTGCAGATCCGGCGCCTGGCCACGGAGTTGCCGTTGTCGTCGATCGTGATGGAAACCGATGCGCCCGATATCGCACCGGCATGGATTCACCCGGGCGTCAATACGCCGGACCAGGTGCCGCGCATCGGCGCGGTATTGGCGCAGTTACGGGGGATGGACGTGGGTGAGGTGAGGGCGGTGACGACTGCCAACGCCAAGGCGGTGTTGCCGCGGATGGCGGCGCTGCTGGGGGAATGAAGCGGTAAGCGGCATGCGCTGATGGCGCTGCGTTCCATGGCGGTTTCTGTGCTGTGATCGATGGCGCGCCCGGTGCCCTAAACCATGGCGCCGTCGCCGTGTAGCGTGGCCGCG
>JAIENA010000290.1 GCA_019751755.1 Burkholderiaceae bacterium | reverse complement strand
TGCCGCCCCGGCCATGGAACAGCCGCAGTTTCACGCCGGACTGGGCAAACACGTCGACCAGGGCGACTTCGGCCTTGTACAGTTCCCAGTTCGAGGTCAGGAAACCGCCATCCTTGTTGGAGTCCGAATAGCCCAGCATGACTTCCTGCTGCTCGCCGTGCTGGGTAATCAGTTGGCGCACCAGCGGGATCGCCATCAGGCGGGCCATGATGCCGGCCGCGCGCTGCAGGTCGGGAATGGTTTCAAACAGCGGGATCACCATCAGGTCCAACTGCGCCGCGCCATCGCGGGTGCGGCGCAGCAGGCCGCTTTCTTGTTGCAGCACCAGCACTTCGAGCAAGTCCGACACGGTTTCCGTGTGCGAAATGATGTAGTTGCGAATCGCGCGCGCGCCGTAGCGCTGGCGGATGTCGCGCGCGGCCGACAGGATCGCCAGTTCCGACACCGTCTGTTCCGAGTAATCGAGGTACGGCGAATACAGCAGGCGCGGTTGCGCCAGTTCCGCCAGCAACAGTTCGACTTTCTCGTCTTCGTCCATCGCCGCGTAATCAGCCGCCACCCCGGCGCGGGCAAACAGTTCGGCCAGCACCGTTTCGTGGATATCGGACGACTGGCGCATGTCGAGCGACGCCAGGTGGAAACCGAAGATATCGGCGGCCCGCTTCAGCGTGGTCAGACGCGGCCGTGTCATGACGCCGGCGTGATGCGCGTTCAGCGAATCGATCAGCACTTGCAGGTCGGCGGAGAATTCCGCTGGACTGGCGTAGGGCTCGGCGTGGCCGACTTCCTTGCGCAAGATGTTGGTCGCGCCCAGCGCGCGCGCGGTGCCGGCCAGGCGCGCATAAATGCCGATCAGCGCGCGGCGGTACGGTTCGTCGGCGCGGTGGTCGGTCTGGTCGGGCGAGGCATCGGCCAGCGCCTGCAGCGCCGGCGTGCACTGGACCATCAAGGTCGAAATCGACAGTTCCGCGCCCAGGGTATGGCATTCGTCGAGGTAGAAATCGACGATGGTCGACGCATGGCGCTCCAGCGCGAAGCGCATGGTGGCGGCGTTGACGTTCGGGTTGCCATCGCGGTCGCCGCCGATCCAGCTGCCCATCTGCATGTACGGCGCGCTGATCGGGGCCGGGCTGTCTTCGTGGCCGTATTGCAGCGCGATGTCGCTCTCGATGTCGTCATACATGGCCGGCAATTCGCGCAGGAAGGTGATGCGGTAGTACGACAGCGCGTTTTCGATCTCATCGGCCACCGTCAGCTTGGTGTAGCGCAGCATGCGGGTTTGCCACAGCGTGGCGACCTTGGCGCGCAGCAGGTGCATGTTGGCGGCGCGCTCTTTCGGCGTCAGCGGCAAGTCGCGCTCGGCCAGCAGGCGGGCGATGTCATGTTCGGCGTCGAGGATGGATTTGCGCTGGACTTCGGTCGGGTGCGCCGTCAGCACGGGCGCAATCAGCGCATCCTCAAAAAAGCCTGCCACCGCCGCTGCGTCGACCCCGGCCTTGTGCAGTTTATCGAGCGCGAACGAGACAGAGCCCTGCTGCGGCTTGGAGCCGGCCAGCAGGTGGGCGCGGCGGCGCCGGATATGGTGCTGGTCTTCGGCGATATTGGCCAGGTGCGAAAAATATGAAAACGCGCGCACCACGGAGATGGTCTGGTCGCGCGTGAGGATCTTCAGCATGCCGTCCAGTTCCTTGGCGGCGCCGGCATCGGCTTCGCGGCGGAACCGCACGGCGGTCTGCCGGATGGTTTCCACCACCGCGTACACTTCCTCGCCTTCCTGTTCGCGCAGCACGTCGCCCAGCAGGCGGCCCAGCAGGCGGATGTCTTCTTTCAACGGGGCGTCCTTGTCCACGTCCGCCGCGCTGTTTCCCAAATCGTTCAATGCATTCTCCGGTGTGACCATCATATACGCCGCAAAGTATGTTGGATAACGTGCGAAGCTGGATAAGCCCCGGTTCTGTTATGGATGGCGCATGCTAAAATTTGTGATCTCAGGCATGAATTTACCAAGCTTCCGCGAAAGATCAGGTTTTGAATACTTCCGAATTGGCTCCACAGCTTCCATCCCAACTCATCATCGCGTCGCGCGAAAGCCGTCTTGCCATGTGGCAGGCGGAGCATGTGCGCGCGCGCTTATCTGAATTATATCCTCAGTGTGATATTCAAATCCTTGGCATGACGACGCGCGGTGACCAGATCCTGGACCGCGCCTTGTCCAAGGTCGGCGGCAAGGGGCTGTTTGTCAAGGAACTGGAAGTGGCGATGGCCGAAGGCCGCGCCGACCTGGCCGTGCATTCGCTGAAAGACGTGCCGATGGAGTTGCCGGAAGGCTTTACGCTGGCCGCCGTGCTGGAGCGGGAAGACCCGCGCGATGCGTTCGTCTCCAATGACTACGCGTCGCTGGACGCGTTGCCGGCCGGTGCCGTGGTGGGCACCAGCAGCCTGCGCCGCCAGTCGCTGATCGCTGCGCGCTATCCGCACCTGATTATTAAACCGCTGCGCGGCAACCTCGATACCCGCCTGGGTAAGCTGGACCGTGGCGATTACGCCGCCATTATCCTGGCCGCCGCCGGCTTGAAGCGATTGGGCTTGCCGCAGCGTATCCGTGCCTTGCTGGAGCCGGACGCCAGCCTGCCGGCCGCCGGCCAGGGCGCGATGGCGATCGAGATTGCCCAGCGCGATGACGGCCTGGACTTGATGGCCATCCTGGCGCCGCTGAACCACGTACCGACCGCGCAGGCGGTGACGGCCGAACGCAAGGTGTCGAAAGTGTTTGGCGGCAGTTGCCAGGTGCCGCTGGCGGCGTTCGCCACCGTCGAGGGTGATGCCATGCATTTGCGCGCGATGGTGGCCACGCCCGATGGCAAGCGCAAGGCCAGCGCTGAAGTGCGCGGCCCGGCCGCCTCGGCGGAAGAACTGGGCGTGCAAGTGTCGGAACTGCTGCGTCAGCAAGATGCCGTCGATATCCTGTCGGTGTGCCTGGCCGAAGCGGCGGCGGCGGACAATTCGCCGAACCAGGCCCCCGGCGCCTGAGCGCCCGCGTTGCCGTAGCACGGATGTCCGGTCCCGTCGTCATCACCCGTCCGCTGGCGCAGGCGCAGCCATTGGCTGAGCGCGTGGCCGCACTCGGCTTGGCGGTGGAAGTGTTGCCACTGCTGGAGATCACCGCCTTGCCCGACCCGGCGCCACTGCAAGCGGTGCTGGCGCGGCTGGCGGACTTTGATCTGGTGGCCTTTGTGTCGCCCAACGCGATCGACGCGGCGTTTCAATTCCTCCCCGCATGGCCGGCCGGCGTGGCCATTGCCGTGGTCGGCGAGGGCAGCAAGCTGGCGCTGGCCGCCCATGGCGTCAGCGACGCCAGCGCGCGCATTTATATGCCGGCCGACAGCGCCCACAGCGATACCGAACATTTATTGGCGGCGATGGATTTGCAGGCGCTACACGGCGCGCGGGTGTTGATCGTGCGCGGTGACAGCGGCCGCGAACTGATGGGTGATGCGTTCCGCGCGGCCGGCGCCGACGTCACCGTGGTGGCGGCGTACCGGCGCGGCGTGCCGTCGCTGTGCGCCGAGTTGGCGCAGCGCCTGCCCGCCTTACTGGCCGGTTCCGCCACCTGGCTGATCACCAGTTCGGAAGCGCTGCGCGGGCTGCTGGCGCTGGTGCGGCAATTGCCCGAAGCCGATACGCTCGTTGCAAAATTGCAACATCAAGAAATGATCGTTCCCCATGCCAGAATTGCTGAAACAGCAACTTCGCTGGGGTTCCACTGTATAACGCAGACAGGTTCAGGCGACGAACGCCTGCTGGCCGCGTTACAATCACGCCCATGAACGATTTGCCTACTATTCCAGACTCCGCAGACTCCGCAGACGCCGCAGCCTCCGCCGCGCAGTCCGCCTCTGCCAAGCCGGCTCCGGACACGTCCGCGCCGCAAGCCGCCGCGTCGGTGACCCCGCCGCCTTCCACGCCACCGGCCCCACCGCCCCCACCGGTCGCGTCCGCAAAAAACGAGATGCATCGCCCGTTGGTGATCGCGGTCGTCGCGCTGGGCGTGTTGCTGGCGGCGCAGACCTGGTCGTCGCACAACCAGGTGCGCAAGCTGCGCGAAGAAATGGCGCGCCGCCTGCAGCAGGGCGACATCGTGAACACGGAAACCGGCAAGGTGATGCGCGGCGTGCAGGATGGCACCCGCGAATTGCAGATCAAGGTCGGCATGCTGGAAAACAAGCAGGTCGAAGCGCAAAGCCAGCAACTGGCGCTGGAACAGCTGTATCAGGATTTATCGAAAAACCGCGATGAGTGGGCGTTGGCCGAAATCGAGCAAGTGCTGTCCACCGCCAGCCAGCAGCTGCAGCTGGCCGGCAACGTGTCGGGCGCGCTGATCGCGCTGCAAAACGCCGACCGCAGCCTGTCCCGCTCGGACAAGCCGCAGTTCATCACGATCCGCCGCGCGATTGCGAAAGATACGGAAAAACTCAAGGCGCTGCCGAGCGTCGATACCGTGGGCCTGGCGGTGCGCCTCGATAACGTGATGGCACAAGTCGACACGCTGCCAATGCTGGCCGATGAAAAGCCGACCTTGCCGGCCCAGCCGGACCGCAAAGCCAAAGTTCAGCCGAAACCGCCGGTCAAGGGCGCGAAAGGCGCCAAGGATGCGCCGCCGGTCGAGGAAAGCACGCCATGGCTGGCCCAGGCCCACGACGTCTGGGATGCGTGGAGCAGCGACATGTGGACCGATGTGCGCCAGTTGATCCGGGTGCGCAGCGTGGAAACGCCGGATGCGCTGATGCTGTCGCCCAGCCAGGCGTACTTCCTGCGTGAAAACCTGAAACTGCGCCTGCTCAATGCCCGCATGGCGCTGTTGTCGCGCAACGAGGCGGCGTTCCGCAGCGATCTGATTGCCGCGCAAGAGGCGCTGACGCGCTATTTCGATACCCGCGCCAAGACCACCCAATCGGTGCAGGCGCTGTTGCGTCAGGTGCAAACCAGCAACCTGGCGATTGAGATGCCGACATTGGCCGACAGCCTCAATGCCGTCCGCAATTACAAGGCGAAACCGTAAATGCGCTTATTTCTCTGGTTACTCGCGCTGATGGCCGCTGCCATCGGCATCGCCGTGACGGCCCGCTTCAATCCGGGCAACGTGGTGCTGTTTTACCCGCCGTACCGTATCGACCTGTCGCTGAACCTGTTCCTGCTGATGTTGGCGGCGCTGTTCGGCTTCCTGTACCTGATCATCGGCGCCTTCCGCAGCACCATGCAAATGCCGGAGCGGGTCGCCGCCTACCGCCAGCGCAAGCGTGAGCGCGACGGCAACAAGGGCTTGCGTGATGCGCTCAAAGCCCTGTTTGAAGGCCGTTTCGGCCATGCTGAAAAGGCCGCGCTGCGGGCCTCGGAATTGCCGGAAAACGCCGGCGTGGCCGCGCTGATCGGCGCCCGCGCCGCGCACCGCATGCGCCAGAACCAGCGCCGCGACAACTGGCTGGCCACGATTTCCGCCGATACCGGGATGAAAACCGCGCGCCTGATGACGATGACGGAATTGCTGGTCGATGACCACCAGCCGGAAGCGGCGCTGGAAGCCGTGCGCGAATTGAACGCGTCCGGCACGCGCCACATCCACGCGCTGCAATGGTCGCTGAAAGCGCAGCAGCAAGCCAAAAACTGGCCGGAGGTGCTGCGTCTGGTCCGCTCGCTCGATAAGCACAAGGCGCTGCACCCGGCGTTGTCGGCGCGCCTGCGCGAACTGGCGTACCAGGATTTGCTGTCGGATGGTTCGCATGACGCGGAATCGATCCTGCGCGTATGGTCGACCATTCCCACCAGTGACCGCACCAAGGCCTTCGTGGCCTGCCGCGCGGCCAGCGCCATGAATGAGCGCGGCTTGCATGACCAGGCGCGCGTGGTGGTGGAGGAAGCGTTGGCGTCGAACTGGGATGAACGCGTGATCCGCGCCTACCGCGACGCGGCGGCGCCGGCCGGATCGCAGGCGCTGCTGACGCAAATCGAGCATTGCGAAAAATGGAGCCAGCAACGGCCCACCGACGCCGAACTGGCGCTGACGCTGGGATCGCTGTGCCTGAAGCAGAAATTGTGGGGCAAGGCGCAGCGTTACCTGGAGCAGGCGCTGTCGGACGCCTCGGATCCGCGCATGGTGCGCGAATCACACCTGAAGCTGGCGCAATTGCATGAAGCGCTACAGCAGCCGGAAGCGGCGGCCAATCATTATCGGCTGTGCGCGCTGGCGACGGTGCTGTAATTCGGGCGGAACTAGAACTTCACGCTCAATACCGCGTCCACCACCCGCCCCAGCATCACGGTATCTTGCGGATTCGGGGAGGCCAATCCGCCAAACTCGCGGTGCCGCCGGTCGAACAGGTTGCGCGCGGCGACCGTCAGGTCAACCTGTTTGCCTGGCCGCCAGCTCCACTGCAAGTCCGCCACCGCATAGGCGGGCACCGGCGTGGCGGTCAGCGGGTTGGCGGAGATGGTCGCCGGCAGGCGGCCCACTGTGCGCAGCGTCAGTTGCACGTCATGCTGTTCCAGCGCATGCCAGCGTGCGCTGAGCCGCAACTGGTGGGTTGGATCGCTGCCTTGCCGCTGCTGCGGCGGTAAGCCGCCCTTGAATTCCTGATGCAATAGCAGCGCCCCGGCTTCCAGCGTCCAGTCGCGCGACGGCAGCCACGTCGCCTGCGCTTCGATCCCCTGGGTAAACCCATGCACCTGGTTGCCGATCACCAGCGTGGCGCCTTGCTGGTCTATGCTGCGCAAGCGCTGGTATTGCGTGTGGAACCCGACCAGCGACCATGACCACGCGGCATTGGGCCGCATCCGCCAGCCGGTTTCCACCGTGTTGGCGACTTCCGCGCGGAACTGCGGGCCGCCCGTCAGCAGGTAGGGTGGTTGCGCGGGGAAATACACGTCGGTGTCGATGCGCGACGGCGCCCGCACGTTGCGCGCCAGTGTCGCCCACCAGAAGGCGCCGCTGTGGGGCGACCAGGCCAGTTTGACGCTGGGCAGCCATTCGACGCCGGTGTAGGTATTCGATTCCATCCGCAGTCCGCCAATCACGCGCCATTCCTCTTGCCAGCGCCATTCATGCTGGACGAACAGGTTGCCCCAACGCAGTTTGCGTTGCGCCGGCAGGAACGCCAGTGCGCCATTCAATCCGACCCGATCCGCCGCATAGCGGTAGCCGCCGCCGACGATGGTTTCATGGCGCGCGCGCTTCGGCAAATGGTATTGCAGGTCGAGGTCGTAGGTATTCAATTGCTCGACCAGAATGCCGGGCAAGTCGCGGTCGGTGCGGTCGGCATAGCCTTGCACACGCAGGCTGGCGCCATCGGCCAGGCTGCGCTCCCAGTGCGCCATCAGGTTGACGCCGGACAAGTGCGCGCGCACCAGCGCCGGTTGTTCGCCGGAGCTGCGGTAATAGTCGCCCTGCACGGTGTAGCGGTCGTCGTCTTGGCCCCAACTGGTGCGGAAGCCGACCTGGCCATGGCCCCATTCGTCGGGATTGTCGGCGCCGCTGGCGCGCCGCGTGCGCTTGCCGCTGTCGGCCTTGCCGTAGACCGCATAGGCGAATTCGCCGCTGGCGCCAAGGCGGCCGGCATGGCGCCAGGCGGCGCTGCGGCCGCTGTGGCCGTCGGCCAGTTGGACCAGGTCGCCGGACAGCGCGTCGGCTTTCTTCATGATCACATTGATGACGCCGTTGACGGCATTGGTGCCCCAGACCACGCCGGCCGGGCCGCTGATGACTTCGATGCGGTCGACGTCGGCCAGCAGCACGTCCTGCGCATCCCAGAACACGCCGGAATACAGCGGCGTAAACACCGTGCGGCCATCAATCATCACCAGCAGCTTGTTGGTCGTGATGTCGTTGTGGCCGCGCGCCGAGATCGCATACTGGAACGACGTGGTTTGCGCCACTTGCAGGTTGGGCGCCAGGCGCAGCGCTTCCGGCAAGGTGCGCACGGCGGAGCGCTGCAGCATGTCGCCGGTGATGACATACACGGAGGCGGGCGTATCGGCCAGCCGTTCCTCCTTGCGCGACGCCGAGGTGATCCGCACCGCGCTGAGTTCTTCCAGCGACAGGTCGGCCAGATTGGTGGCCGGCACCTCTTGCGCGCAGGCGGGGGAGAGCGCCGCCGCCATCAATACCGCGATGACGGGGCGGGCAAGTGAAACGGACGGCGCTGCACTGGTCATAGGCTTCCCAAGCTGGCTTGCGGACCGGCGCCCCATGCTCGGGCGACAATGTGGTCATCTTAGCATGTGCTTTTCGCGGCGGTGGCTGGCGGGCGGAACAGTGTTGCTCATCTGCACAGATAAAGGCGGGACGGCGCGGCGGCGACAGGCCTCCTGCAGTTCGCTATAATGTTGCGGTTAGACTTTTCATACGCAATCCCACCAAGGAAAAACATGAGCCTGAATAAAGTATCGGCCGGTAAAGATGTGCCGAATGATTTCAACGTCATTATCGAAATCCCGATGAATGCCGATCCGATCAAGTACGAAGTGGACAAGGAATCGGGCGCGATCTTCGTCGACCGTTTCATGGGCACCGCGATGCACTACCCATGCAACTACGGCTACGTGCCGAACACGCTGTCCGACGACGGCGACCCGGTTGACGTGCTGGTCATCACCCCATTCCCGCTGATCCCGGGCGTGGTGGTGCGTTGCCGCGCAATCGGCGTGCTGAAAATGACGGACGAATCCGGCGAAGACGCAAAAGTGCTGGCCGTGCCAGTCGACAAAGTGCTGCCGATCTACAAGCACTGGCAAAAACCGGAAGACCTGCAAGACCTGCGCCTGCAGCAAATCCAGCACTTCTTCGAGCACTACAAAGACCTGGAGCCAGGCAAGTGGGTCAAGGTCGATGGCTGGTACGGTCCGGAAGAAGCCAAACAGGAAATCGTCAATGGCGTAGCCAACTACAACAAGGGCGAGCAGGCTTAATTGCCTGGTTGTGCTTCAAAAAAACGCACTTCGGTGCGTTTTTTTTCGTCCTCACGAACGCATGTTCATCGGATTGCGCTCGTTCAGCTCATCGATGTAATGGTCGATGCCGCTCCGCTCGCGTTCCAGGAAGCGCTCCACCGCATCGGCGAACGACGGGTGCGCCAGCCAGTGGGCCGACCAGGTTTGTTGCGGCAGGAAGCCGCGCGCCATCTTGTGTTCGCCCTGGGCGCCGCCTTCGAAGGTCTGTATGCCCTGCTCGATGCAGAATTCCAGCGGCTGGTAATAGGCGGTCTCGAAATGCAGGCACGGCACATGTTCCAGCGCGCCCCAGTAGCGGCCATACAGGGTGTCGTGGTTGTGCAGCACCAGCGACGAGGCGATCGGGTCGCCATCGCGCTCGGCAATGGTCAGCATCAGGTTGTCCGGCATGGCCGCGCCGATGTCGCGGAAAAACGCCAGGTTCAGGTAGGGCGACGAGCGGTGCTCGGCATACGTGGTTTCATAGCAGCGGTGGAAGAAGCGCCAGTCGGCGTCGCTGATGTCACCGCCGCGCACACGCCGCAGGGTGACGCCGGCCTCGGTCACCTTGCGCCGTTCGGCGCGGATATTCTTGCGTTTCTTGTGTTCCAGCATGGCGAGGAAATCGTCGAAGCTGCGGTAGCCCTGGTTGGTCCAGTGGAATTGCACGCCGGCGCGCAGCATAAAGCCCGCCTCCTCCAACAAGCGGGCCTGTTGTGGCGGCGGATACAGCACGTGGGTCGACGACAGCCCGGATGATTGCTGCTGCGCCTGCAGGAAGGCGATCAGCGCGGCGCGCGCGCTGTCGTCGCGCGCCAGCAGGCGGCTGCCGGTCACCGGGGTGAAGGGAATTGCCGACAACAGTTTCGGGTAATACGCGATGCCGTTGCGATGGTAGGCCTCGGCCCAGGCCCAGTCAAACACATATTCGCCATACGAATGGGATTTCACATACAAGGGCATGGCCGCCACCAGCGCAGCGTCCTGCCACAAGGCCAGGTATTGCGGTTGCCAGCCGGTCTCAAGACAGGCGCTGCCGGACCTGTGCAGCGCGTGCAGGAAGGCATAGGACAGGAAGGGATTGTTTTCTCCACAGGCGGCCAGCAGCGCGGACCAGGCCGGCTCGCCGGCTTCAGTGAGGGAGGACAGGATGGCGGGGCGGTAGGTTGTCATGGGCCGATTTTACGCGAGTGGCGAGGAAACCATGGCTGAATGCTAAAATCGCCGTCACCATCCGCTCCATTCGCCCCAACTTCAAGCGTTTCTTCATGTCACACTCTTTCTTCAACCTGTATTCCCACGATTTTGCCCGCGTCGCGGTGGCCGTGCCGCGCTGCCGCGTGGCCGATCCGGCCCACAACGCCCAGGAAACCATCAAGCTGGCGCGTGAAGCGGCAGGGCAGGGCGCCGCGCTGGTCGCGTTTACGGAACTGGGCCTGTCGGCCTATACCTGCGACGACCTGTTCCATCAGCGCGCCTTGCTGGACGGCTGCCTGGCGGCGCTGAACCAGGTGCTGGAAGCGTCGAAGTCGATCGCCTCGGTGCTGGTGGTCGGCGCGCCGCTAAGGGTCGACCACCAATTGTTCAATTGCGCGGTGGTGCTGTCGGGCGGGCGTATCCACGGTGTGGTGCCGAAGACGTATTTGCCGAACTATGGCGAATTCTATGAGGCGCGCCAGTTCTCGGCCGCCGATGAGGCGCTGTCGCAGGACATCACGTTGCTGGGCCAGCAGGTGCCGTTTGGCGCGGCGCAGCTGTTCGAGGTGGAAAACTTCCCGCTGCTCAAGTTCCACGTCGAGATTTGCGAAGATGTCTGGGTGCCGATTCCGCCGTCGTCGTTTGCGGCGCTGGCCGGCGCCACCGTGCTGGTCAATTTGTCGGCCTCGAACGTGGTGATCGGCAAGGCCGACTACCGCCATCAACTGGTCGGCCAGCAATCGGCGCGCTGCCTGGCGGCCTACCTGTATTCGTCGGCCGGGCGCGGCGAGTCGACCACCGACCTGGCCTGGGATGGCCAGGCGCTGATTTATGAAAACGGTGAATTGCTGCGCGAGGCGGAGCGCTTCCAGGACGAGTCGCATGTGATTTATGGCGACGTCGACCTCGAACGGCTGTCGCGCGAGCGCATGCGCCAGACCACGTTTGGCCAGTCGATGCGGCAGCATCGCGCCACACTGGCGACCTTCCGCACCGCGCGCTTTGCGCTGGAACTGCCGCGCCACCAGGTCTTGCCGCTGGCGCGCAATGTGGCGCGCTTCCCGTACGTGCCGTCGAACGCCGCCTTGCGCGACAAGCGCTGCGACGAGGTCTACAACATCCAGGTGCAGGCGCTGGTGCAGCGCCTGTCGTCGTCCGGCATTAAAAAGGTCGTCATCGGCGTCTCCGGCGGCCTCGATTCGACGCACGCGCTGCTGGTCTGCGCCAAGGCCATGGACCGCCTGAACTTGCCGCGCTCGAGCATCATCGCCATCACCATGCCGGGCTTCGCCACCAGCAGCCGCACCTTGGAACAGGCCCGCGCGCTGATGGCGTTTGTCGGCTGCAGCGCGTCGGAAATCGATATCCGACCGAGCTGCATCCAGATGATGAAAGACATCGGCCACCCGTATGCCGAGGGCGCTGAACAGTACGACATCACGTTTGAAAACGTGCAAGCCGGCGAGCGCACCAACCACCTGTTCCGGATTGCCAACCATGTGGGCGGCATCGTGATCGGCACCGGCGACCTGTCCGAGCTGGCGCTGGGCTGGTGCACCTATGGCGTCGGTGACCATATGTCGCATTACAACGTCAATGCCAGCGTGCCGAAAACCCTGATTTCGCACCTGGTGCGCTGGGTGGCGGAGAGCCGCCAGTTTGGCGATGTCGATTCGGCCGTGCTGCTGGCGGTGGTCAATACCGAGATCAGCCCGGAACTGGTGCCGGGCAAGGCCGACGATGGCGCCCCGGCCCAAATAACGGAAAGTGTCATCGGCCCATACGAATTAC
The DNA here is from genome assembly GCA_019751755.1 of Burkholderiaceae bacterium. GTDB lineage: Bacteria > Pseudomonadota > Gammaproteobacteria > Burkholderiales > Burkholderiaceae_D > Rugamonas. The sequence continues at coordinate 46,543 of JAIENA010000290.1, read as the reverse complement.
AGGACTTCAACTTATACTACACGCTGCGTTTCGGCTTCGCGCCATCAAAAGTGGCGTTCCTGGCCCATGCCGCGTGGAGCGACCGCGCGACCGGGCACTGGCCGAACGACGCGCACGTGGTGCGCAACCAGTATGCGATGAAGGAGATCAAGGCCAATCTCGCCATTTTCCTGCGCCGCTTCTTCCTGACCAGCCAGTTCAAGCGCACGTGCGTGCCAAACGGGCCGAAAGTGGGTTCCGGTGGTTCGCTGTCGCCGCGCGGTGACTGGCGCGCGCCCAGTGATTCGGAAGCGGTGGTATGGATGAACGATTTAAACAACGTTCCGGATCTCGAGTGAACGTGTGAAGGTGTGAACGAGTGAATTCAAATGCCTGATGCGCTAGCAGCCTGTCGGACTGAGGGAGTCGAAGCGAAAAAATAGCTGGTCGAGGACAGATTTTGACGGTTTCCCAGTGCCAATAGCGAGCTATTGGCCGAGAAAACGGCGAAATATGGACCGATCCAGGTATTTTTGCAGCCGACGAGCCTAAGTCCGACAGGCTGCTAGTGTCAGGGCTGTCAATCTTAGGGAGAAAACGCATGAAACAAATTACCGCAGTGATCAAACCATTCAAGCTCGACGAAGTGCGCGAAGCGTTGGCGGAGGTCAATGTCACGGGCCTGACCGTGACCGAAGTGAAGGGCTTCGGCCGCCAGAAAGGCCACACGGAACTGTACCGTGGCGCCGAATACGTGGTCGATTTCCTGCCAAAAGTGCGGGTCGAAGTGGTGGTCGATGACAGCGTGGCGGAAACCGTGGTGGACGCCATCATCAAGGCGGCGCGCACCGGCAAGATCGGCGATGGCAAGATCTTCGTGCAAAACGTCGAACAGGTGATCCGTATCCGTACCGGCGAGACCGGCCCGGACGCGGTGTAAGTTCCTCCCGGCCGCCTGCCCGCACGCCGGGCAGGCGTGCCATTGTTGAGCGTTATTGAGCATTTTTCAGCGTTAGTTACACAACACACCTCCCGCATGTCGTACCGGCGCCGCGCGCGCCAATTGCCCCACCCGCCGCCTTGCGTGCGTCATTTTGCCGGCCTTGTCCCGGACAATTTCTCCCCCTGTTTCCCCTCTGGCGCCCGCGCCCGGCGTGCTCAATGCACGCTGATGCAGCATGCCGGCGCAAGAAAATGCCTGCCCCACACCAGCATTTTTCTTGTTTCCGGCAGGAAATCACCTGTATACCCCGTGGACTTCCCTCCCTACACTGGCTCAACAGTCGGCGGCTGCACGGCACCGGCGTTTGAATCGATCCGCCCGTACTGGCGCCTGCCACGGGCATCTGAATAGTTACTTACCGGGAGCAAATGATGGCTTTAGTAAACAAACGTTCGCCTGCAGTGGTTGCAACCGCGGAAAGCGTCAAGCCCAGTGCGGCCGTCTCGCGCGAAGGCGAGGCGCAACGCAAGAAGGCGCGCACGCTGGCCAAGCAACAGCAGGCGGCGGAGCGCATCGCGGCCGCGACCGGGCAACTGTCGTCCGGTATTGCCGAGGCAGCCTCGGCCGCAGAGGAATTGCGCCGTGCCTCCGACCAGATCGCCGCAGGCGCGGAGGAGGCCTCCGGCGCCGCCCAGGAGTCGCTGGCCGCCTTCAAGCAAGTCGAGGTGGCGATTGCCCGCCAACTGCAAAGTGCCGATGCCAGCCAGACCCGGATGGAAAACACCCAGACCCAGGTGCTGCGTACCAGCAATGACGTCGTCACCATGGTGGCCAATGTGGGGGTCGCCGCCAATCGCCAATCCGGCTCGGTTGCGATGGTGGCGGAACTGGAAAAGCAGGCCGCCAACATCGGCGACATCGTCAAGGCGGTGGCGCGGATTGCCGACCAGACCAATTTACTGGCGCTCAACGCCGCCATCGAGGCGGCCCGCGCCGGCAAGCACGGCAAAGGCTTCGCGGTGGTGGCGGACGAAGTGCGCACGCTGGCCGAGACGTCGGAAAAGAGCGCCAAGCAGATCCAGGACCTGGTTGGCCAGATTCAGCAGGAAGTGACCGTCATCGCCGAGGGTATTGGCACTTCCGCCGAGCGGGTCCTGAGCGAAGTCGAGAACGGCAAGGGCATTATTGCCGAGCTGGAGAAAATCCGGGTGGAGGCGGTCGACATTGTTACGGGTGTGCGCGAAATTTCGGTCGGCGCCCAGCAGTCGACCATTGCCGCGAAACAGGCATTGAAAGGCTCGGAAGATATCGCCGCCGCCGCCGAGGAGCAGTCGGCCGCCGCTGAAGAATCGGCCAAGACCGTGGCCGAGCAGGCCCAGGCGCTGGCCGAGTGCGAGCAGGCCGCGCAAAGTCTGTCCGAGCTGTCGGAAGAGTTGAAAAACTCCACCGATGTCGCCAAGAGCGCTGAGGAAGTCGCTTCCGCCGCCGAGCAGCTGTCGTCGGCGGTGGGCGAGATCAACCGCTCGGGCGCGCAGATCATGGTCGCCATCGATCAGATCCGCAAAGGCTCGCAGGTCCAGTCGGCCGGTACCGAGGAAGCGGCGGCCGCCATCTCGCAGATTGAAAAGGGGGTTGAGGTGGCCCAGGCGCGCGCCAGTGTCAGCACGCAGAAAGTCAATTCCATGAAGAATCTGTTGGACAAGAATAAGTCCAGCATCGACGGACTGATCGCCGGTATTTCCGGTTCGGTGGTGTCATCGCGTAACAGCCTGAAGCAGATCAAGCAGCTCGAACTGGTGTCGCGCCGTATCGATAAGATCGTCGACGCCATTACCACCGTCTCGATCCAGACCAATATGCTGGCCGTGAACGGGTCGATCGAAGCGGCCCGCGCCGGCGAGTTCGGCAAGGGTTTCGTGGTCGTCGCCACCGATATCCGCAACCTGGCGCACGACTCGGCTGAAAACGCCGACCGTATCAAGGACCTGGTCAAGGCGGTGCAGGACCAGATTGGCGTGGTCGGGCGCGACCTGGACGAGATCATTGTCGCCGCCAACGGCGAGGTTGAGAAGGCCAAGTCGATCACCGCCAGTCTGATCGCGATCGAGGCCGAGATCGACGGTGTCGAGTCCGGCTCCCATCAGATCCTGGCGGCGGCCAATGAGATTGCCGCCGCCATCACCCAGGTCAAGACCGGCGTGGACCAGATTTCCACTGCCGCGCAGGAAGCGGACAAGGCCGCCTCAGAGGCCGCCACCGCTTCCAAGCAACAGTCGCAGGGGGCAGAGGAGCTGGCGGCGGCGATCGAGGAAATCGCCTCGCTTGCCGACGAATTGCAGAGCGCTTAACGACCGGCCCACCAGGAGAGAGCAATGAGTGCAAGCAAGCAGTCCGGCGCGCGGCAAGGCGAGCCCGGTGTCGATGCGGACGGCAGCGACCAAGACGCGGGGATCCGTCAATTCGTCACCTTTGTGGCCGGTAACGAGGTGTTCGCCGTCGATATGGCGCCGGTGCAGGAAATCATCCGGGTGCCGGAGGTGGTGCGGGTGCCGCTGGCGCCGCCCACGCTGGACGGCTTGGCCAACTTGCGCGGCCAGGTCTTGCCCATCATCAGCCTGCGGCGCATCTTCGGTTTCGAGGAACGCGCGTATGACGACGCCACCCGCGCCGTGGTGATCGACCAGGGCCAGCCGTTGGGCTTCGTGGTCGATCGGGTGGCCAGCGTGGTCAGTGTCGATCCGCGCCAGATCGAGGATACCAGCGGCATCAACGCCACCATCGACACGGCGCTGCTTTCCGGCCTGCTGAAGGACGTCGGCGGGCACGCCATGATCATGGTGCTGGACTTCGCCAAGTTGATCGCCAGCGAATTCTCGCACATCGCCAAGCTGTCCGGCCGCGAGGTGGTCGGCATCACCGCAGACGGCGATGCCGACGCCGCCGACAACCCGGGAGACGAGCTGCAGCTGGTCAGCTTTGAAGTCGCCGGGCAGGAGTATGCGATCACCATCGAGGATGTGCAGGAAATTGTGCAACTGCCGGAGCGCATCGTGCGGGTGCCGAACGCGGCCGCGCACGTGATGGGGGTGATGACCCTGCGCAACCGCCTGCTGCCGCTGGTGTCGTTGCGCCACCTGTTCGGGCTGCCGCCCCGCGGCGCCGACGAGCGCAGCCGGATTGTCGTGGTGTCGCTGGGGAACGCTTCGGTCGGCGTGGTGATGGACAGCGTCAATGAGGTGTTGCGCGTGCCGCGTTCGGCGGTCGAGGCCATGCCCGCCATGCTGGCGCGCGATGGTGGCCTGTCGGAAATCACCGAGATTTGCCGTCTCGACGGCGGTGCGCGCCTGGTGGCGGTGATTTCCGCAGACAACATGTTCCGGCATTCCGCCGTCCAGGATGCGTTGACCAAGGTAAACAACATGAACCAGAACCAGTTGACCGATGACATGGGTGGCCTGGACTTGCAGGAGGCCAGCGACGAGGAGCAGATCGTGGTGTTTCGGCTGGGCCGCGAGGAGTTCGGCGTGCCGATCGGCAGCGTGCAGGAAATTGTGCGGGTGCCGGAGCAACTGACCCATGTGCCGAAGGCGCCGCCCTCGGTCGAAGGCGTCATCAACCTGCGCGGCGCGGTGCTGCCGGTGATGGACTTGCGCCGTCGCCTGGGGCTGGACGTGGTCGAGCGCAGTGATCGCCAGCGCATCATGGTGTTTCTGATCGACGGCATGCGCACCGGCTTCATTGTCGATTTGGTGGCGGAGGTCTTGAAGGTGCCCAAGAGCATGATCGAAGCGGCGCCCAGCTTGTCCGGCGAACAGAGCCAGTTGTTGGCGCGGATGGCCAATCTGGAGGCGCAAAAGCGCATGGTGCAACTGATCGAGCCGTCGTTCCTGATCGCGCAACGCGATGTGGCCCAGTTGGCACAACTGGCGGCGTGACATCATGATTAAACTGCTCATCGTGGATGATTCGGCCCTGATGCGGCGCCAGTTGGCGCAGCTGTTCGAGGCCGAGGGCGATTTCGACGTGCGTATCGCGCGCAACGGGCGTGAAGCGATCGAGGAGAACCGGAACTATCTGCCGGACGTGGTGACGCTGGACATCAACATGCCTGAAATGGATGGCCTGACGGCGTTATCCGAGCTGATGCTGGACCGGCCGGTGCCGGTGGTGATGCTGTCGTCGCTGACCGGCCAGGGCGCGCTGGCCACGTTCGAGGCGCTCAACCTGGGCGCGGTGGACTACATGCCCAAGCCGGGCGGCACGATTTCGCTGTCGATCGACACCATCCGGCGCGACCTGGTCGACAAGGTGCGCTGCGCGGCCCGGGTCCGGGTGCGTCCGCAGCGCACCCGGCTGGCCCCGGCCGTGGCGCCAGCCGCCACGCCGGCGCCACGAGTACCCAAAACCGCCACCGCGCGGGTCACCGGGCGTGACGACGCCATCTTGCTGATCGGCGTCTCGACCGGCGGGCCGCGCACGCTGGAATATATCCTGCCGCACTTGCCTGCCGATTTCCCGATGCCGGTGCTGGTGGCGCAGCACATGCCGGCCAGCTTTACGCTGCCGTTCGCGCAGCGCATGGACGGCTTGTGCCAGATGCGCGTGGTCGAGGCCAGCGCGCCGATGGCGCTGGAGCCTGGCACCGTCTATATCGGCAAGGGCGGTGCCGACATGGTGGTGGTGCGGCGCGCCGGCCGGCCAACGGTGATGGCGCGGCCGGAGGACCCGGGCCACCTGTGGCACCCGTCGGTCGAACTGATGGCGCGTTCGACGCTGGAAGTGTACGACCCGGCCAAGGTGACGGCCGTGATGCTGACCGGCATGGGCTATGACGGCGCCGAGGCCTTTGCCGAAATCCGGCGCCGTGGCGGACGCACCATCGCCGAGTCGGAGGAGTCTGCCGTGGTGTTCGGCATGCCGGCCGAATTGATCAGCCGGGGCGGTGCCACGCTGGTGTTGCCGGCGGAGCGCATCGCCACCCAAATCAATGCCTGGTTCACACATTAAAAGGACAGCGCCATGGGATTGACCAAACAACCGCGCCAGGTACGCGCGCAGGGCGACACTCAGGACGACGAGCGCGGTGTCATGCGCGATTGCGCCGGCCTGGCTTTGGCGCTGGACAGCGAGGACGCCGTGGCGCGACGCTGGGCCGCGCGCGACCTGTTGCATTATCCGCAGCAGGCCAGCGTCATCCTGCTGCGGCGCCTGGTACAGGAAACGCAGGTCTCGGTGCGCGAAGTGATCCTGACCAGTCTGGCCCGGCTGGGCGACGCGGCCGCCGTGGCCGGTCTGGTTGGCTGCATGCGCAGCGACGACGCGCAGTTGCGCAACGAGGCGATCGTCGCCCTCAAAGGCTTGCCGGAAGAAATCGCGCCGGTGATGGGGACGCTGCTGGCGGACAGCGATCCCGACGTGCGTATCCTGGCGGTCAATATCCTCGAATCGCTGCGCCATCCGATGGTGGAACAGTGGCTGCTGGCCGTGATCGAGCACGATCAGGAGGTCAATGTGTGCGCCACGGCGGTCGACCTGCTGGGCGAATTGGGCAGCAGTGCCGCGCGCGCGCCGCTGCAACGCCTGAAACAGCGGTTTGCCGATCAGCCTTATATCCAGTTCGCCGCCGACCTGGCCTTGAAACGCATCGGCGCTGACTGACATGAGTGACCTGACCATCAGCGCCGAGGATTTCCTGAAGTTCAGGGAATTTTTTTACCGTAAAACCGGCATTCTGTTCGACGAGGCCAAACGTTACTTCGTTGATAAGCGCCTTGTCGAGCGTATTGCCGCGTGCAATCTGGACAGCTTCCGCAGCTATTTCATGCTGCTGCGTTTTGAGGTGTCGGGCGCGGAGTTGCAGGCACTGGTCAACCTGATGACCATCAATGAAACCTATTTCTTCCGCGAAGAGTACCAGTTCCAATGCCTGGTCAACGCGGTCTTGCCGGAATTGGTGGCGCGCCGGCGCGGTGATCGCGGGCCGATACGGATTTGGGTGATCCCATCGTCGTCCGGCGAGGAAGCGTACTCGATCGCCATGTGCCTGCTGGAACGCTGGCCCGGTATCCGTGAATGGGATGTGGAAATCGTTTCCTCGGACATCGATACGCGCATCCTTGACCAGGCCCGGGCCGGCCTGTATTCGCCGCGCTCGGTCCAGCACGTGCCGCCGGCCTACCTGCAGCGTTATTTTTCCCGTGTCGGCAATAACTATCAGGTGAGCCAGGAACTGCGCGACGCGGTCGATTTCACCCACGTCAACCTGATGGATGTGGGGCAGGTGCGGCCTTACCGCAACTTCGACGTGGTGTTCTGCCGCAACCTTCTGATCTATTTCGACGATCTGTCGCGCAAGCAGGCCGCCGAAACCTTGTATGACGTGCTGCGCCCGGGTGGCTTTATTTGCCTGGGCCACTCCGAGTCGATGAGCCGGATTTCTTCGCTCTTCGGGATCCGAAAATTCGCGGAAGCGATTGTTTACCAAAAAGCCGAGGAAGCACTATGACTGCGATCCTGATCGTGGACGACGCCGCCACTGTCCGCCTTTACCACCGCCTCATCCTGGAAGGGGCGGGTTATCAGGCCGACGAGGCGGTCAACGGCGTGGAGGCGCTGGAAAAAGCGCTGCGTGCGACGTACGCGCTGTACCTGGTGGACCTGAACATGCCGCAACTCGATGGTTATGGCTTCCTGCGCGCGCTGCGCGGCCTCGATATCGTGCAGGCGCCGGCCATCATGGTCACCACCGAGGCACAAGAGCACGACCGGCGCCAGGCCTATATTGCCGGCGCCAACCTGTACCTGGTCAAGCCGGCCCACCCGACTCCCCTGCTGGAACAGGTGCGTCTGCTGTTGGGGGAGGAGGCATGATGACGCCGTTGCTCCAGCAGTTCGTCGCCGAATCGCGCGACTTTTTACAGGACATCAGCGCGCGCCTGATGCAGCTTGAGGCCGAACCCGACAACAGTGCCCTGATGGGAGAACTGTTCCGTCTGGTGCACACGCTGAAAGGCAATTGCGGCTTGTTCGATTTCCCGGAAATGGCGCGCGTGCTGCATGCGGGCGAGGACTTGATGATGGCGGTGCGGGATGGCCGGCTGCGCTACAGCATGGGATTGGCCGACGGCTTGCTCGATGCGATGGACTTTGTTGGCATGCTGCTCGACGAGATTGTCGCCCATGGCGCTTCCCAGGCCGGCCACGCCGCCGAATCAGCCGAACTTTCGGCGATGTTGCGTGCGCTGATTCCGGCCGCGGCCGGCGCGCCGACGCAGGCCGCGGCGCGGTCCGTCCTGGCCGCAGCCCCGCTCAGCCTGCCCAAGGCGGCCAGCCGTGCCTGCGCCCGGCTGGCCACCCCCGGCCAGCCCCTGCACTGGATCCGCTACACGCCGGAGCCCGAATGCTATTTCAAGGGCGAGGATCCGTTCCACCATGTACGCCAGGTACCGCAGATGTTGTGGTACGGCGTATCGGCCAGCGCGCCCTGGCCGCCGCTGACCGAACTCGATCCTTACCGCAGCGTGCTGGCCTTCGAGCTGGTCAGCGCTGCGCCCGCCGAGGAACTCGCGCAGCATTTCCGCTACGTGCCGGAGCAGGTCGCGCTGACCCCGTTCGTCTCTCCAACCGAGGTTGAAGCACCGAGCGCCGCCTGCCTGGCGGCCCTGGCGGCGCAGCGCGATATCCTGGCGCTGCCGGACGATGTCAAATGGTTGCCCGGACGCTTGCAGGCGGTAGCCGCCACGCTGCGCGCCTGCCTGAGCGCATGCGGCCAGCCGCAGCGCCTGGACGGACTCGATGGCGCGCTGGCCGCCGCGCTGGCGCAAGGGGCCGCCGCGCCGCTGGGCGCCTGGCTGGAACCCGTGCTGGCCGCTCTCCAGGGCCCGCTTGACGCCACCGCTGCCCCTGCCACCGAGACTGCGGCTACCACTGCGGCTGCCACTGCCGCCAAGCCGGTCGACAACGAACCGAAGTTCGGGCGCCGGCAGGAAGACAGCGCCGGCAACAGCCACACGCTGAAGGTCGACCAGGAAAAGATTGACCGGATGATGGGCCTGATCGGCGAAATGGTGGTGGCAAAAAATGGCCTGCCTTATCTCGCCGTGCGTGCCGAGCAAACCTATGGCAGCGCCGACCTGGCGCGCGAGATCAAGGCCCAGTATGCCGTCATCAACCGCATCGCCGAAGAGATGCAGGACGCCATCATGCAGGTCCGGATGATGCCGGTGTCGGTGGTGTTCCAGCGCTTCCCGCGCCTGGTGCGCGACATCTCGCGCAAGCTGGGCAAGGAGGTCAACCTGGTGCTGGAGGGCGGTGAAACCGAGGCCGACAAGAACATTATCGAAGCGCTGGCCGATCCCCTGATCCACATCCTGCGCAACAGCCTCGATCACGGCATTGAACTGCCAGACCAGCGGCTGGCGGCGGGCAAGCCGGCCGAAGGGCTGCTGCTGCTGCGCGCCAGCCAGGAGGCCGACCGGGTCGTGATCCTGATTGCCGACGATGGCAAGGGCATCGCGCCGGAAGTGATCAAGCGCAAAGCGATTGAACAGGGCCTGATCGACGCCGAGACGGCGGCGCGGATGCCGGACCAGGAGGCGATCAACCTGGTGTTTTCGGCCGGTCTGTCGAGCGCCGAGACCGTGTCCGACCTGTCCGGCCGCGGGGTTGGCATGGACGTGGTGCGTAACGCCGTGGAGCAGGTCAACGGCACCGTGGCGCTGGAAAGCGTGCCGGGCAAGGGCACCCAGTTGCGGCTGTCGCTGCCGCTGTCGATGGCGGTCTCGAATGTGATCGTGATCGAGTCCGGCGGCCAGCTGTTTGGCGTGCCGATGGATATCGTGGTCGAGACCGTGCGGGTGCCGGCGACGGCGCTGCGCACCTTCAAGGACCGCGAGGCGGTGGTGCTGCGCGACCGCGTGGTGCCGCTGCGGCGCCTGAACGACCTGCTGGCGGTGCCGGCGCCGCAGCGCCTCAATGACGATGGCGAGCACGCCATCCTGGTGATCCGGGTCCACGGCGCGCCGCTGGGCATCGTGGTCGACCAGTTCCGCGAGGTGGCCGACATTATCTTGAAACCACTGTCGGGCATCGTCGCCGGCATTGCCGGCTATGCCGGCACGGCGTTGCTGGGCGATGGCACGGTGCTGATGATCCTGCACCCGAAAGACTTGCTGTAACTGACAAGGAGCATGCGATGAGCATCACCTATGAACCAGGGCGGGCGGTTTTCACCGACGTCGTCAGCGTGGAGGAGGCCGAGCCGCTGCTGCAATGGCGGCTGGACTGCCCTGATGGCGTGCTCGACCTCGGCGCCTGCCAGCATCTGCACGCGGCGGTGCTGCAGGTGCTGATGGCGGCGCCGGTGCGGGTGGCCGCGCCCCCGGCCGATCCCGGGCTGGCGGCCTGGCTGGCGGCGGCGCTAACGAGCAGCTAACGACCAGCTAACGACCAGCTAACGATGCGCTAACCGATTCATTCTACCGATCACCCGCGCCACATGCGCACCAACCCACCAGGAGAGCCACATGGCCAAGACCATCATGATCATCGACGACTCCAGCACCATGCTGATGAGCTTACAAAACAGCCTGGAAATTGCCGGTTTCAGCGTGTTGTCGGCTTGCGACGGCGCCGTAGCACTGGGCAAGTTGCGCGACGGGGCCAAGCCCGATCTGATCATTACCGACATCAATATGCCTAACATGGGTGGCATTGAATTCATCAGCAAGGCGCGCAGTCTGGCCGGCTTCCGCTTCACGCCGATCCTGGCGCTGACCACGGAGAGCCAGCAGGCCACCCGCGACGAGGCGAAAAAGCTGGGCGCGACCGGCTGGCTGGTCAAACCGGTCAGCGGCGGCGATCTCAGCCGGATCATCAAGCAGGTCTTGCCAGGAGCCTGAACATGCCGCGCATGCCCACCCTGGCGTTTCCCTGGCGTCCACTGCGGTCGTTGCGCCCGCTGTGGGATCAGGGCGTCCGCGCGGGGCGCGTCCGCTGGTGGGGACTGCTGGGCGCGGCCGCCGCGCTGATCGCACTGGTCCGGCTGCTGGCGCCGGCGGCGCTGGCCCGGCTCGATGGCGTGCTGGGCCGACCGGGCGACAGCCTGCTGCTGCTGGCGCTGCTGCTGTTGGCGGCGGTCGCGGTCACGGGCTGGCGCACCCGCCCGGTGGCGGTGGTGGTGCCGGAGGCACTGGACGACGTCGGCGCCGCCGAAGCGCTGGAGCAGTACCTGCGCATGGAGGAGGAGATCGAGCGCCGGCTCGACATGGTGGTGGCGGAGACCGAGCAGTCGGCGCTCGCCATCATCAGCCAGGTACGCTGCCTGTACGACCAGGCCGAAACGGTGGTGCAGTACCTGGACCGTTCCAGCACGCGCACCGGCGAACTGGGCCAGGAGATCACCGACAGCGTGGCCAGCCTGTTCCAGATCGGCGCCTTCCTCGAGCGCTTGCCAGCCAAGTTCGAGCGCGACTTGAAGCAAACCCAGGCGATGGCGCGCGACATTATCGAGCTCAACGGGATGGTCGAGGCGGTGCAGGCGATCAGCATGCAGTCGCACATCCTGGCCATCAATGCCGCCATCGAGGCCGGGCACGTCGGCGAAGCCGGGCGCTCATTCCGCATCGTGGCGCAGGAAATGCGCACGCTGGCGGCCAATTCCAGCGCGGTGGCCACCCGCATCACGACGGGACTGACCACGCTGCGCGAGGGCGTCGAGAGCGGCGCCCGCAACAGCGCCGATGAGATGACGCGCGAGCTGGGGGCGGTGATGCAGTCTTCGCAGTCGATCCGCCTGCTGCAAGAAAATTTCGAGGACATCAACCAGTTCTGCAAGACCCGTTTCGCGGTGCTGACGCGCCACAACCAGGTCCAGGCCGCCAGCATTGCCGAGATGCTGGGCCAGATTCAATACCAGGATGTGGTCCGCCAGCGTATCGAACGGCTGCAGTTGGCCAAGCGGCGGCGCAACGAGACGCTGCATCAGGCGCTGCACCAGACGCTGGCGGGTGACGCGGCCAAGCCCGATGGCAGGGCGCTGGCGGCGGCACTGGGCGGGGTGTTGAGCGGCTATCTGGAGGAAGAGAGCCGGCACTCGCACGGCGGCGAGCCGAACGGCGGCGACGGCGGGCTGAAGATCGAATTGTTCTAGCCGGCACCGGCTGCAATCATCAATCAAAGGGAATCGTATGGAAAGCGCACTCTGTCTCCAACTCAATCACATGCTGGTCCAGCGCCGGCTCAACATCCAGGGCCAGTGGCTGGACCGCATCATGTCGGGGGCATCGTCCCATGTGGCGCGCGGCCTGGGCGATGCCGAGCTGCAGATGCAGACCGGGCGGCTGCTGGCGCTGCTGGGCGAGGTCTTCGCGGCCTATCCGTTGCAGGGCCGCTGGGAGCTGGGCGCACACCATCCGCTGTGCGTCGAACTGCGCGCCCTGAGCGAGCAGCGCGCCAAGCTGGGATCGACGCCGACCGAAACCGTCGATTACGTGTTGAGCCTCAAACCGGTGCTGGCGCGCGAACTGGAGGCCAACGAGGCGCTGACGCGGGCCGACCTGGCCGGCAGCATGCGCTTGCTCGACGAGGTGTTGAACCGGATGGCGCTGACCACACTGGACGCCTACGTGGAGACGCGCGAGCGCATCATCGCCCAGCAGAGCCTGTCGCTGATCGAACTGGCCACGCCGGTGATCCGCTTGTGGGAGCACATCTTGCTGCTGCCGCTGGTGGGCGTGATCGACACCGCGCGCGCGCGCCAGTTGACCGAAAGCCTGCTGGAGTCCATCACCCGCTATGAGGCGCGGGTCACGCTGATCGACGTCACCGGGGTGCCGCTGTTCGACACGGCGGTGGCGCGCCACCTGATCAAGACCATTGACGCGGCGCACTTGCTGGGCACGCGCGTGGTCATGACCGGCCTCAGTCCGGAGGGGGCGTTGACGCTGACCAAGCTCGGCATCAGCTTGCCGCAAGTGGTGATGCGCGCCACCCTGCGCGCCGGCGTGGCCGAGGCGCTGATGCTGGTTGGACGGCGCATCGTTGCGACGGCGGCGCCATGACACGGATCGCCATCTCCCGCCTCGGGCGCATCCTGCTGGTCACCATCCAGCAAGACCTGGCCGACGACGACGCGCTGCAGTTCCAGTCCGATCTGCTCAATGCGATTGCCAATGTCGAGGCACAGGGGGTGGCGCTCGACATCTCGGCGCTCGACGTGGTGGACTCTTTCATGGCGCGCGTGATCAACGATACCAGTGCCATGGCCGCGATGTTGGGCGCCGAAGTGATCGTCTGCGGTATCCAGCCCTTTGTCGCCTACACGCTGGTGGAAATGGGTTGCGCATTGCTGGGCGCCGGCTGCACCTTCAACCTGGAACAGGGACTGCGCTTGCTGCAGGAACGGATCAGCAAGCGCGCCGACTACCAGCAGATGGAGGAGGACGATCATGCGCACTGATGCCGTGGACGGCGGCGTTGTCTTTGCCGTGATTCCTTTGCGCAATCAGGATGACATTGTGCGCGCGCGGCGCGCCGCGCGCGATCTGGCCGCGCGCCTGGGGTTCGGCAACGCCGACCAGACCAGGCTGGCAACGGCGGTGTCGGAACTGGCGCGCAACGTGATCGAATATGCCGGTAGCGGCGAGTGCCGCATCCGCGACGAGTCCACGCCATCGGCGTTGCGGGTCGCGGTGTCGGTCGAGGATCACGGGCCGGGCATCGCTAACATTGAACTGGCGATGCGGGACGGCTACAGCACCGGCGGCGGCTTGGGCGCCGGCCTGCCCGGCACACGCCGGTTATGCGACAGTTTTGCGATTGTCTCCGCGCCGGGCCACACGCGGATCGACATCAGCCTGTCCCTGGCACGGAGGTAGCAATGCACGAATGGCAACAAGTACGCATCACCTGCGAATCCGATATTGCCGCCGCCAGCCGTCTGGCGCGCCAGGCCGCCGTCGACCTGGGGTTTCGCAAGGTGGAGGTCTATTCGATCGCCATCGCCGCCTCCGAACTGGCCTGCAATACGCTGGTGCATGGCGGCGGCGGCTGGTTTGCGCTGCGCGCGCTGGCCGGGCCGCAGGGACTGGCGCTACTGGCCACCGACCAGGGCCCCGGCATCGAGGACGTGGCGCTGGCGCTGCGCGAAGGCTACAGCAGTATTGGCAGCCTGGGCTGCGGACTGTCCGGCGTGCAGCGCCTGATGGACCAGCTCGACATCGTCAGCAGCCCGGGCCGGGGCGCCCGCATACAGGCCTGCAAATGGCGCTGAACATCGGCTATGCGATGCTGCCGCTGGCGGGCGAGCCGGTCTGCGGCGACCAGGGCGGCTGGTGGCAGTTGCCGGAGCGCCGGGTGCTGGCGCTGGCCGACGGCCTGGGACACGGCCGCCACGCCGCTGACGCGGCGGCGCAGGCGATGCAGGCCGTGGAGGCCCACCTGGCGCTCGACTGCGAGGGCATCTTCAGCGCCTGCGACGCGCGCCTGCGCGGCACGCGCGGCGCGGCGCTGGTGGTGGCGATCATTGACCTGCGGTGCAACACGCTGAGCGTGGCGGCGATCGGCAATATCCGCATCATCTTGCTGTCGGAAGGACGGCAGCGCCGCCTGGGCGGCGGCCGGGGCATCGTTGGCGCCGGTTATGCCGCGCTGGCGCCGGAGACCCTGGCGCTGCGCGCGGGCGATGTGCTGGCCTTGTTTTCGGACGGCATCGATGAATTCGCCACGCTGCACGATTGCCTGGAGGGCGGCGTGCAGGCGGGCGCGGAACAGGTGTTGGCGCGCTGGGGGAACGGCCGCGATGACAGCAGCATTCTATGTTACCAGCACGATCCTAATGACCGAGGTGGCGATGATCAGCGCGCGTGAACAATATTACTGTCTGCTCAGGCAGGTGGTTTTCAGCGACGAAACGGAGTACGCCCTGGCTGACTCGTCGAATCTGGGACGTCGCCTGTTCCGGCAGGATGTGCCGCCCGAAAAATTAATCGACATCCACCACGGTGCCGTGCTGCGTCTGGCCCGAGAACATCCGGGACTGCCGCTGGCGCTGGTGGCCGACCGCTTGTCGGCGCCGCTGATGGAGGTCACCATGACCTACAGCATGGCGTTCCGGCAGCAGGTGGAACAGAAATACTCGGACATGATGCAGGCGCGGCTGGCGCAGTCGTCCAAGCTGGAGTCGCTGGGCACGCTGGCGGCCGGCATCGCCCATGATTTCAACACCCTGCTGGGCGTCATCAACGGTTACGCCGAACTGGCCGGCGACGCCCTGGAGGACGGCTCCGATGGCAAGCAGTGCCTGGAGCACATTGCCAAGGCCACCTTCCGGGCCCGGGACCTGATCGCCCGCATGCTGGCGTTTGCGCGCCAGCAGCCGGCGACACCGGTATCGATCGATCCGGCATCGGTGGTGGCGGACGCGCTGCAGATGCTGAGCGTGAGCCTGCCGTCGAGTCTTGCACTGAGCTTCGATGCCGACGTTGACGGTGTCACCATGGTGGCCGATCCGACCCAGTTGCAGCAGATCGTCATCAACCTGTGCGTCAACGCGGCCGACGCGATGGGCACGCAAGGCCGGCTGTGCGTGACGCTGGGCTGTTCGGCGCCGCCGGGCAAACACACGCCATGGCTGCACCTGGCGGTGACCGACAACGGCCATGGCATGCCACCCGAGGTGTGCGAGCGCATTTTTGATCCCTTCTTCACCACCAAGGCGCCGGGCCATGGCAGCGGGCTGGGGCTGTCGATTGTGTTCGGGATTGTCTCGGCCTTGCAGGGCGAGATCGATGTCAGCAGCAAAGTCGGCGCCGGCACCCGCTTCGATGTCTGGCTGCCACTGGTGCCGGCGTCGGTGCCGGACGGGGAGACGCCATGAGCACGCTGCGCTGTGTGGACAGCGCCGCGTGGCCGCCAGCGGCGATGGCGCAGGCCAGTCGCCGCGACGAGGCCGCACGCGTGGCCCGCTTGCACGCCTACGCGCGCGGCGCGAGCCGCGCCCTGGACGATTTTACGATGATTGCGCAGACGGCGGCCACGCTGTGCGGGACACCAGGTGCGATGATTTCCATGCTGGACCAGGGTCATTGGTGGAACCTGGCGTCGAGTGGTTGGGAGGGACCGGTGCGCGGCTTGCGGCGCGGTTCCTTGTGCGAGCGCACCTGCATGCTGGGCGGGCTGCTGGCCATCGCCGATGCGCGCGCCGAGGCGTGCTGGGACGCCGAGCCGCTGGTGCAGGGACCACCCCATGTGCGCTGCTTTGCGGCCGTGCCGATCGTCACGGCGGACGGCCTGGTGCTGGGCATGCTGGCGGTGGCGGCGCCGTCGCCCCGGCTGCTGGGGCACGCGCAAAAGAGCGCGCTGCAACGCCTGGCGATGCTGGCCATGGCGCTGCTGGAACTGCGCGCCAGTGCCCGGCCCGGCATGCTGGCGGCGCTGGTCGACCGCAGTGGCGACGAAATCTACCTGGTCGAGATGCCGACGCTGCGCCTGGTGTTTACCAGCGAGACGGCACGCGAGCGCCTCGGCTACGGCCCGGAACGGTTGGCCGCCCTGCGGGCGCCGGCGCTGAGTGTGGCCTATCAGCGGCCCTTGTTCATGCACCTGCGCCAGTTGGCCCGGCCTGGCCTGGGCGGCTACTATGCGCTGGAGACCGAGCATATGCGGGCCGACGGCGCGGTCTACGCCGTCCAGATGCGGGCGCAGGCCGGGCTCGATCACGATGGCACGCTCTGGAGCGCCATGCTGAAAGACTTGCTGCAGGCCGCGGCGCAGGGGCAGGGCATGCGCGAGCCGCCCTGGCAGCCGGCCGGCGCCACCCTGCAGGGGCGTGACCTGGTGTCGCGGATGGCCACCTTCGCCGGCCTGGGCGGCGGCGCGCCGCAGCCGATCGATGCGGTTGCCGTGCTCGAGCGCGTGCTGGCGGGGCTGCGCGCGGCGCTGCCGGCGGAGGTGGGCTTGACGTTCGAGAGCGCGCTGGAGCTTGCGCCATTACTGGCCGACCCGGCGCAGCTTGAACTGCTGGTGTCCAGCCTGTGCAGCAACATGCTGGAGTCGATCGATGGCATCGGCGCCATGACCGTCCACCTGGCCGGTGCGCCGACCTCGCCCGGCTATTTGTGGCTGCGGGTCAGTTGCGACGGCGAGGTATTGGCGCCGCTCGGCCCGGACCGGGGGCAGGGGTTGCCGGTGGTGCTGGCGGCGGTCAGCCTGCTGCGCGGTGAAATCCAGGTCGACAGCAATCCCGGCGGCGGCGTCAGCTTCAACCTCTATTTCCCCTTTGCCTTTGGCATACCCACCGGCCTTGCGGCCATGACTTAGGAGCACACCCATGGCCCATATATTGGTGGTCGAAGACGACGCGCAGTTCCGGCAAATGCTGGCCCAGATGCTGACCCAGGACGGCCATCAGGTCAGCATGGCCGGCGATGGCATGGAGGCGCTGCAACTGCTCGAGCGGATCAGCACCGACTTGATCATCACCGATATTCTGATGCCCAACAAGGATGGGATCGAGACCATCATGGAGTTGTCGCAGCGGCGCTGTGGCGTGCCGATCATCGCCATTTCCGGCGGGCGCCGCAGCATTGCCGCCGAGTTCAACCTGAGCTCGGCGGTCGTGCTGGGCGTGCGCGCCACGCTGGTCAAGCCGTTCACCCGCGACGACCTGCGCAAGGTGGTCAGCGCGGCGCTGGCGTGAGTGTGAGGCGGGAAAGGACTGTCTGATGAGTTTAACCCTGGTAGGAAGCGCGCGGCTGACCGAGACCCTGCGCCTGGAGCACTTGCAACTGTTCCAAGACGTCGCCTGTGGCGGCTGCGCCGCCGATACCTTGGCCGCGCTGTGCCGCATGGGCGAGGCGCTGGTGCCGTCCGCGCGCTGCGCGCTGCTGGCCGTCGAACGCAACGGGCGGCGGCTGCGCCATGTCGCGGCGCCGAGCCTGCCGCTGGCGTTCACCGATGCGCTGGACGGCGCGCCGGCCGTGCCAACGGCGGGTTCCTGCGCCGCCGCGCTGCAGTTGCGGCGCGACGTCATCGCCGGCGACATCACCACCGATCACTGCTGGATGCGCCAGCGCGAGACGGCGTTGCGTCACGGCCTGCGCTCTTGCTGGGCATACTTCGTGACGGACCGCGACGGCAAGGCGGTCGGCGTCATGGCCTGGTATTTCCCCGCCCCCCGCCTGCCCGGCGCGGCCGAGTCGGCGCTGGCCTTGTCCTGTGCCCGTATCGCCGGCGCGACCATGGCGCGTGTCCCGGAAGCGGTGCGCCGCGGCCGCACGCCAGTGGCGAACATGGACTGGATGGGCGACCCGGCGGGCAAGCATGAGGCCTGGTTGCGGCGCCAGCCGAGCGAGGCGCGTTTGCGCGACTGGGCCGCGCTGCTCGATAACGTGCATGACGCCATCATCGTCTGCGACAGCGCGCATCGCATCAGTTTCTGGAACAAGGGCGCCGAACGGATGTATGGCTGGACCGCCGGCGAGGCGCTGGGCCGTTCGATGGCCGACCTGCTGCACGAGGGAAGCACCTTGAGCCAGGCCACCGACAGCTTGCTGCGGCAGGGCGAGTGGAGCGGCGAGATCGTCAAACGGCGCAAGGATGGCCGCGCCATTACGGTCGAGGTGCGCTGCGTCGTGGTGCGGCATGGCGAGGGCCGGCCGCAATCGGTGCTGGAGATCGATACCGATATCACGCAGCGCGAATCGGCCGAGCGCGAGATTCGTCAACTGGCCTTCTACGATCCACTGACCCGGCTGCCGAACCGGGTCCTGCTGCTCGATCGGCTGCGGCAGGCGCTGTCGACGCGGGAGGTGGCGCGGCCAGTGGGCGCGCTGTTCTTTATTGACCTGGATAATTTCAAGGCCTTGAATGATACACGGGGGCATGACAAGGGCGACATGCTGCTGCAGCAGGTGGCGCTGCGGCTCGGAGAATGCGTGCGCAACGATAATGTGGCGCGCCTCGGTGGCGACGAATTCGTCGTCATGTTGACCGGGCTCGATGCGTCACCCGGACAGGCGGCATTGCAGGCGGCGCAGACCGGGGCGGCGATCCTGGACTGTTTCCGCCAGCCCTTCACACTGGGCGATTTCGAGCACCGCTGTACGCCCAGCATCGGCGCCACGCTGTTCAACGACGACCTGCGCGGCGTCGAGGAATTGCTGAAAAGAGCGGACCTGGCGATGTACCAGGCCAAGGCCAATGGCCGCAACGTCATGTGTTTCTTCGACCCGCAGATGCAGGCGCAGGTGACGGCCCGGGTCGAAATGGAGACTGACTTGCGGTTGGCGCTGGAGCGCGGCGAGTTCTTGCTGTATTACCAGCCCCAGATCAACGAGCGTGGCGCGATGATGGGCGTGGAGGCGCTGGTGCGCTGGCGCCATCCGGTACGCGGACTGGTGCCGCCGGGGGAGTTCATCGCGATTGCCGAACAATGCGGCTTGATCTTGCCATTGGGCGCCTGGGTATTGCAAACGGCCTGCCTGCAATTGCGCGCCTGGGCCGATGATGTGCAGACCGACGGCTTGAGCATCGCGGTTAACGTCAGCGCACTGCAGTTCGGCCATCCGGCGTTCGTGGCGGACGTGGAACGGGTGCTGGGCGAGACCGGCGCCAACCCCCGGCTGCTGAAACTGGAATTAACCGAGAGCTTGCTGATCGATAATGTCGAGCTCACGATAGAAAAGATGGGCGCTTTGAAATCAATCGGGGTCGGATTCTCGCTCGACGACTTTGGTACCGGGTATTCGTCGCTGGCCTATCTCAAACGCTTGCCGTTGGATCAGTTGAAAATTGACCAGTCGTTTGTCCGCGATGTGCTGGTCGATCCCAATGATGCGGTGATTGCCCGCACCATCGTGGCGCTGGCAAAAAGCCTGGGACTGGAAGTGATTGCGGAGGGGGTGGAAACCGAGGCGCAGCGCAATTTCCTGGCCAGTAGCGGTTGCCATACTTATCAGGGCTATTTGACCAGTCCGCCGGTGGCGGTGGAGCTGTTGTCGCCATTTTATGCGGGGGCGATGGGCTGCGCCGCCAAGGTCGTCAATGCCGCCTGATGGGATCGCACCTTCACAACACAGATACACAAAAATAATCGGGACACCAGTACACCCGAACAAATACATCGTATTGTGGGCTATGATGAGTCAGGTGCCCAAACAATGCACCTTAGCCTGCCTGCGGAGTTGATGTTTTTATATCGCTGATGCCGGTGGATTGAGGACATTTGTGTTCGTGCCGATCAGACGTTGCTCCTGCCTGGCTTCGACATCGTGCCGATCAGGAATCTGATTTGGGATGCCTATGTATTGGAGTCAATTGGTACAGCCTACGTCTTTCCCAGCCCATCCTCCCCGGGCAATCGGCGCGCCAGCGCCGGGTCCCCGTGACTATGTGTCGTTCGCGGGAAAGGCCACACAATGAAACCCACCACCATCTTACTGGTCGACGACCATGCACTGGTGCGCATTGGCATCAAGTTGGTGGTCGAGCAGCGCGGTAGTCACAAAGTCGTCGCCGAGGCGGCGAACAACGCGGAGGCGCTGGTGCGGATGGCCGAGTTGCGGCCCGACGTGGTGATCACGGATATCTCGATGGGCGTCGACTGCGGCCTTGACCTGATATGCGAGCTCAAGCGCTTGAGGGCGGACGTGTCGATCATCGTGGTCAGCATGCACGACAGCGAGACCATGGTGGCCGATGCGCTGAAGCTGGGGGTGGTGGGCTACGTTTTGAAGGATGCCGCCGCGCGCGACCTGGAAACCGCGCTGAACACGGTGGCACGGGGTGAGATTTTCCTCAGCGAACCGCTACCGGGGCGGATGATCCAGTGGTTCCTGAAGCCGCCGGCGAAGCCGGACAACCCGCTGGAGTCGCTGACGGCGCGCGAGCGCGAGATCTTTACGATGATCGTTAATGGCCACAGCACCAAGGAAGTGGCGTACCAGCTTGAACTCAGCGGCAAGACGGTGGCCGGTTACCGCATGCAGATCATGAAAAAACTGGATATCCGCGACCGCGTCGGCATGGTGCTGTTCGCGGTGGAGCACGGCCTGGTGGCGAAGCCGGGCGCGCAGACCCATCATTAAGGGCCGCGCCGGCCGGCCTCAATGGCTCAATGGCTCAATGGCGCCCCAGGCGCAGGTCGAATTTCCAGCTGACCAGGCGCAGCACCGTGATCAGCGCGGCGCCGGTCCACAGCGCCACGTCTTCGGTGGTGCCGATATACAGCAGGCCGAGATACGCCCAGCAGCCGAAGAACGCGCAAATCGCATACGGTTTGCCGTCGCGGAACACCATCGGCACTTCATTGCAGACGATATCGCGCAGCACGCCGCCAAAGATGCCGGTGACGACACCCATCATGACGGCAATGAACAGCGGCATGCCGGCTGCCCGCGCCTGCGCCACGCTGGCCACGGCAAACAAGCCCAGGCCGACCGCGTCGGCCACGACGATCAGTCGCTCTGACACGATATGGCGGATCTGCTTGAAAAACGGCGCCGCCAGCAGCGCCACCACGAACAGCAAAATCGTGTATTCCTGGTGCTGAACCCAGAACAGCGGACGCTTATCGAGCAGGATGTCGCGCATGGTGCCGCCGCCAAACGCGGTGATGAACGCCACGATGATGACGCCGACGATATCCATGCGCTTGCGGCGCGCTTCGACGAACCCGGAGAATGCCCCGACCAGTATCGCCCCGATTTCAATGATGGTGATCAGGTGGATAGCGGGGACGATCTTCATGGGTGAATGGCGGTCTGCAAGGTTGTATAGACTGACAGGTTAACATGGGCGGACACACTACGGTAGGGTGTCGTTGTATTTGACAATATCGAGAATGTTCAGCAACATGGGTTTTTGATAATTTCCTGCTATCAATATGAAACCAATCGTCGCCACCGCCGCTGTTGCATTGTTGTTTGTCCAAGAGGGCGCTGTTGCCGCTGTGGCCGCCACCGAGGCCCCGATCACCGCCGTCACCGTCTATCCCGGCAGTGCCACCGTCGAACGGCTGGTGCCTGTCAAAGCCGGCATGACGGAAGTGGAGATTGCCGGATTGCCCGCCAATTTCGATGCGCGCACCGTGCGGGTGCAGGCCTCGAACGGCATCCAGTTGGGCCAGATTGTCACGCGCGACATCAGCGCCAGCGAGGCGCCGGGCGCGCGCGAAGCGGAACTGGAGCAAAAGCTGCAGGCGCTGCGCGACAGTCGCGACGTGTTGGAAGTCGACGCGCAAGCGGCCAATCTGGTGCGCGGCTACCTGGAAAAGCTGCCGGGCTCCAGTGAACGCGGCATGGGCGCCGATGGCAAAGTGATTGCCGGCGCCATTGACGCGGTGCGCCACGGCGCGCGCGACACGTATGGCCAACTGCAGCGCACACAAGTGCAATTGCGCGACATGGACCGCAAGATCGCGGTGGTACAAAAAGAGCTGGAGCGGGTGCGCAGCGGCGCGCGTGACCAGCGCAGTCTGACCGTGACGGTGGCGGTGCGCCAGCCCGGCACGTTGCGGGTGTCGTACCAGGTCAACGGCGCAGGCTGGAAGCCCGCCTACCGCGCCACGCTCGATACCAATACGTCGCGCATCGACCTGGAACGGATGGCGGTGGTGTCGCAAAAGACCGGCGAGGATTGGTCCGGCGTGGCATTGAAATTATCGACCGGGCAGCCGCGTCTGTCGCCACAGGCGCCGGACCCGCAGCCACGGCTGCTGGTGTACCGGCCGCCTGCACCGCCGATGGACGTGCGGGAGCGCATGGCAGCGCCCGCACCCGCACCCGCACTTGCTATGGCGCCGTCGCGGCGGGTCGAGGTCACAGGTTCCAAGCTACTGGCCGAGGATTTGACCTATATTCCGCCGGTGCTGGAGTCGCAGGGCAACTTCGATACGGAATTCGACGTGCCGGGCAAGGCCAACCTGGTTTCCGATGGCCGCGAAATCTCGCTGCCGCTGTCACGCCTCGCGTTGCCGGTGGCGCAGCGGGTGCGGGTGGTGCCGAAGATGAACAAGGCCGCGTTCCTGATGGCGCAAGCGGAGCGTCCGTCCGGCGTGTGGCTGAGCGGCGACGTGCAACTGTTCCGCGACGGCGCCTATGTCGGCAACACGCACTGGAACAGCCAGACGGCAGACAAGCTGCAATGGTCGTTTGGGCGCGATGAACTGGTGCGCGTGACCGTGGACCGCGCGGGACAGCAGACCGGCAGCAGCGGCTTCCTGTCGCAAAAGGGCGAGCGCGAGGTGGCCGATGTCTACACCATCGCCAGCAGCCACAAGGCGCCGGTGGCGCTGGAAGTGCTGGAGCCGGCGCCGGTCAGCACCTCCGATGAAATCAAGGTGGACACCGTGTTTGAACCGCAACCGGCGGTGAAAGACTGGGAGCGCCGCCAGGGTGTGGCGGCGTGGGAAAAGACGCTGGCGCCGGGCGAGGCCATGAAAATCAAGGTGCGCTACACCATCCGGTATCCGAAAGAGGGCAGTGTGAGCGGATTGCCTTGAGCTGGGGCGTGGCTGGTGATGTCAGTGCTGATAGGGAGCGCGGTTCGATGAACGACTACATACTTTTGATGCATGACGATGTGCTTGACACTGGCGTGGCCAATGACGACCGCCTGTGGGCGGCGTATTTCGCCACGTTGCGCGCCTCGGGGCAATTTGACGGCGGCAGTGTGATCGGGGCGGGGGCGGCGTTCAGGAAGGGTGTCGCTGCGCAGGCCGCGACTACGGCGCTGTCCGGCTACATCCGGATTCGTGCTGACAGCCTGGAGCAGGCACAGAAATTCCTGGTGGGGAATCCGACGTATGAGGCGGGTGGGACGGTGGAGGTGCGGGAGTTGCCGGTTTCGTAGGATTGGTTCTGTTCCCGAGCAATTTCCACGTCCATTTCAATCTGGATTGCGGTGGGCACGAAGACCATTGCCGGGAGTGCCGCATGCGCCGCATGACCTGTATCGTCGCCACCACACTTGTCGGTCTGACGCCTGTTGCCCAAGCCCAAACGGATAAACTCATTGGAACATTCGTAGGAACCGGCCGAGCCTGCTCAGGCAAGCTTGTCGTGCAGGCGAAAACCATTTCGTGGAGGACGTCATTTAGCCGCTGCGAATCGCTACCGTATGATGTCATTGAGCAATTCACTGACGCTGAGACTTCCCGCTATTCGTTCAAGTTCAAACGTCATCCTCACGGCTTGGTCGCGGCGTAGCTTTGTCGACCGACGCGGCCATCGCCGTAAAATCGCCATGCCGCCCCAGCACTTGCAGCGCATCGCCAAGCTTCGTCAGCTTGGCTTCGCGTTCTTGGGTGCCAAACACGCCCAGTGACGTGATTACCGCTTGGTAATTGCCCACCCGTCACTACCCTTTACAAGGCGGAATTGAGCGACACCTTTATTCGTCTTTCCAAACTGTTTAGCTTCCAATTCGACGTCGCAAATATATGCTTTTTCGCCATCCGCTTTACAGCCAACCTTTTTCACGCCGCTGACCTCTGGCACCATTCCCTTCATTATTTCTGGTGTGGCAGCCTGCTCTTTTGTGATGGCAGCTTGAATATCACTTTCAGAAGGTTCACTCCCGCAGCCAGTAAGAGCGATGCCTAAAGCCAGTACGCCACATGCTGTTGCAAATTTTTCCAAGTATTTCATATTTTCCTTTTGTTGTTACGCACGATAATTGGTTTTGGTAACGGATGTTGACCGTGATGCTTGGGTAAAATTATTAATATTTTATATTTGATTATTTGAAACTTTTACGACTTGGTTGTAATTTTAATTTCACTTTTTAATGCAGTGAAAGGTGCGCAAACATCGCTGGAGCCCAGTGGGCAGGTATTTGCCGACAGTTCGCCGGCGCTTGCATTGGGAACCGATCGCCGTTCTGGGTGTGCAAGCGTATGGCGCCGGTGTGTGCCTTAGCGGTTGCGTCCCCCATCTCCGGCTGCCAGGGACAAGGGAAGTCAGGCATGGGCCCGGGCTTTACGCATGGTTTTGCTTAAATGCACTGATAAAGTTGTAGATACGAAACATCTTGGGCTACACTGACAATTGAATTTTAGTCAATGCTAAATGCTGTGAGATGGAACAGCAATAGAACAAATGTTCTATATAAATTTCCTTAATTTGCTCTGAATAAAAAAGGAAAAATGGAAAAAACTAATAACCTGATCCTCGATCTTTACGACAGCGCGCAAGATTGTTCAGTGTCGGATTTTAATGAGCTTGCATTGAGTAAATTCAAAGAGTCGGTTGAATTTAATTCCGCTATCATCGTGGATTTAGCCGTCACGCCGGATAAAGGATTTTTTATTCAATCCTTGAATTACCATGGGGCATCGATTGAGCGGTTTCAGGATAGGCAAAGTGCCATAGGGTCCGAGAAAATAGATGCGAATGGGTCGATTAACACCCGTGATATCGCGCTAAAAAGTGCCTGTGCACAACCTGGAAAAAGTATGATTGCTGATCTTAAAAATACATTTTCTGATGCGGAAATATTGAACTATTGTAAAAAGCATGAAACTGCCCATTCTCTGACGTTTGCATCGGGTCGAGCGTCAACCGGATTAATTTCCGTTATTTCCCTTGGGCGAGCAAAGAAAGTATTTCAGAAAAAGCATGGCCATGCAGCAGATATTTTATTGCCCCATATTATAAAAGCCAGGAAAATCAACTGGAGATTGAATTCAAATATTTCAGCCGGCGCAGATGGTGGCTCGATAGCGCTTGCAAACTTGAATGGGTGTCTGCATTTCTTGGATGATAAAGCCGTCGCGTTACTTCAGCTTGAGTGGAATCAATGGGTGCCGCCACTGCTACCCCGTCCCTTAATGGATTCATTAAAACAAAATCAGGAAAAGATTTTTGTTGGCAACGCGATTTGTGTGAAAGCTTCCGTGCAAGGAAAGATGATCTGCTTAGTTATCGCATCCAATAGCACTAAAAAGAGTCAACTCTCCAGCGCGGAGCAATGTGTTGCACAGCTTGCGGCAAAAGGACTCCAGTACAAGGAAATTGCAAAACAGCTTGGCGTGTCTCCCGCGACTATTCGCAATCAACTGCATGCCGTGTATAGAAAACTGGGCGTCTCGAACAAAACCGCCTTGGCGAACGCTCTTTCGGGCGCATAATTTTTATTGGTCTTTGAGTGCGGTTCCAACAGGCGGCGTCAGAGCGCCATGATTCGCAAGCCGCAACGCCCCCAAGTCCGTCGCCAACGCCGCCAGGATAGCTTCCCGATCCGCCGCCAACTCGCCATGATTACTCAGTTGAATCACCGACACGCCCGCCGCCGGCACCCGCAGAATCAGGGTATGAAAGCCCCACAAGTGGCCGCCATGGAAGACGTAGTCGATATCGTCATGGCGCAGGCATTCCAGACCAAAGCGGTAAGTGTGCGGCACGCCTGTGCTGTCGATGGTTTCCTGCAGTAGCGAGCGCACCAGGCTGGCCGGGTCGGCGTACTGGCGGTGCCACTCGGCCTCCCAGCGCGCCAGATCATCGCTGCTGGCGTAGACTCCGCCGTCGCCGATGGTATTGGCATTGCCCAGTTCCTGGCGCCAGCCGTGCGGGCGGTCCGGGTCGGCGCTATAGCTGCGCACGCGGTGGCGCATGATGGCGTGGCGGTCTTCGTCGTAGCCGGTGTTGGCCATGCCGAGTGGTGCGAACAGCAGTTGCCGCGCATAGGCCGCCAGTGGCTGGCCGCTGGCGATTTCCACCAGCCGGGCCAGCAGGATGTAATTGCTGTTGCTGTAGTCGTACTGCGCGCCGGGCTCGAAGTCCAGTTCATCGAACTTGCGGATCAGCGCCAGGATCATCGTGTTGTCGAAATAATCGCTGTCGTGCCGGTGTACCTGATAGTCGAAGCAGGGCAGGTAATCGGGGATGCCGCTGGTGTGATTGAGTAGTTGGCGCAGCGTGATGGCCTGGTCGAACTGGCGGATTTCCGGCAGTTGCGGGCGCAGGTCGGTATCGAGCGACAGCGCGCCCTTGCGCACCAGGTCGATTGCGCACGCGGCCGTGAATTGCTTGGATTCCGAGCCGAGATAGTAGCGTGACTGGCCGGACAGCGGCACTTCCAGTTCCATGCACGCCAGCCCGTGGTGCAGTTCGAACACGGGGGCGCCGCGGGCCAGCACGATGGCGCTGAAGCCGGGGCCGTTGGCCGGCAGTGTGGCTTGCAGCGAACGGAAATGGGTGGACAGCGCCTGCATCGACGGGGCCGCGATGATCAGCGGCGCTCCGGCATCAGCGCCGCGCGCAACAACACGATCAGCGCGCCTTCGCCGCCATCATGCGAGCGCGCCTGGCAAAACGCCACCACGCCTTTTTGCACCAGCCAGCTGTGCACCATCGATTTCAGCACCGGTTCCTGTCCGCGCGAACCGAAGCCTCGGCCGTGGATCACGCACACGCAGCGGTGGTTGCGCTGCAGGGATTTGGTCAGGAACACACCCAGCGCATCGCGCGCCTGGTCGCGGTTCATGCCGTGTAAATCCAGTTCATCCTGGGTCGGCCAGTAGCCCTTGCGCATTTTCTTCATGACGTCCGGACCCACGCCGGGCGCCACGTAATTCAATTCCGGATCTTCTTCCAGGTAATGCTCAACGCCGAACAGGTCGGACAGCGATTCGCGCATCACCGACGCGTCGTCGGCTTGCTGCTCCTGTGCTGTCAGCGGGCGTTTTTTTGCCGCCGCCGCAACGGCCGCGGCCGAGAGGGCGGGGCGGGCTTGAGGGACGTAGCGATCCGTCGGTGCGATTTTCTGCACGCCGGACAAGCTGTTGCGGAAAATATTGGCTTCATGCGCCGCCACTTTTTCCTGCTTTTTACGTTCCGCTTCGGCTGCGGCGCGCGCTTCACCTTGTTCCTTGAGCTGCTTGCTCAAGGATTTCAGGTCCGCAAAGTCCTTTAAACCCGCCATTGCCAATTACTCCTGTGCTTCCAGGTAGCGCTGGGCGTCCAGCGCCGCCATGCAGCCGGTGCCGGCGCTGGTGATGGCCTGGCGGTACACATGGTCTTGCACGTCGCCGGCGGCAAACACGCCCGGTACGCTGGTGGCGGTGGCCATGCCTTCGGTGCCGGTCTTGGTCTTGATGTAGCCGTTGTGCATGTCCAGTTGGCCTTCGAAGATGCCGGTGTTGGGCTTGTGGCCGATCGCCACGAACAGGCCGTGTACTTTAATCTCGCTCAGGGCGCCGTCGGCGGTGGCGGCCAACGTCAGGCCGGTCACGCCGCCCTGGTCACCCGTCACTTCGTGCAGCGTGTGGTTCAGTTTCAGTTCGATCTTGCCTTCGGCAACCTTGGCCATCAGGCGGTCGATCAGGATCGCCTCGGCGCGGAATTTCTCGCGGCGGTGGATCAGCGTCACCTTGGTGGCGATGTTCGACAGGTACAGCGCTTCTTCCACGGCGGTGTTGCCGCCGCCGATCACGGCGACTTCCTGGCCACGGTAGAAGAAACCGTCGCAGGTGGCGCAGGCGGACACGCCACGGCCCATGAATTCCTGCTCGGACGGCAGGCCCAGGTACTGGGCCGAGGCGCCGGTCGCGATGATCAGCGTGTCGCAGGTGTATTCACTGCTGTCGCCGATCAGGCGAATCGGTTTTTCCGACAGCTTGGTGGTGTGGATGTGATCAAACACGATTTCGGTATTGAAGCGCTCGGCGTGTTGCAGGAAACGCTGCATCAAGTCCGGACCTTGCACGCCCATCGGGTCGGCCGGCCAGTTTTCCACGTCAGTGGTGGTCATCAGTTGGCCACCTTGTTCCACGCCGGTCACCAGCATGGGATTCAGATTGGCGCGCGCGGCGTAAATGGCGGCGCTGTAGCCGGCCGGGCCGGAACCTAAGATCAAAACGCGGGCGTGTTTGGTAGTGGTCATGTGAGGTTCTTTCAGTTTGGATCAACCCAAAATGGGGGCGCGGACAGCACAAGCAAGACAGATCCGTGCTATTTCGAGACGCGCGTAAACCCGGATTATAGTCCAATAGGGCAATTGGTATGAATCGTGAGGCCAGTTGCTACAGAGATAGCTTAAAATAAGCGGTTAAGGCCCATCGCCGCCAAATAGCATCAGAATTATTACTAAAGTAACAATGTCAAGAAACAGTTCCCCGGCGAGCTCCAACCGGAATACCCGCAACAGTTCAGAACGCCAGCCGCTACCGAACCGGCTGGTGCGGCTGTTGTCGGAAGCGCGCTGGTTGGCCATTGCCGTGCTGACCATTTACGTCGTGCTGATCATGGCCAGCTACAACAAGCTCGATCCGGGCTGGTCGCATTCCAATGTGGTGCCCCGCGTCTATAACCTGGGCGGCCGGGCCGGCGCGTATCTGAGCGACCTGATGCTGTTCATTTTCGGCTTTTCCGCCTGGTGGTGGATCGTCTGGCTGCTGCGCAGCGTGTGGGGCGGCTACCGGCGCCTGTCGCGGCGCTTCCTGACCGGCGAAATCGAGGAGCCGGAGCACCGGCACGAAACCATTTTTCGGCTGGTCGGCTTTGCCTTCCTGCTGGTCGGCAGCCTGGGCCTGGAATTTTTGCGCATGTACACGTTGCCGGTGCAATTGCCGCGCGCGCCGGGCGGCGTGCTGGGCCAGTTGATCGGCCATGCGGCGCACGTCGGCCTCGGTTTTACCGGCGCGACCTTGCTGCTGTTGCTGTTGTTTAGCGTCGGCCTGAGCCTGTTCTTCCATATCTCGTGGCTGAACGTGGCCGAGCGCATCGGCGCCGCGCTGGAACTGTGCTACGAGTGGGTGGTGCACCGTTACGAAGACCATGAAGACCGCCGGCGCGGTTCGATGGCGGCCGTCAAGCGCGATGAAGTGGTGGTGCATGAACGCGCCAAGCACGTCGAAAAACACGCGGAAAAACCGGTGCGTATCGAACCGCAAGTGGTCGACAATCCCTTTACGCAGAATACGTCCAACACACCGAACTCGCCGGCCACGTCAACGGCCCCGGCCAAGGGTGGCAAAGCATCCGACAAGGACGATGTCGCCGCCACGGTGGCGGCGTTTGCCGCCGTCCCGGGCGCGGGGCAGGGCGCGTCGTCGTCGGCTGCGGGTGACAAATTCGCCGCCGCACCGGCGCCGATGAAAATCGAAGCGCCCGTCACGTCGGTGCCGATGTCGGAGCGCGCCGTCAAGGAACGCCAAGGCACGCTGTTCCAGGAAAGCCGTCCGGGCGACTTGCCGCCGCTGGCGCTGCTCGATGATCCGCCGCAGACGCTCGAGTCGCTGCCGGTGGAAACGCTGGAATTCACCAGCCGCCTGATTGAAAAGAAATTGTCGGACTTCGGCGTGGACGCGCGCGTGGTGGCGGCCTATCCCGGCCCGGTGGTGACGCGTTACGAGATCGAACCGGCCACCGGCGTCAAAGGCAGCCAGATCGTCAACCTGGCGCGCGACCTGGCCCGTTCGCTGTCGCTGACGTCGATCCGCGTGGTGGAAACCATCCCGGGCAAAAATTACATGGCGCTGGAATTGCCGAATCCGAAACGGCAAATCGTGCGCCTGTCGGAAATCGTCGGTTCCAAGGTCTACCACGACAACACCTCGGCCCTGACAGTGGCGCTGGGCAAGGATATCGCCGGCAAGCCGGTGGTGGCCGACCTGGCCAAGATGCCGCACTTGCTGGTGGCCGGTACCACCGGTTCCGGTAAATCGGTGGGCATTAACGCGACCATCCTGTCGCTGCTGTACAAGGCCGATCCGGCCGATGTGCGGATGATCCTGATCGACCCGAAGATGCTGGAAATGTCGGTGTATGAAGGCATTCCGCACTTGCTGGCGCCGGTGGTGACGGACATGCGCCAGGCCGGCCATGCGCTGAACTGGGCCGTCAATGAAATGGAACGGCGTTATAAGCTGATGTCCAAGCTGGGCGTGCGTAACCTCGCTGGTTATAACGCGAAGATCCTGGAAGCGGCCAAGCGCGAAGAACATATCCCGAATCCATTTAGTATTACGCCGGATTCACCGGAACCACTGGATAAACTGCCGACCATCGTCATTATTATTGACGAGCTGGCCGACCTGATGATGGTGGTCGGTAAAAAAGTCGAAGAGTTGATTGCCCGTATCGCGCAAAAAGCCCGCGCGGCCGGCTTGCACTTGATTCTCGCCACGCAGCGTCCATCGGTCGATGTGATTACCGGCTTAATTAAAGCCAATATTCCGACCCGTATTGCATTCCAGGTCTCGTCCAAGATTGACTCGCGCACGATTCTCGATCAGATGGGTGCGGAAACCCTGCTCGGCATGGGTGACATGTTGTATATGCCGCCCGGCACCGGCTTGCCGGTGCGCGTGCACGGCGCCTTTGTCTCCGACGAGGAAGTGCACCGCGTGGTGGGGTATTTGAAATTGCAGGGTGAGCCGAACTACATTGAAGGCATCCTGGAAGGCGGCACGCTGGAAAGTGACGGCGGCGCGGAAGGCGGTGCGGCCGCGGGCGAGGGCGGCGCCGAAGCCGACCCGATGTATGACCAGGCGGTGCAAGTGGTGCTGAAAAACCGCCGCGCATCGATTTCGCTGGTGCAGCGCCATTTGCGCATCGGTTACAACCGCGCGGCGCGCCTGCTGGAGCAGATGGAACAAAGCGGGGTGGTGTCACCCATGCAGTCGAACGGCAACCGTGACATTCTGGTGCCGGCCGCCAGCGCGGAATAATGAAGGAAGACCAATGAAACGTATCAAAATCGCCGCCTTGCTGGCGGCCCTGATTGCCGCCAGCGCCCTCGTGATGGAAGCCGACGCGGCCGCGCTGGACCAGTTTAAAACCTTTGTGGCCAGCACCAAGTCGGCCCGGGGGGAATTCACCCAGCAGCAAATCAAGGCCAGCGGCGGCAAGGCTGCCGTGCCGTCGTCCGGCACCTTTGAATTTGCCCGTCCCGGCAAATTCATCTGGCTGTACCAGAAGCCTTATGACCAGTTGCTGCAAGCCGACGGCGACAAGCTGTATATCTATGACAAGGATTTGAACCAGGTCACCGTGAAAAAGCTGGGCGATGCGCTGGGCTCGTCGCCGGCCGCTATCCTGTTTGGCAGCAATGACCTGGAAAAGAATTTCACCCTGTCCGAGGCGGGCGCCAAGGATGGCATGGAATGGCTGAAAGCCGTGCCGAAAAACGCGGACACGACGTTTGAGCAAATCACCATCGGCTTGCGCGACGGTACGCCGCAGGCGATGGAACTGAAGGATAACTTTGGTTCCGTGTCGGTGCTGACGTTCCGTAAATTTGAAAAGAACCCGGCCGTCGGCGCCAATCACTTCAAGTTCGTGATGCCGAAAGGCGTCGACATTTCGCAGCAGTGATGCAAGATTTGTTCAAGACCGAGCCGCGCCCGCCACTGGCGGAAGCGTTGCGGCCCAAGTCGCTCGATGACGTGATCGGCCAAACCCATTTATTGGGCGAAGGCAAGCCGTTGCGGCTGGCGTTCCAGGCCCGCAAACCGCACTCGATGATTTTCTGGGGGCCGCCCGGCGTCGGTAAAACCACGCTGGCGCGCCTGACGGCGCACGCCTTCGACGCCGAATTCATTGCCCTGTCGGCGGTGTTTGCCGGCGTCAAGGATATCCGCGCGGCGATGGAGCAAGCCCAGGACAATCTGGATCGTCTCGGCAAGCATACCTTGCTGTTTGTCGATGAAATTCACCGGTTTAATAAATCGCAGCAGGATGCCTTGCTACCGTTCGTCGAATCGGGGCTGGTGACGTTTATTGGCGCCACCACGGAAAATCCGAGTTTCGAAGTCAATTCGGCGTTGCTGTCGCGTGCGCAAGTGTATGTGCTGAAGTCGCTCGATGACACGGAAATGCGGCAATTGCTGGCCAAGGCGCAAAAGGAAGCGTTGCCGCATTTGCAATTCGACGATGCCGCCGCCGATACGCTGGTGGGTTACGCCGATGGCGATGCGCGGCGGTTTTTGAATTTACTGGAACAGGCCGATAACGCGTCGTCGTCGGCCGGCATCAAGAAAATCGACAGCGCCTTTGTGGAAAGCGCGATGACCTTGAATGCGCGCCGCTTTGACAAGGGCGGCGACAATTTCTATGACCAGATTTCGGCCTTGCATAAATCGGTGCGCGGCTCGAATCCGGACGGCGCGCTGTACTGGTTTTGCCGCATGATTGACGGCGGCGCCGATCCGCGCTACCTGGCGCGCCGCATCGTGCGCATGGCGTGGGAAGACATCGGCCTGGCCGATCCGCGTGCGCTGACCATCGTCAACGACGCGGCGGAAACCTATGAGCGGCTGGGCTCGCCGGAAGGGGAGCTGGCGCTGGGCCAGGCCGTGATTTACCTGGCGGTGGCGGCCAAGAGCAATGCCGGCTACAACGCCTTCAATGAAGCCATGGCGCATGTCAAGCGCGAGAAATCGCGTGAAGTGCCGGTGCACTTGCGCAATGCGCCGACCAAGCTGATGAAAGAACTCGGCTACGGCCACGCCTACCGCTACGCGCACGACGAACCGCATGCGTATGCGGCCGGGGAGACGTATTTGCCGGATGGCATGCCGGAACCGGGCTGGTACCGGCCGGTGCCGCGCGGGCTGGAAATCAAGATTGCCGACAAACTGGCGTTCCTGCGCAAGCTGGACGACGACGCGCGTAAGTAGGCGTTGCTGAGCGGCGGCCTTACGTACCAAGTTGATATGTGGCATCATTGGAATCTTTGCAAATTACCTTAGCGCATTTATGCTTATCCCCAGCCGTGCATCTGAAATGACGACCTCCTGCCAATTGTTTTGGAAACTGGCGGAAGGTGACTTCCCGCAAGCTCAGTCGATGAAGTGCACGCTGAAACTGAATAACACCCGGCAATGTGCGCAATTCCCTCTCCCGGCGTTCGACCACGGGCTGCTTGGGTTGCGCCTGGATATTGCGGATAGCCCGGCCCGGGTCGTGGTGCTGGGCTTGGCGTTGTACGATGCGGACCAGGCGGTGCAGTGGCGCTGGGATGGCAGTCCGGAGTTGTTTGCCAACCTTGCTGAATGCGAGGCGACGATCGGTGAATCGGACGGCCCGGTGGTCTTGCTGTCCTCGCATGGGCTCGATCCACGCTGCGAACTGGCGATTCCTGTCGATGTCCTGGGGCGCGTGCAGGGCGGCTGGTATCTGGAGTTGATGGTGTCACCACAGACTGATCCCTTGCATGACTTGCTGCGCGATAACTTGTCGCACCAAAAGCATATTGCCGCGCTCTCCAAGCTGGTGGTTGAGCAGCGCCACTATATCGAGAAACTGGAGCACGTCAGCCGCGAACAATTGCAGCGGATGGAGAAATTGGCCGAGGATAGCAAGGTGCAGCAATTGATGGTGACGCGCTATGAAGAAAACGACGCGATCATCCGTAAAAAGCTGAGCGAGCAAGACAACGCGTTAAATGCCATCCTGAGCAACAAATGGCTACGCCGACTGATTTCGTTCAAACAAGCGTCGTCTGCTTGAGCCTTGCCACCGCCCCGCGCCAGCCACCCCCAGGGTGGCTTTTTTTATGGGGCGGCAGATTTCGCTTGGCACTACGTCGCTTTGCCGCCATCGGCATGGGTATTGATAACGCCGACATTGGCAGATTACGCTGCTGTGCAGCTAATCCGCCCTACGCCCATGCGTAATTTGCCATCCTGGTTTTTTGTGCATCGGCACCCGCACTTGCGACTAAAACGCATGTCTGCTACAACGGATTGTATACAGATCATGATGCGATTGTTGCGTCGCGACCACGCGATGTTGCATCACATCACCCAGTACTCATCGTACGCATAGATTGTATACAAAATTCGTTGACAATGATGTTAACGGGGCGCATGATGATTTCACGAAAGCCGCCATAGAGCAGCGCGAATGAAGCCATCAAGTGGAGACATCATGCGTCACATGCCAACCATCGCATTGCCTGCAACGCACTCACAGCCCAGTGCGCCGTACCCCGGTCACCATGCTGTGCTCGATCTCTTCACATCCTTCCTGTTTGACCTCGACATTCCCCGTTAGCCACCACCAGACGACCCGTAGAGGCATGCCGGATAGCACCGGAAAAAGTAGTTCAAGACATAAAATCTTCAGATGGAGACACCATGAACAACCTGCTATACAAAGTGGACGACCGTCCACCACTCGTCACGACCATCCTGCTGGCTGCCCAGCATATGCTGGCTGCCTTGGGCGGTATCATCGCCGTACCCCTGGTCGTTGGCGCGGTCCTGAAACTGCCTGCCGACCAGATCGTTGCTCTGGTTAATGCCGCCCTGCTGGGTTCCGGCATCGTTACCTTCATTCAATGCAAAGGGGTGGGGGCTGTCGGCATCCGCCTGCCTTGCGTGATGGGCACCAGCTTCGCCTTCGTTGGCGCGGCCATCAGTATCGGCTTGGAACACGGCGTTCCCGGCATCCTCGGTTCTTCGCTGGCCGGCTCGGTGGTGATGATCCTCGGCAGCTTCTTTATGCCGCAAATTCGCAAACTGTTCCCGCACCAGGTGACGGCCGTGGTGGTGACCATGATCGGCCTGTCGCTGGTGCCGGTGGCGGTGGACTGGGCCGCTGGCGGCAAAGGCGCCGGCGCCCACTACGGTGACCCGATCAACCTGGGCATCGCCCTGTTTGTGCTGGCGACCGTGATCGCCCTGGTGCAATTCGGCAAAGGCATTATTTCCGCCGCCGCCGTTGTGATCGGCATGGCCATCGGCTACGCCGTGTGCCTGGGCCTGGGCATGGTGGACTTTACCACGGTGCATAAGGCAGCCGTCTTCTCGCTGCCGCAGCCACTGTATTTCGGCATGACCTTCCCGGTCAGCGGCATCCTGGCAATGGCGGTGGCGTACGTGGTCACCATGGTGGAAACCACCGGCACCTTCATGGCGCTGGGTTCGGCGACCCAGACCAAAATGAAAGGCACGCTGCTCAAGCGCGGCGTGCTGTGCGACGGCGTTGGTTCGGCCTTCGTCTCCGTGCTGGGCGCACCACCGGTATCGACCTTCGCTCAAAACGTCGGCGTGATTTCGCTGACCGGCGTGGCCAGCCGCCACGTGGTGGCGCTGACCGGCGTGTTGCTGGCGGCCGCCGGCCTGTTCCCGGTGCTGGGCGCCATCGTCGTGACGATTCCGCAGCCTGTGCTGGGCGGCGCCGGCCTGATGATGTTTGCCATGATCATTGCCGCCGGCGTGCAAATGCTGTCGCACGTTGAACACGACAAGCGCACCGGCTTGCTGATCGCCGTGTCGGTCGGTTGCGGTCTGGCGGTGTCGGTGCGTCCTGAACTGCTGTCGAAACTGCCAGCATTCGTGCATGAAATCTTCGGCTCCGGCATCTCGACCGCCGCGATCGTGGCGGTGGTGCTGAACCTGGTGCTGCCGGACCGTCCGGTGGAAGCCCATGACGACGAGGAAGACGACGTCCCCCAGCCGATGCTGGTAAAAAACATGGAGCCGGCGTAAATTAACTAAGTAAGTACCAAGAAATTATTGTGAAATTATGACGAACAGAACCGGATGCGCTGCAAGGCGCCCGGTGCGACGCAGTGCGGGCACTGCTAGCAGCGGGCAACGCCGCAGAGCGCCGGTTATGGAAGTCAGAATTCACAAGAATTTATGCGTACTTACTTAAGTAAGCCCGCCACTCCGTAGTATCCGCGCCGGCCTGCATCCGCAATGATGTGGCACCGGCGCGTTGTTGACATTGTTTCCGCAGTGCCCGCGCATTGTTTCCGCAGTGTTTCACTCATCTTTAGGTACCTTTGAAAATGACTAAAACTCTCCTGATCAAGAATGCGCGCGTCGTGGTGACGATGGACGACCAGCGCCGCGAAATCGAACATGGTGCGATTTTCGTGCGCGGTAACGTGATTGAGCAGGTCGGACCGAGCGCCGACCTGCCGCAAAGCGCCGATGAAGTCATCGACGCCACCGGCCACGTGGTCACGCCAGGGCTGGTCAACACCCACCACCACATGTACCAAAGCCTGACGCGCGTGATTCCCGCCGCGCAAAACGGCGAACTGTTTAACTGGCTGCAAAACCTGTATCCGATCTGGGCCAACCTCAATAGCGAGATGGTGCACATCTCGACGCTGACGGCGATGTCGGAACTGATTCTGTCCGGCTGCACCACCAGCAGCGACCACCTGTACATTTACCCGAACGATTGCAAGCTCGATGACAGCATCGAAGCGGCGTCGAAAATCGGCATGCGTTTCCACGCGGCGCGCGGCGCCATGAGCGTGGGCCAGTCGAAGGGCGGCTTGCCGCCGGACCGGGTGGTGGAAGATGAAAAAGCGATCCTGAAAGATACCCAGCGCCTGATCGAAACCTACCACGACAGCGCACGCCATGCGATGCAGCGCGTGGTGGTGGCGCCGTGCTCGCCGTTTTCGGTGTCGCGCGATTTGATGAAGGAAGCGTCGGCGCTGGCGCGCAGCTATGGCGTGTCGATGCACACCCACCTGGCGGAAAATGCCAACGATATCGCCTACAGCCGCGAGAAATTCAATATGACGCCGGCCGAGTATGCGGAAGACTGCGGCTGGGTCGGCCACGATGTATGGCACGCGCACTGCGTGCAGCTCGATGACGACGGCATTTATATGTTTGCGAAAACCGGCACCGGCGTGGCGCACTGCCCATGCTCGAACATGCGCCTGGCGTCCGGCATTGCGCCGATCCGCAAGATGGTTGACGCCGGCGTGCCGGTCGGCCTCGGTGTTGACGGCTGCGCCTCGAACGACGGCGCGCACATGCTGGGCGAAGCGCGCCAGGCCATGCTGCTGCAGCGCGTCGGCTTTGGCCCGGATGCGATGACGGCGCGCCAGGCGCTGGAACTGGCCACGCTGGGCGGTGCGAAAGTATTGAACCGGGATGACATCGGCGCCATCAAGGCGGGCATGTCGGCCGACATCGTCATGTTCAAGCTGGACCAGATCGGCTTTGCCGGCGCGCTGCACGACCCGGTGGCGGCGCTGGTGTTCTGCACGCCGTCGAACGTCAACTACAGCATCATCAACGGCAAGGTGGTGGTCAAGGATGGACTGTTGCAGACGATTGATTTGCCACTGGTAATCGAGCGGCACAACCAGCTGGCGTCGGACCTGGCGCTGGCGACGGGGACGCGCAAGGTCGGATAAGCCTGTGGCCTGCCTGGCGGCTTTGTAAAAGCCGCCCTACAACCTCGTAGGGCGGTTTTGCGCAACGCAAAGCCGCCATGCCCGCCCCAACGGCGTTATTTCAACAGCGCCGACACCAGATCCTTCTCCTGCCCGCTGCCGATATCGAAGCGCAGCGCGGCCTCCACATGCATCAGGTGCTCCACCATCAAGCGCGCGGCCAGCTCCGCATCGCCGGCGCGCGCGGCGCTTAAAAATTCTTCATGTTCATTCGATGAACACACCGCATCGCGGTCCGACTGGTACAGCATCGTGATCAGGGTGCTGCGCGCCACCAGTTCCCGCACCATTTCCAGCAACACTTCATTGCCCGCCACTTCCGCCAGCAGCACGTGGAAATCGCCCAACAACTGGGAGCGCACCTTGTGGTCGCCTTCGAGCGAGTGGCGTTCCAGTTCCAGGTGCTGTTCCAGTGCGGTGTAATGGTGCGGCTGGGCGCGGGCCGTGAATTCACGGGCCATGGCCGCCTCCAGGATGCGGCGGGCGGCAAAGATGTCGCGCGACTCCTTTTCGCTGGGCTGGCTGACGAACGCCCCCTTGTCCGGCACGATGCGGATCAGCTTGTCCTTCGACAGGATCAGCAGCGCGGCGCGGATCTTGGTGCGGCTGACGTTGTACAGGCGTGACAGGGCTTCCTCGCGCAGCTTGGTGCCCGGTGGCAGCTTGCGCGCAGCGATGGCTTCCGCGATATGGCCGGCGATCTCGTTCGAGCTTTCACCGGTGCGTTCTTCGAGGGCTACGGTGGAGGTGGACATGGCGCTGACAGGTTATGCAATCCCCAATCATACCTCTCGCCTGCAATATTGGCTATAACGCAAGGCCTCTTGCCATGAGGCTTGTCGGTCATCAAAGCGCCGTCGCTGTGCTATATTTGTTTGATAATTATCAATAATTTAATGGAGACGAAATGACGCGAGTCATCGATGTCGGCGGC
Source organism: Burkholderiaceae bacterium (assembly GCA_019751755.1). Lineage (GTDB taxonomy): Bacteria > Pseudomonadota > Gammaproteobacteria > Burkholderiales > Burkholderiaceae_D > Rugamonas. Next base: position 7,532 of record JAIENA010000290.1, on the reverse strand, counting down.
GTCGACGTGTACGTGGAAGGCGAGGGCGCGGAAACCATCGTCATGCTGCATGGCTGGCCCGATACGTACCGCTTGTGGGATGCGCAAGTGGCGGCGCTGCGCGGTTCGTACCGTTGCGTACGTTTTACGCTGCCGGGATTTGAGCCGGGCAAGCCGCGCCGCCCGCTGTCGCTGGTCGAGACCGTGGCGCTGATCCACCGTATCGTCCGGGCCGCCAGTCCGGATCACCCGGTGATCCTGCTGCAGCACGACTGGGGCAGCATCTTTGGCAACCAGTTCGCGCTGCGCCATCCGCAACTGGTGACGCGCATCGTGTGTGTCGATGTGGGCGATGCGCTGTCGCCGGAGTTCGCCCATCAGCTCGGCGCGCGGTCGAAAGCCATGGTGTTTGCTTACCAGCTGTGGCTGGCGCTGGCGTGGCGCATTGGCGGCCGCCTGGGCGACCGCATGTCGCGCTATATGGCCGGCAAGATGGGCTGTCCGACCGATCCCGTCCTGATCCGCAGTCAGATGAATTACCCGTATTACATCACGTGGTTCGGCGCGTATGGCTCGTACCGGCTGGCGTCGCCAGGGCAGGCGTCGTGCCGCACCTTGTATCTCTATGGCACCCGCAAGCCGTTCATGTTTCACTCGCAAGACTGGTTGAAAACGTTGCAACGGCGGCCCGGCAGCCAGGTGGTGGCGATGGACGCGGGGCACTGGATGATGCGCACCCACGCCGACGCCTTCAATGCGGAAGTGCTCAATTGGCTGGCGGCGGGGCGCGCCGGGCAGGGCGGCAAGGTGGAGCCGGCCCGCGCCGACTGAAGCGCCTCCTTGCCGCCGCCGGTGTCGCGGCTCAGCGCCCGTCGGCCGGCTGCAAGCTTTGCCGCAGACGCTGCAGGGTTTCCTGCCAGCGCGCCGCCGCTTCGCGCCGCACGCGGCGCGGCCAGCTTTGCGCGATGGGCGCCGCCACCCGGATGCGGCTGCGGCCCAGCGCCTCCACCAGCGTCAAGCCATCGTTCGGCACCACGAAGCGCTGGCCCGGACGCAGGATGAAATCCATGTGCTGGCCATACGCGGTAATCCACGTCATGCCCGACACGCCTTCCACCACGCGGCCACCGGCATCTTCGAGCCGCAGCGGTTGGTCGCTGCTCAGTTTGTATTCGGCGGATGGCTGGATCGACATGGTGAACTCCCGGTGGTGTGCCGTCAGGGGACGGCAGTCATGGAGACAGCTTAGCGCCACGGGCGCAACCATAACAGATTCAATAAACCGCAATTGTGATGAGCACAGTGGCAAAATTGTGCCACTGTGCTGGTCGAAACTGAACGCCACTGTACCTGTGCGGCGGTGGCGCGGCGGGCCACAATGGAAGGATGCCGATGCAACCTAATTTATACGAACAGCTGGCCAATGAACTGGGCGCACACATCGCCAGCCGCGTCTTTGCGCCCGGCGACAAGCTGCCATCGATCCGCCACCTGGCGCAGCACAAGCATGTCTCGGTCAGCACCGTGCTGCAGGCGCTGCGCCTGCTGGAAGACCGTGGCCTGGTCGAGGCGCGGCCGCAGGCCGGCTATTACGTGCGGCACCGGCCCCGCATGCTGGCGGTGGCCGCGCCCAGCGAACCACTGGCCGAAGCGGCCTATGTCGGCATCCACAACCTGTTGATGCGCGTGTTGAAGGCCAATGAGACGCCGGGGCTGGCGCATCTGGGGTCGGCCTGGCCGCCGGATGAATTGCTGCCGATCCGCCGCGTGCAAAAGGCGGTCAGCAGCGTGGCGCGGCGCGATCCGGCCTTGCTGGCGCGGGTCAGCTGTTTTGAAACCAATGAACCGGAATTTGTGCGCCAGGTGGTGCGCCGGGCGCTGGACTGGGGCTCGCTCGACCCGCACGAAGTGGTGGTCACCAGTTCCTGCACCGAGGCCATCAGTTTAAGCCTGCGCGCCGTGGCGCAGCCGGGCGACACCATCGCGGTGGAATCGGCGACTTATTTCGTGCTGTTGCAATTAATCGAAAGCCTGGGCATGAAGGCGCTGGAAATCCCCACCCACCCCAAAACCGGGCCGTCGATCGACGCGCTGGAAGTGGCGTTCAGCGCGGGCCTGGTGAAAGCGTGCCTGTTCGTGCCAAACGCGAACAACCCGCTCGGCTGCATCATGCCCGAGGAAAACAAGAAGCGGCTGGCGGGATTGCTGGCCCAGCATCAGGTGGCGCTGGTGGAAGACGATGTGTATGGCGACCTGTGTTTTACCCACGAGCGGCCGTGGCCCGTAAAAGCCTATGACACGGCGGGCTATGTCTTGCTGTGTTCCTCCTTTTCCAAGGCCGTCACGCCGGCCTCGCGGGTGGGCTTCGTGGCGGCGGGGCGCTGGACCCAGCAGGTGACCTTATTAAAAATGGTGTCGAGTGGTTCGACCAGCCAGTTTTTTCAGGCTGTCTTGGCCGACTTTCTGGCGGGTTCCGCCTATGAAGCGCAGGTGCGCAAGATGCGGCGCGTACTGTCGCAGCGCATTGCGCGCATGTCCGACGCGGTGGCCGCGTCGTTCCCCCCTGAGTGTCTGATTTCCGAACCGCAGGGCGGCTTCGTGCTGTGGGTGCAGATGCCGCCGCAGGTCGACGCCTTGTCGCTGCACGCGCTGGCGGTGGCACAGGGCGTGGCGTTTATGCCGGGCCAGCTGTTTTCCGCCACCGGCAAGTTCGGCAACTGCCTGCGGCTCAATTGCGGCAATGCGTGGAGCCCGCAAATCGATGCGGCGGTGGCCAAGCTGGGCGCGCTGGTGCATCGGGCGGCCGATGCACGCGCCGCATAGCGCCTGTCGTGGCGCGGTTTTGGCGGTTCATTCCCTGTTTTTGACGCTTCGTCGCACACCGATGGTGAGGCGCGAAGCCTGCGGTTACAGTGCATCCATCGAAGCAGTATTGATCCACCGCAAACCCACCAGGAGCACATCATGAACGCCCTCAAAAACATGGAAATCATCTTTGTCTTCGCCGCCGCCCTGGGCGCCGCCACCAGCTACGCGACCGCCAGCGAACCGGTGATCACGCTGGCTGCCGATGCCGAAATCGTGACCGTCAATAGTGTTGAAAAAAATGTGCCGGTGATTGTGGTTGCCGCCAAGCGCTTGACTGCCGCAGAAAAAGCCGCCCTGTAATCCGGGGCGGTTTGAAGCCGGAGGGCTGAAAACTCGCGTTGGATCGCATCAAGTTGGTACAATTGCCTCTTTCCGAATATTGCGGCAATGCCCCCATGATAGACATCCAACTTCTCCGTAAAGATATCGACACCGTCGCAGCCCGCCTGGCGGCGCGCAAGTTTCAGCTGGACGTCGCAGCCTTCAATGCCCTGGAAGGCGAGCGCAAGGCGATCCAGATGCGTACTGAAGAACTGCAGAGCAAGCGTAATTCGCTGTCCAAGCAGATCGGTATGTTGAAAGGCAAAGGGGAAGACACCTCGGCCGTGATGGCGGAAGTGGCCGGCCTCGGCGATGAGCTGAAAGCCAATGAACAGAATTTGAACGTGGTGCAAGCCAGGATGTCGACCTTCCTGGAAGCCGTACCGAACCTGCCGCACGCATCGGTGCCGGAAGGCGCCGACGAAACCGGCAACGTGGAAGTGCGCAAAGTCGGCACGCCACGCACCTTCGAGTTTGAAGTCAAAGACCACGTGGACGTTGGTTCCGCGCTGGGCCTGGACTTCGACACCGCCACCAAGCTGACCGGCTCGCGCTTCTCCGTCATGAAAGGCGGTATGGCCCGCCTGCACCGCGCGCTGGCGCAATTTATGCTGGACACCCACACCGGCGAGCATGGCTACACCGAGTGCTACACGCCCTACATGGTCAACGCCGACAGCCTGCGCGGCACCGGCCAGTTGCCGAAGTTCGAGGCGGACCTGTTCTCGGTGAAAAAAGGCGGCATCGAAGGCGAAGGCCAGAATTTCTACCTGATCCCGACCTCGGAAGTGTCGCTGACCAATATGGTGCGCGACGAGATCGTGGCGCTGGACGCGCTGCCGATCAAGATGACGGCGCACACCCCATGCTTCCGTTCCGAAGCCGGCAGCGCCGGCCGCGACACGCGCGGCATGATCCGCCAGCACCAGTTCGACAAAGTCGAGTTGGTGCAGGTGGTGCACCCGGACACCTCGTACGATGTGCTGGAGCAGATGGTCGGCCACGCCGAGAAAATCCTGCAGGCGCTGGGCTTGCCGTACCGCGTGATGGCGCTGTGTACCGGCGACATGGGCTTTGGCGCGACCAAGACCTATGATCTGGAAGTGTGGCTGCCGGCGCAAAACACCTACCGTGAAATTTCGTCGCTGTCGAACTGCGAAGCATTCCAGGCCCGCCGCATGCAGGCGCGCTTCCGCAACGCGCAAGGCAAGACCGAACTGCTGCACACCCTGAACGGCTCCGGCCTGGCCGTCGGCCGCACGCTGGTGGCGATCCTGGAAAACTACCAGCAAGCCGACGGCTCGGTGGACATTCCCGCCGCGCTGCAGCCGTACATGGGCGGTTTGACCAAACTGATTGCATGATTTTAAAAATAGCCCTTCCTTTTTCCGGAAGGGCTGCTATAATCTTGGCTCTCAACGGCGACCACCGTTAAGTAGTAGCACCAGGAGAGGTGGCAGAGTGGTCGAATGTACCTGACTCGAAATCAGGCGTAGGGTTTCCCCCTACCGTGGGTTCGAATCCCACCCTCTCCGCCAGAACACGGTCCAGCAGAAATGATGGGCGTCGAAGAAGCCGCAGTTCTCACTATGAGACTGCGGCTTTTTTGTTTATATTGGTCTTGAGCGGTCCACTGCTGTCGCATATTCTTAGGGGCCGTTATAGGGGCCTTCGGCTCCCATGAATGGCTGAGCGAGGCCCCTAAAATGCCAAGACATGCGCATCCCTTGTCCGACCTGCAAGTTCGCAACGCACGTCCGCGAGAAGCACCCTACAAGCTTGTCGATGGCGGCGGCCTGTATATCGAGATTTCCCCATCAGGCTCGAAGCTGTGGAAGATGAAGTATCAACGGCCTGGCGGTCGCGAAGGCAAGTTGTCGTTCGGCCCCTACCCGGATGTCTCTTTGGTCAGCGCCCGCGAAAAGCGCGCCGAAGCGCGCCGGCTGATCGCCGATGATATCGACCCCGGTGTCGTGCGCGATGAAGTGAAGAAGGCGAAGCGTGACACCGGCGGCAGCACGTTTGAAGCCGTGGCGCGCGAGTGGCACGAAACCATGCGCGAACAATGGCAGCCGCAAACGGCAAAGAATATTCTGCACCGACTGTCCACCGACATTTTTCCTCACATTGGCAGCAAGCAGATCGCCGCATTAACGTCCAAGGATTTGATCCATGCGGCGCGCCAGATAGAAAAGCGCGGCGCGCTGGAAGTCGCCCGCCGCGTGACAGCCGACGTGTCGCGCGTGTTCGTGTATGCCTTCCACTGTGGCCTGACCGAGCGCAACCCGGCGATGATGCTGACCAAGGTGCTACGCCCGCGCCAGAAGGGCCATTTCGCGGCGATTGATGCGGACCAATTGCCAGGTCTGATCAAGGCGCTGACGCGCAACGAAGCCTGTATGGGGCCCATAGTGCGCATCGCCATGCGTTTGATGATGCTGATCTTTGTGCGGACGTCAGAGTTGATCGAGACGCCATGGAAAGAAATCGAACTGGAAAAGGGCGAGTGGATCATTCCGTGGCAGCGCATGAAGCGCGGCAAGCGCAAGCTCAATCCCGACCGGACCGATCACCACGTTTGCCTGTCCAGACAGGCGCTGGAGTTGCTGCGCCAGTTGCACGGCTATACGGGCGAAGGAGAGTTGCTGTTTCCGAACATGCGTACGCCAGGACGACCCATGAGCAATATGGCGTTGCTGAAGGCACTGGCGCGCATGGGCTACAAAGGAGACATGACGGGCCACGGCTTCCGTGCGCTGGCGATGAGCACCTTGAAGGAACGCTTGCATTACCGCCATGAGGTGGTGGACCGCCAGTTGGCGCATGCGCAGAAGGATAAGCTCGAAAGCGCTTATGACCGGGCGCGGTACCTCGACGAGCGCCGGGATATGATGCAGCGCTGGGCGGATTATCTTGATGATGTGGAGCGCGGCGAATTGACGCCATCGGCCGCGCAGTCCAAACCGCGCGGCTCCTTGTAGGCATTATGCAGCATGGCTGGCGCCATCACTGCGCGCGCGTATGCGCTGGGCTGCCCAGTTTTCAACTTCATGTTGAATCCAGGCCCTGGCACGGCCGCCGATAGGTACGGGGCGCGGAAAGCGGCCATCTTTGATGGCGATATAGATGCTGCTGCGCGACAGGCCGCAAATCAAAACCACGTCGCGTATGCGTAGCAGGCGGAGCGATGTGGTTCGGGATACGGACCGCCTTTCGTTCTTTGGCGATGGCACGATAGACTCCTTTCAGGATTCCATAGTTGCCCTGGGCGGCGATTCCAGCAGCGCAGAGGCCCGATACCAGGGCTGTTTCAGGCGGCGCTGTTCGATGGCTTCACTGACGGCTGCCTGGAAATTGGCGACACCGCGCATTGGCACGCGTTCCCGTACCGAGCGGCGCGGCTTGCCCTCGCCCGAGTAGGCGGTGTGGACCGCGTACATGTCTTCTTCCAGCGCGACCGCGAGTGCAAAGCCTTCGCCGTCGGAGCTGTACAGGTAGGCGCCACCAGCGCCCTTGCCCAGTGCATTGGTCAGCGCTAGGTGGAGGCTTTCCAGTGCGGAGCGGTCGCCGACGATGGCGGCCACTGAGTCCCAGCGTGCCGGGCCGAGAATATGCAGCATATGTTCGCTCATGACATGCTCCTTCAAAAAGTTACGATAACTACGTGGGCCGGGCAACCACTATTCCGAAACCCTGCAATGAGTATTGACGGATTTATCCGCTGTTCCAATTGAAAGACAGCGCTTATGTCGATTAGATCAAAGTCTGCATGTCTGGCTGCGCCATACCCCATTGGGAACAGGATGAAGTGCATGCAAGAGGACGTTTAGCCGCTAAATTTCCGTGCCAAGCCATTGCTCTCATTTGTCCTAAATCAATACGCGTACGGCGCCAGGAGATAACGATGGAAAGGATATGGTTGATAGACTGGGAGACAGGATGGCCCGCATTTTTACATTTCCGAATGTTCGTAAATACTCTGGTCCGGCACGCCCGCCGCCTGAGCCGCCGCGCAAACGCGCCTGGCGCGAGCTGTGGTGCAATCCTATTACGCAGGCAGTTTATCGGCTGCTGCTGGCCCTGATTATCGTCACCTGGCCGGTGCTGAAATGGCTGGTCGGCCTTGACCTGGTGCTGGCTATTTTGCGCATACTCTTTGGTGGCGGAATGCTGGCGATATACGGCGTGCTGCACATCGCGATTATTGGCGGCATTGCCTATCTGGTGCTGTGCGTTCCGCCGTTGCCACGGCGTTAAAACGCCGGAGGATCTATCGACCGTGTCCACCTTGAAGCGCGAATGGGGGAGGGGAATTTGAACAGCATTGCTGATTCGCCGGTATCCGACCTGGCGCATGGCGGGCC
>JAIENA010000181.1 GCA_019751755.1 Burkholderiaceae bacterium | reverse complement strand
CATGCCGTCGCGCGGCGGCGGACGCGTGCCATCGGCGGGCGGGCGCATGCCGTCCCGTGGCGGTGGCCGCATGCCATCGTGCGGTGGTGGCCGCATCCCATCCTGCGGCGGTGGCCGCATGCCATCCGGTGGTGGTGGCCGCATGCCATCGTGCGGCGGCCAAGGCTGGCCATCGGGCGGCGGTCGGTGACCATCGGGTGGTGGCGGGCGCATGCCGTCGCGCGGTGCGCGGCCGTCGTCGGCGCCGACACGGGGTTGACCCGGCACGGCGCCTTCCGGCGGCTGGCCATTTGGACGTGGCGCGCCATAGGCCGGTGGACGAGGGCCGTTTTGTTGGCCGCCCTGCGGCTGAGCCGGCGCACCATGCGCGGGGGAACGCTGGCCGTCCGCCAGTCCCGCCGCCGGCTGGCCAGGCGCGCCGTAGGCGGGGGCGCGTGGTCGATCCGGCTCACCGGCCACAGGCTCGCTTTGATGCGACTTCTGGTCTATGCCCGGCGGCATGCGGTCCAGCATCTCGCTGGGGCGCTCACCCTGTGGCGGCGCCTCGGCCGCTTCCCTGCGCTGCACAAAACGGTCGAACGATTCGGTCGAGATGGCGGTTTCCCAGTCACCGTATTCGGCCAGGTACGCCGTCATATAGTGGTGGAAGTGGTCCGCCGCCTGGCGGCTGCGGATAGTATCAAATTTGGAATGGACACTGTAGGACGTCAGGCCGCCGACCATGGCAACAGCCGCCAGCCCGGTCACAAATAGCGCCAGCATCAGCTTGATGCGCAAAGACATTTCCCGCTCTCCTGATTTACTTGCTTATAAGTATCAATGATACCTGAGTGCTGATTTGTTAATCACTGCACGCCACAGTCACCACAGAGATATTCAAAAAGTGAATCGCATGCATCACAAATGAAAAGTTCAATTATTTCTTGGTCGTCCCTATACTGCAACGCAGCAACTCATTGAAAGGACTCGCACCATGGAACTGTTCGCCATCATCACCACTGTTATCGCCGCCGCCGCTGTCGCCGCCCGCCTGTGCCTGCTGCCGGTACTGGACTGCTCGCTGGAAGAATTCGAAGCACTGTCGCGCAAATAAAGCGCCAATAAAAAACCCGGCACGCGGCCGGGTTGCAAGGCGAAGCGCAAGACTCAGACGCCGTGTGGCGCCGCCCCGCCATTGCGGTTCAGGTTGGAATTGCGCATGCCGTACAGGAAGTACATGGCCACGGCGGCCACCATCCAGATCGCGAAGATGCGGAAGGTGGTGGCCGACAAGTCGCGCATGATGTACAGGCAGGCGAAGATCGACAGGCCCGGGATCAGGTAAGGGCCGAATGGAACGCGGAAGCCCAGGCGCCCGCTGGTGTCGCCGGTCTGCCGGTCTTTGCGGCGCAGCACCGGTACCGCCAGCGAGACCACGATAAACGCGGTCAGGGTGCCCATGCTGACCATGTCCCACAAGAAGGTCGCATCGACCAGGCCCGCCACCAGCCCCACCACCACGCTGACGATCACCGTGTTGGCCACCGGTGCGGCCGTGCGCGGACTGACGCGTTTGAACGCTTTCGGGATCAGGCCATCCTTGGCGATCGCGTACAGGATGCGGGTCTGGCCATAAATCGTCACCAGGGTCACGCTGAACACGGAAATCACGGCGCCCGCCGACAGCACCAGCGCCGGCCAGGTTTTACCGGTCACATTCGACAGGATCACCGCCAGCCCGGCTTCCTGGCCGGCAAACTTGGCGGCGGGCTGCGCGCCCACCGCGGCCACCGCCACCAGCAGGTAAAACACCGTCACGACGCCCAGCGCCGCCAGGATGCCGATCGGCACATTGCGTTTCGGGTTTTTGACTTCCTCGCCCGCCGTGGCCACCGTATCGAGGCCGATGAACGAGAAGAACACGGTGCCGGCCGCCGCCGTCACACCGGCCATGCCGCCGACGCTCTTGGCGCTGACTTCGGTGAAGAACGGGTGGAAGTTATTGATGTCGAATCCGGTAAAAGCAATCGCCACGAAGAAAATCAGGATCGCCAGCTTGACCAGCACCATCACCGCATTGGTGGTGGCCGATTCCTTGGTGCCGCGCACCAGCAGGAAGCAGCACAGCGCCACCAGGATCATCGGCGGCAGGTTGAAATGGCCGGCATGCCATTCCACGCCATGTGGCCCAGACACGATCATGGGCTTGTGCAGCGCATCCGGTATCTGCCAGCCGAAGGCGTTGGTCAGGAAATTATTCAGGTAATCAGACCAGCCGATGGCCGTGGCGCTGGCCGCCAGCCCATATTCCAATAGCAGGCAGGCCGCCATGATAAAGGCCAGGAATTCACCGACGGTGGCATAGGCAAACGAATACGACGAACCGGAAGCGGGAATGCGGAACGCCAACTCGGCGTAGCACAGCGCGGTCAGGCCGGCGGTAATCGCGGCCATCAGGAACGACAGGATCACGGCCGGGCCGGCCTTGGGAACCGCTTCAACCATCGTAAAGAAGATACCGGTGCCGATCGTGGCGCCCACGCCGATCATGGTCAGCGGGAACAGGCCGATCGAGCGCGCCAGGCCGGTCGAAGCGTGCGCATCGCCGTGGTCGGCAGCAGGCGGCTTGGTACGGGTCAATTTCTGGACCAGGGTTTGATTCACAGGCGATTCCTTGTATAGGTAGAGCTGCCGCGCCGGTTTTGCCGCCGCGTCCTGCTGCGATTCTCAGAAAACTAGCGATTATAGGGCGACACCGGTTGCCCCCACGAGCATTATTTGTACAAGAAGGCAATGCTGTTGCGGACTGTGGCAAGCGCTCGACGAATGGAGCGAACGGCGCCTTGCGGTTACACATACTTACTTTTGATACAGCTCACTGGCTAGCTTTGCGTTATTGCAAAACGATAATCTTAAGGCTCAGACAAATCCCAAGGAAAACAAGGAGTCCAGGATGGCCATCATCAAGAAAATCCCAACCGTCAGCAACCGTGTGCCCGCCATGGCCGCCATGGCAACAGGTTCCGTGATTATTCTGTGTGTGGCCGCGACGGCCGCGATCCTGGGCTGGATGCCGGCGCACCAGCAGCGCGCCAACGGGCTGCCACCGGTGTCGTCGGCGCCGGAAGCGGTCGACAGCGCGCTGCGCAAAGTATCCTTGCCGGCCGCGCCGGCCGCCAAGCAGCACGCGCCGCGCGGGTTGCAGACGGCATCGGCCACCTAGCCACCCGCTCCCCCCGCCCACTTGCCCTGACGCCCCGTGGTTCACGCCACGGGGCGTTTTTTTGTCTGGCACTTGTTCATTTGTTTTACCTATGAGATGACGACTTTTATTTGAAACAGAGGTTGGGCTGCAACGGATTCTCAACTATATTTCCAGGCCATGAACAGCACGCCCGAACAAAACGATAACGGCGCTGATAAATACACGGTGCCGGGCCTGGAACGCGGCTTGCGCCTGCTGTGCGAATTCAGCCGCCATGAACGCAGCCTGTCCGCACCGGAGCTGGCCAAACGCCTGGACGTGCCACGTTCCACGGTATTCCGCCTGCTGTCGACCTTGGAACGCATGGGCTTTATCGAGCGCAACGAAGGAGGGCGTGACTACAAGCTGGGCATGGCGGTGCTGCGGCTCGGCTTTGAATACCTGGCATCGCTGGAGTTGACCGAAATCGGCCGTCCTTTGCTGGAGCGTCTGCGCGATGAGATTCAGTATTCCACTTGCCTGGTGGTGCGTGATCAGCGCTCGATCGTGTACGTCGCCAAGGCCACCATGCCGGAGCCGTTCGTCACCTCGGTGAATGTCGGCACCCGCCTGCCGGCGCACGCCACGGTACTGGGCCGTATCCTGCTGCAAGACATGACCTTACCGCAGTTGCGCGAACTCTATCCAGATGAGCAACTGAAAGTGTATTCGAAGCACACCCCAAAAACCGTGCAGGACTTGTTCAGTCTGGTGCAAGCTGATCGCGAACGTAGCTATGTGTATGAGGAAGGCTTCCTTGAACGGGGCATCTGCACCGTTGCCGCGCCGGTGCGCGATCATGGCGGCAACATCGTTGCGGCGCTGGGCATCACAATTCCCAAACCGCACATTGCCGCCAACGAACTCGATTACATGGTGGCGCAGGTCTGCATGTCGGCCGCCGAACTTTCCCGCCTGCTGGACCATGCCCCCTCCCCTCAAGCCGCCGTCACCACGTAAGGAGCCGCCATGCTGCAGGTATCGATGATCGGTTGTGGCGCCATTGGCGTCGGTGTGATGGAACTGCTGCGCAGCGATCCGGAAGTCGTGTTCGACCTCGTGATCGTGCCACCGGCCGCACTGGAAACGGCCAGCGCCATCGTGCGTGCGATCGCGCCGCACACCAAGGTCGGCGTTGGCCTGAATGGGTCGCGTCCTGACTTGCTGATCGAGTGCGCGGGCCACCGCGCGATTGAAGAACACATTATTCCCGCACTGGAATCCGGTATTCCCTGCATGGTGGTGTCGGTCGGCGCGCTGTCCGAACCGGGCCTGGCGGACAAGCTGGAACGGGCGGCGCGTCGCGGCAAGACACAGGTGCAATTGCTGTCCGGCGCGATCGGCGCCATCGATGCGCTGGCGGCGGCGCGCATCGGCGGCCTCGATTCGGTGGTGTACACAGGCCGCAAGCCCCCTGGCGCCTGGAAAGATACGCCCGGTGCACAGCAGGTCGACCTGGACCAGCTGGAACAGGCGGCCCTACTCTTTGAAGGCACGGCCCGCGAAGCGGCGCGCCTGTATCCCAAAAATGCCAACGTGGCGGCCACCGTGTCACTGGCTGGCCTGGGCCTGGACCACACCCAAGTACGTTTGCTGGCCGATCCCACCGTGACGGAAAATGTGCACCACGTGATAGCGGCCGGCGCATTTGGCGGCTTTGAATTGACGATGCGCGGCAAGCCGCTGGCGACGAACCCGAAGACCTCGGCGCTGACGGTCTACAGCGTGGTGCGCGCACTGAACAACCGCGCGCATGCGCTGTCAATCTGAGACCGGGTTGGCGGCAGGAAGCAGGAAGCAGCGCAGTGTCGCCGTCGGGCATGTCAGGCAAATTTGCCCAGATAATCGAGTTTCCCAATCTTGACACCCTGCGCCCGCAAAATGTCGTACGCCGTCGTCACGTGGAAGTAAAAGTTCGGCAGCACAAACGTCAGCAGATAATCCTGGCCCGTAAACGTCTGGCTGAACGCGCCAAACGTCAACGTGATGTCACGCGCCTCACTGCCGGCGAACTGCTGGTCGTTGACGCTTTTGATGAACGCGACGGTACTGGCGATGCGTTCCCGCAACTGCTGGAACGATGCTTCGTCATCGTCGAATGTGGGGGCGTCGATGCCGCACAAGCGGGCGACGCAGAATTTGGCGGTGTCGCTGACGCGCTGGATCTGCGCGGTCAGCGGCATCATGTCTTCGGCCAAACGGGCGCCCAGTAACACGTCCGGCACGATGCCGTGGGCCGCAGCGTGTTCCTCGCCTTTGTCGAGCAGCGCGGACAACACACTCAGTGCGCGCAGGAAGGCGGGAACGGAAACCTGGAACATGGTGAGGGACATGATGGGAACTCCGGAGGTTGGCGTGTTCCTATCTTACACCTGCATGGCAGGCATGGCGGCGCCCGCCAAAGCAGCCGCCGCCCTTTAAAACTCAGGCCACGCGCACCACCATCAGCGCCGCCCGCAGCCCGATCCGCACATCCGGATTCGGGAACACGACCAGTTCTTCCGGATGCTCGACGCGGTACACCGTATCGCCGTCGCGGGCGATCTCGTCGCCCTGTTGCAACGGCGTGAAGTTCCACGTCTCGCGGCCGAAGGCCATGGTGAACGCGTCGCTCAATTTGATGACCTGGCGCGCCGTGTTGTACACCTTCGGCATCCGGGTTTCGCCCGGCGCCGTCTGGCCACGCAACAGCGCATCGAGCGCCTTCGACGCATCGTCAAACTGTTCCAGGTTGTTCCGGCCCAGCGTACCGACCCGGCCAAGTTCCACCGTGGTGCCGGCCGCGCCGTGATGCTCCGCCGAATAATAGCTGTAGGTGCCGACCGACTTCGGATTCATGATGACAGCGCCGACGCCAGCCTGCCCCAGCCAGGTAATGAGCCGGGTGCGCGCGGTTTCCTCGATCAATTCCGGCACGATGGCAAACGCCGGATAGTGCGACGGACGAATTGCCGTGTGCAAATCCAGGTGCCAGCGCTGCGGCCCGGCGTTGACGAAGAAATCATCGGTCACCGCGATCATTTCATCAGCCCGCGCCGCTTCCGCCGTACCGGCCAGCGTCCCGCGTTCGGTGCGGAACATGCGGTTCAAATCGGCATCAATGAAACGCTTGCCGGCCCGGATCGCGCCGATATTGCCGACGCAAAGCATCAAATCCACTTTCAGCGCCTGCGGTTCGCGCGACAGCGCGTCCAGCAGGTAGGCCAGGATTTCAATCGGTCCGGTTTCATCACCATGCACGCCGACCGACACCAGCACCGCAGGGCGCTGGTGGCCGGAATCACTGTGGATCGTCAGCACGCCATCGGCGGGCTGGGAGACATCAAAGCCCGCGTGGGAAAAACGCTGCGCGACCGCCGTAAAATCGGCGGTCGCGAAGGCCTGGACGCATGGGTCCAGGCCTTCCGGCAGCAGTTGTTGTTGCTCTTGTTGTTGCTGCATTGACTGTTACCGCCCTGCCTTATGCCGCCATGGAGATGCCCGCAGGTATCCCGTTAACCGCTTCCGACAGCGCCCACACATCGAGCATCGCCTGTTCCAGATCGCTCGATGCCGCATAGCCGGACAAGCCCAGCGTATTGGTCACCAACTCCACCGCCTCGCCGGCATCGTGGCCGTTGGTGGCGCGGCTCAGCACTTGCGTCAAGAGGCGCTGCTGGGTACGGCGCAGCGCTTGCTGTGCATAGCTGCGCAACTGCTCTTGCGAGCGGGTATGCGCCGGCAATTTCAGGCCGCGTTCCAGCGTGTCGATCCCGGCCTGGCTGCGCAGGGCCATGCCCACTTGCAGGAAGGCTGGCAAATCCATGCCTTGCGGACGTTTCACCGACAGCGCGGCGAACACGAATGCCGCCACGCCGTCGATCGCATCGACCGCTTTCCACGACTGCACGAATGGCGCGCGCAGGCCTGGCGCCGCCGCATCCGCGTCCGACTCCACCTTGGCCGTCAGCGATTGCAGCATCGCAGGGTCGGCGAACAAACGGGTCAGTTCGGCCAGGCCGGCGCCATGGCGCAGTTGTTCGCTTGGCACCGACAGCACGCCTTGCATCACGGCGCGCAGCATGGCGCGGGTACGGGCATCGACTTTGGTGGCGACGGCGCGTGGCACGCTCAACGCGTCGGCATCGAGCGTGTCGAACACCGGCGCCAGGTTCAGCGCGGTCCACGCCTGGGCCCACGCCAGGATCACGTCGGTTTCATGGACATTGTGTTCGCTGGCCAGCTCACGCAGCATCAGCGGACCGCAACGGTTGACCACTTCATTGGCCAGCATGGTCGACAGGATCGCGTTCGACAGCGGGTGCGCCAGCGGTTTGCGGGTGGCCACCAGTTGCGCCGGGAAGTACGGACGCAACACCGATTCGGCCCAGCTTTCCTCGGTCAGCGGCAAGGCCAGCAACAGGCGCTTGTAGCGGTTCTTCACGTTGGCAATCACCACCGCCAGTTCCGGCGTGGTCAGGCCACGGCCATCGGCCTTGCGGCGCGCCAGTTCCGCCACCGATGGCAGTTGCTCCAGTTCGCGCGACAGCGCGCCCTCTTCTTCCAGGCTGGCGATCAGCGCGGCGTAGCCATCCTGCACGGCGGCGTCACCCTGCGCCTGCTGTTCGCGCACCAGCAAACGGGTTTGCTGGGTGTTGTCGCGCAAGACCAGACGTTCCACTTCCATGGTCATGTCGTTGAGCAGCAGGTTACGGTCGGTTTCCGACAATTGGCCGGCGTTCATCTCGACATCGAGCCACATCTTGCAATTGACTTCGTGGTCGGAGCAATCCACACCGGCCGAGTTGTCGATCGCATCGGTGAAGATGCGGCCACCGGCCAGCGCGAATTCGATACGGCCGGCCTGGGTCGCGCCCAGGTTGCCGCCTTCGGACACCACTTTGCAGCGCAGTTCATTGCCACTGACACGGATGTTGTCGTTGGCGCGGTCTTTCACCTGCGCGTGGGTTTCCGTGGACGCCTTGATATAGGTACCGATGCCGCCGTTGTAGAACAGGTCGACCGGCGCCAGCAGGATGCGGTGCATCAGTTCTTCCGGCGTCAGCGCGGTTTCCTCGATATCGAGCGCGGCGCGGATTTCCGGCGACAATTCGATCGAACGGGCGTTGCGCGGGAACACGCCGCCGCCTTGCGAGATCAAGTCCTTGTTGTAGTCTTCCCACGACGAGCGTGGCAGCGCGAACATGCGCTGGCGTTCCGCGAACGACACGGCGGTATCCGGATTCGGGTCCAGGAAGATGTGGCGGTGGTCGAACGCCGCCAGCAGCTTGATCTGGTTCGACAGCAGCACGCCGTTGCCAAACACGTCACCCGACATGTCGCCCACGCCCACCACGGTGAATGGCGTGGTGTTCATGTCATGGTCCATCTCGTAGAAGTGGCGCTTGACGGCTTCGAAGGCGCCCTTGGCGGTGATGCCCATCTTCTTGTGGTCATAGCCATTCGAGCCGCCCGAGGCAAACGCGTCACCGAGCCAGAAGCCGCGCTTGACCGCGATGCCGTTGGCGATGTCGGAGAAGGTTGCGGTGCCCTTGTCGGCCGCCACCACCAGGTACGGGTCGTTGCCGTCATAGCACACGGTATCCTGCGGCGACACGATATCGCCCAGCACGCGGTTGTCGGTCACTTCCAGCAGGCTGGCAATGAACAGGCGGTACACGGCTTCGCCTTCGGCCGCCACCACTTCACGGGTCGCGTCTTTCGGCATCATCTTGCAGACAAAACCGCCCTTCGCGCCGGCCGGCACGATCACGGCGTTTTTCACCATCTGCGCCTTCACCAGGCCCAGTACTTCGGTGCGGTAGTCTTCCATGCGGTCCGACCAGCGCAGGCCGCCACGGGCAACCGGGCCACCGCGCAGGTGCACGCCTTCGAAGCGGCGCGAGAACACATAGATTTCACGGAACGGACGTGGTTCCGGCACCAGCGCCAGGTTGCTGGTGTCGAACTTGAAGATGATCTTGTCGCCCTGCTGGTTGTTCTGGTAGTAGTTGGTGCGCAGGGTGGCGTTGATCAGGTCAACGTAGGCGGCGGCGATTTCTTCGGTATCGGCGTGATTCAGCTGGCCCAGGCCGGCCTTGATTTCAGCCAGCTTGTCTTTCGCGGCGGCGCGGGTGGCGTCATCGTTGGCCGGGTTGAAGCGCTGTTCAAACACATCGACCAGCGACTTCACCAGCGCCGGCTGCTTGCGCAGGATTTCCGCCACATAGCGCACCTGGAAGCGGGCGCCGGCCTGGCGCCAGTAGCTCATATAGGCGCGCACCAGTTGCACCTGGCGGGTCGATAAACCACCCTCGATCACCAGGCCGTTCAAGCGGCCATCTTCGGCTTCGTTGTTGAACAGCGACGTAACCAGGTCTTGCACCACTTCAGCCACGCCAGGCTGCGCCAGTTTGGCGGCGCTGGCGGCGTCCACCAGCAGGCTGGTGACGAAATGGCGCTTGCCGTCGGCCAGCGAAATCGCATAGGTATGCTCACGGTCGATCGCCACGCCAGCGTTATGCAGCGCCGGCAGGATGGTCGACAGCGATTGCACTTTTTCCACCGAATACATGCGGATGGTGGTGGCAGGGCTTTCCGCCGTGCCCAGCTCGACACGCGCCGAGACATGCGACACTTCGTTGCCGCCTTCGGCCTGCCCCAGCAGCGCGGCCAGGTCGTGGTAGGCCACGGCCGGCGCGGTGGCGGCCACATAATCCACCGGCAGGGTGGCGCACAGCTTGCGCAGCGACGAACGCTTGCCTTCGTCGGTTTCCGCGTCGGACAGCGCGGAGAAGGTGTTGTGCCAGCCATCGAGCACCGACAGCAGCGGACGCTGGATGTCGCTTTCCAGGTCCAGCGGGTAGCGCGCGGCGTGCGCGATCAGGTAGACACGGGCCAGCGGACCGTCGGCCACCAGGGTTTGGGTCGAGACGTGGGTCGCGCCCGAGCTGTGTTGCAGGGCTTTGGCCAGGGCGTGGGCCACGCTGGCCGAGTAGCGTTCACGCGGCAGGTAGACCAGCACGTTCAGGTGGCGGGCGTAGACGTCGCGGCGGGCGAACACTTTGGTGCGCGGCTGCTTGTACAGCGACACGACCGCGCCGCACACGTCGGCCAGCCATTGCGGTTCCGCTTCCATCGCTTCAGGACGCGGCAGCGACTCCAGGATTTCAACGAATTTCTCGGCGCGGAAACCTTCCTTGCGCACACCGGCGATTTGCAGCACTTGTGCAATCCGGCCACGGGCGAACGGCATGCGCGCCAGCGGCGTGATCGATGCGGCGCGGGTGAACAGGCCAACGAAGCAGTGTTCGCCCAGGATCGCGCCTTGCGCATCGGTGTGGCGTACGCCAATGAAGTCCAGCGCCTGGTCGCGGTGCAGGGTGCCTTCAACGTCGGCCTTGACGATCGACAGCGAATGCGCGCGCTTGGACAGGGTGTCGAAATCGCCCGGGATATTGGCCAGGCAGGTACCATAGACCGGGTGCGCGGTATCTTGCAGCACGCCGATACGCGATGGGATGTCGCGTTCCAGTTCGCGCGCGCCCGGGATCACTTTGTAGTAGGCGTAGCCAAACGGCTCGAAACCTTCGGTCTTGGCCCATGCCAGGAAAGCGGCAACTTCCGCGCCTTCCTCACCAGCGGCGGCGGCGGCTTCGGCGCCAACCTGGTCGAGTTGGTTTTGCATCGCCACCAGGTCGCGGCGCACCACGGCGGCGTCATGCGCCACCAGTTCAATGCGGGACACCAGTGCCGACAAATCGGCTTGCGCCAACTCTTCCGCCAGCAACACCAACACATACGATTCGGCTTTACCTTCGCCACCGACACCGTTCGCCACGCCATCGGCGGCGCGCGTCACCGGCAACACGGCGTTCAGCACGCCGTTGGCGATCAAGCGCTGCTTGCGCAGGGCCATGACGATCGAATCGACCAGATAAGGCATGTCATCGTTCAGGATCAGCAACGCGGTCGCCATGCCGCCACGGCCATCGGCGTAGCGCAGCTTGGCGATCTGGCAGCCCGCGCCGGTGCGCTTGGCGGCCTGGGTGAAGCCTTCCCACAGCACAGGAACCAGGCTGTCGGGCGCAACGCCGGACAGGTCTTCTTCATCGATCGCAGCGAGCCAGGCGCCAATCAGTGCGGACACCTGGCCGCTGTCGGCGCTCTGGTTCGCGTTGATCAGGTCCAGCGTCTGCTTGCGCAAATCTTGTGGCATTTGTGTCATCGTTGCTTCTCCAATACGTTGTCGGTATTACTGCAGGCCCGGGTTAGCTTGTGGCTGGGCCGGCGGTGAATGCTGGGGCGGCGCGGAGGATCGCCCCGCAGCCTGATGTGGTGTCGAATTCTGCTTCTAAAACGGCGCGAAGGCAATTAAAACTCGTACAAGCCCGGCAGACCGAGAATGCGGCTCAGGTCTTCCAGCGCGGCGTGCACTTCCAGGGCCAGTTGCGGATCGGCCAGGTCGGACGGGTCGAGGCGGTCGCGGTAGTGTTTTTCCACCCAGGCGACCAGCGTCTGGTACAGCGCTTCCGTCATCACGACACCCTGGTGCATGGCATTGGCTTCTTCATCCGTCAGCGCCACGCGCAAACGCAGGCACGCGGGGCCGCCGCCATTGCGCATCGACTGGCGCAGGTCGAAGTGGATCAGCTCATCGACCGGGCCGCCGGATGCCACCAAGGCTTTCAAATAACGCTCCACCGCGCCGACTTCCTGGCATTCCTGCGGGATCACCAGCGCCATCTTGCCGTCGGCTTTCGTCAACAACTGGCTGTTGAACAGGTAGCTCGAGACCGCGTCCTGCACCGACACTTCGGCGGTCGGCACGCGGATCGCCTGCAGTTGCGCGCCGACGCCTTCCATCGCCGCTTTCAGGCGCGCCAGACCGGCCGCTTCGTCGGCAAACGCCTGTTCGTGGTGGAACAGCACATTGCCGTTACCGACCGCGATCACGTCATTGTGGAACACGCCCTGGTCGATCACGTCCGGATTTTGCTGCAGATAGACGGTGCGCTCACCCACCAGGCCATGCAGGCGGGCCACGGCTTGCGATGCTTCCAGCGTCTGGCGCGCCGGAAAGCGGGTCGGCGCCGGGGCCGACGCGTCAAACTCGACGCGGCCATACACGAACAGCTCGACCCCTTCCTTACCGTAGTCATGACGATCAACGGCGCACAACCGGGTGTGGTTGGCGGCGCCCTCGTCGCCAAACGCCGGCGTGCCTGGCAAGGCGTCATGCACGGCGAAATAACGCTTGTCGTGGAAGATGGCGCGCAGCGCGCGGGCCGACTGCGGGTGTTCGAACGCGCGGTGCAGCTTGTTGTTCAGGTTGGCAGCGGTGAAGTGCACGCGGCCATCGCCGGTGTCGGCCGACGGGCTGACGGTGGCGGCATTCGCGGTCCACATCGGCGACGCCGAATAGGCGCAGGCCAGGATCACCGGCGATTCCTTGTAGGCCTTGGCGATGATATCGGCGTCGCTGCCGGTGAACCCCAGACTGCGCAGCAAGCGGAAATTCGGGCGGTCTTGCGGCGGCAGCAGCGCCTGCGCAAAACCGCGCTGCGCCAGCGCGCGCATCTTCGCCAGACCTTGCAGGGCCGCCTGTTTCGGGTTGGACGCGCTCTTGACGTTGTTGAACGAGGCGACGTTGCCGAACGACAGGCCGGCGTAGTTGTGGGACGGGCCTACCAGGCCATCGAAGTTGTACTCGCGTGCTGGGCGCATGATATTGATCCTAATGCGTAATCCTGAGATTAAAAGGTCATGCCTGGCGACAGTTTGGCCGGCATTTCAAGGCTGCTGTTTTCGATCGAAGCGACCGGATAGGCGCAGTAATCGGCTGCGTAATAGGCGCTTGGACGGTGATTGCCGGACTTGCCGACACCGCCGAACGGCGCGCTGCTGGCGGCACCGGTGGTCGGACGGTTCCAGTTGACGATGCCGGCGCGGGCCAGCACCTGGAATTTCTTCCACAGCGCTTCATCTTCCGACAGCAGGCCGGACGCCAGGCCATAGCCGGTGTTGTTGGCGGCCTTGATGGCGGCGTCGAAGTCGGCCACGCGGATCACTTGCAGCAGCGGGCCAAACCATTCTTCATCCGGGATGCCAACCGCATGGGTGGTGTCGACGATACCGGCCGAGACGAAGCCCGTGCCTTCCTGCAGCAGGCTCATTTCCAGCAGCATGGTGCCGCCTTTGGCCACCATGTCTTGCTGCGCCTGCACCAGGCGCTTGGCGATGGCGGCCGACACCACCGGGCCCATGAAGGGCTGCGGTTCGGCATCGGACGGCCCCACCACCAGCTTCGAGGCCACCTCAATTAAGCGCGCGATGAAGGCGTCACCGGCCGCGCCCTGTTGTACGATCAGGCGACGCGCGCAAGTGCAGCGCTGGCCGGCCGAAATGAAGGCCGACGAAATCGCCATGAACACGGCGGCATCGAGGTTTTTCACATCCCACACCACCAGCGGGTTGTTGCCGCCCATTTCCAGCGCCAGCAGCTTGCCGGTCTGGCCCGCGAACTGGCGGTGCAGCGCGGCGCCGGTCTGGCTGCTGCCGGTAAACAGCACGCCGTCGATTTCGGTATTCTGGCCAAGCGCGATGCCGGTATCACGGCCGCCGTTGACCAGGTTGACAACACCGGCGGGTATCCCCGCTTTTTCCCACAACTGCACGGTTTTCACGGCGGTGCGCGGCGCGTATTCGCTGGGCTTGAAGACGATGGTGTTACCCGCGATCAAGGCTGGGACGATATGGCCGTTCGGCAGGTGGCCGGGGAAGTTATACGGGCCAAACACGCCGAACACGCCATGCGGACGGTGGCGCAGCACGGCGTCGCCGTCGGCGATCTTGTTGCGCGCCTCGCCGGTGCGGGTGTTATACGACTGGATCGAGATATCAACCTTGTTGGCCATGGTCGTCACTTCGGTACGCGCTTCCCACAGCGGCTTGCCCACTTCCTCGGCGATCAGGCGCGCCAGTTCTTCCGCATCTTCCTTCAACAAGTCGCGGAAGCGGGTCACAATGGCAATCCGTTGTTCCAGCGAGGTCAAGGCCCAGCCTTCGAAGGCGGCGCGCGCGGCGCTGGCGGCTGCGGTCACATCGTCAGCGGTGGCTTCCAGGCTGGCCCAGGTCTGGCGGCCGTTGGAGGGATCGACGGTGACCAGTTCGGCGCCGTGGCCCGCTTGCCATTGACCGTTGATGAAGTTGGACAGGGATGGATTAACTGCGGCGTCAGACATTATTCTTCCTCGCGTTGAGAGTCAGGGTACGGACAGTGCTGCCGGGTTTGCAACGCAGCACTTGCTGTTCTTCGGTGGACAGGTCAATGCGACCGTTCACGACAGCGGCTTCCGACAAAACCATGCGGAAGTCGCGCAAATCAGTATTCGACACCAGGGTCGGTTCCAGCTCAGGGGCGCAGGCGTGCGCCATATCGGTATCCGGATCGACCACGGCCAGCACGCTGTCGCGCACGGCGCGCAATTCGGAAACGCGGCCTTGCAGCACCGGGCCGGCGTCAAAGATATCGACGTAGCCTTCGTAGTGCATGCCTTCCTGCTCGAGCAGGCGGCGCGCCGGCGCGGTGGACTTGTGCACCGCGCCCACCACGTCCTGCGCTTCCTGCGGCAGGTAGGCGACATACAGCGGCTGGCGCGGCATCAGTTCGGCGATGAACGACTTCTTGCCGACGGCGGTGAGCGCATCGACGTCATCGAATTCCATCTTGAAGAAGTGGCGGCCCAGGCCTTCGTAGAATGGCGAACGGCCATTCTCATCCTGGTAGCCGCGCATTTCCGCAATCATCTTGTGCTTGAACAGGTGCTGGAATTGCGAGATGAACAGGAAGCGGCATTTCGACAGCAGCTTGCCGTTATTGCCCTGCCGGTAATCCGGCGCCAGGAACAGCGAGCACAGTTCGGAGCTGCCCGTCAGGTCATTCGACAGGTACAGGGTTTCCATGCGCGTAAACACTTTCAGTTCACGGCTGGAGTGCACCAGGGTGCCGATGCGGTAGTTATAAAATGGTTCTTCCAGGCCCACGGCGGCCTTGATCGCGCACACGCCCGCGATGCGCTGGTTAACCGTGTCTTCCATGACGAACATGTAATCGCGCTTTTCCGGCGCGATGGTTTCCGCAAATGAAGCGCAGGCGATGGCCACACGGTCGCCCAGCATTTTCATGTCGGGTTTCAGGGTGGTCATGCCCGAGCCCACCTGGGTCGCCATCGTGTACAGGGCGTCCAGGTCGTGCTCTTGAATGGCGCGTACTACCAGCATAACGGTCTCTCTTCAGTTTCTCGGTTTCACGTCAGATGCGGACGCAGATCACATCGTCGCCCTCGGCGACCCGCAGCACATCGAGCACGTCCTGCGGCAGTGCGATGCTGATGCCGCCTTCAATCGATGGCACCGACACGATCACGGCGCGGAATTGCTGGCCGGCGTTGGCGGCCACCGCGTACTGCACCACCGGCTCGCCGGCGCGCGATGGGCGGTACAGCGTGGCGCGGCACTGCATCGACTGGGTAATGGTGCGCAGCGCATGCTTGTGCGCCTGCAGGATCGGGCCGCCATCGAAAATATCAATGTACTCATCGGCCTCAAAACCTTCGGCCGTCAGCAGGCCGAACGCCACTTCGCCCGATGGATGGATCTGGCCCATGACGGCTTGCGCCTCGCCCGGCAACAGCGGCACATACACCGGGTAATGCGGCATCAGTTCGACGATCGCGGTACGGTTACGGGCGCCGCCGATGGTGCTTTCGGCGTCCAGGAAATCCATCTGGAAGAATTTGCGGCCCAGCGCATCCCAGAACGGCGAGCCGCCGTTGTCGTCCGTGACCCCGGCCAGTGGCACGAAGAAACGGTCGGAAAAGCGCTGCGGCGCCAGCGCGGCAAACATCAGGCGGGCGCGCGACAGCAGCGCCGCTTCCGGACGGTTTTGCACGCGCTCGTCGACATAAAAACTGGACAACTGCGAGTACGACGTCAGCTCCGAGCACAGCGTCAGCGCATGGATGCTGTGGCTGATGCCCAGGTCACGCGAGACTTGCTGGATGACGTCATTACGGAACGAGAAATAGGTGCCATTGGAGCCGGCGGCGGCGTGGATCGTGGCGGTGCCGACCAGCGCATGATCGGCCAGCGATTCCAGCACGAACAGGTACGATTCTTCGCTGGGAATATCGACCTGGGCGCCGAACGACGCGATCGATGCTTCGACCGCCTGCACGATTTTTTCGCGCGTCTTCGGCAAGGTATGAACACCCGGCATGCTGACCGCTGCAAGCTTTTCCAGC
Source organism: Burkholderiaceae bacterium (assembly GCA_019751755.1). Lineage (GTDB taxonomy): Bacteria > Pseudomonadota > Gammaproteobacteria > Burkholderiales > Burkholderiaceae_D > Rugamonas. Next base: position 39,078 of record JAIENA010000181.1, on the reverse strand, counting down.
GCTGCGATATCCGCAAGTTCTACCGGACGGACTACATACATGAGAACTCCTTAGTTGTTATCTTACGGACCGGGTGGTGGCAGGCGCGGCGGATTAACGGGCGCAGCCCGTGTAATCCGCCAAGTTCCGCCAACGGCTTAAGCGGCCGCTTTCAGTCCGTCCAGCGCGGCGCGCAAGAGGCGGCCCGCTTCGTCGATCTGCGCATCGGTGACGATCAGCGCAGGCGCGAAACGCAGCACGTCGGTGCCGGCGATCAGCATCATCAGGCCCTGTGCTTCAGCGGCCTTCTGGATGTCTTTCGACTTGCCTTTCCAGGCATCGGCCACCACCACGCCTTGCAGCAGGCCGGCGCCGCGCACCAGCGACAGGATTTCCGGATAGTCCTGGCACAGGCCACCCAGGATCGCCACCAGCTTGGCAGTCGCCTCGTTGACGCGCGCCAGGAAGGCTGGCTGGTTGATGGTGTCGAGCACGGTCAGCGCTACGGTGGCGGCCAGCGGGTTGCCGCCGTAGGTGGTGCCGTGGCTGCCCACGTTCAGGCTGGCCGCCAGTTCGTTGGTGGTCAGCATCGCGCCGATCGGATAGCCGTTGCCCAGCGCCTTGGCCGAGGTCAGCACGTCCGGGGTCACGCCATAGCCCTGGTAGGCGAACAGTTGGCCGGTACGGCCCATACCGCATTGCACTTCGTCGAAGATCAGCACGGCGCCGGTCTTGTCGCACAGGTCGCGCAGCTCTTGCAGGAATTCCTGGGTGCCCGGCACCACACCGCCTTCGCCTTGCACCGGCTCGACGATCACGGCGCACACGTCATCGGTAATGGCGGCGCGCGCGGCGTCGATGTTGTTGTACTCGATGTGGTTGATCGCTGGCGGCAGCGGCTCGAAACCTTCGGTGTACTTGGACTGGCCGCCGACGGAGACGGTAAACAGGGTACGGCCGTGGAACGACGAGAAGCACGACACGATACGCGACTTGTGCGCGCCGAATTTGGTGTGTGCGTGCTTACGGGCCAGCTTCAGGGCGGCTTCGTTGGCTTCCGCGCCGGAGTTGCAGAAGAAGGCGCGGTCGGCGAAGGTGGCTTCGGTCAGCGCCGACGCCAGGCGCAGCACCGGCTCATTGGTGTAGCCGTTACCCAGGTGCCACAGGGTGTTGGCCTGGCGCGTCAACGCCTCCACCACGACCGGATTGCAGTGGCCCAGCGAGGTCACCGCGATACCGGAGGTGAAGTCCAGATAATGCTTGCCGTTCTGATCCCACAGGTCCAGGCCCGAAGCACGCACCGGCACCATCGCGGCTGGCGCGTAGGTCGGAACGATCACATCATCAAAAGTCTGCCGGGTGACAGGGCGGGTGGTTACAGAAGAGTCAAGCTTTGCATTCATGGCATTCCCCAAAAGTAGAGATACGGTCCCCATTGCGACGAGGTGTGGTATCCCATTATAAAAAGCGGGATGCTAAAACTCTTTTGTGGATGCGACAAGGATTTTCATTTTTCAGAAGGTATGCGAAATCCCTGCTTGCCAGCCGTTGAATCAGCCGGTCAGCTTGCGCTGGCGCTCCTCGCGCGGGGTATTGCCAAACAGCGCCCCAAAGGCGGTGGAAAAATGCGAGCCCGATGAAAAGCCGCACATCAAGCCAACCTGCACGATCGAGTGATTGGTCTCCAGCAGCAGTTGGCGCGCCCGTTGCAAGCGCAGCTCCAGGTAATAGCGTGACGGCAGGCTGCCAAGATATTGCTTGAACAGGCGTTCCAGCTGGCGCCGCGACAGGCCCACCAGCCCGGCCACGTCATCGGTGGACAGCGGTTCTTCGATATTCGCTTCCATCAGCGTGACCGCTTCCGACAACTTCGGCTGCAACGCGCCAAAGCGCGCCTGCAAGGCCACCCGCTGCCGTTCTTCCGGCCCGCGCACCTTGTCGATGCACAGCGCTTCCTTGATTTCCGCCTGCACGTTGGCGCCATACAGCGCGTCCACCATGGTCAGGGCAAAGTCGGCGCTGGCGCCGCCGCCACAGCAGCTCAAATGCGGGCCATCGAGTTCATACAGGTTGGGCACGAGGATGGCGCCCGGCTCGATTTCCTCGGCGTCGCCATACAGGTTCCATGGCAGCGCGATGCGCACGCCGCCCATCAGGCCAGCCTGGGCCAGCCACAGCACGCCCGCGCCGACGCCGCCCCAGAACTGCGCGCTGCGGCAACGCTCGATCAGGACGCGCAATTGCTGCGGCGGCTGCGGCGCTTGCATTTCATCGGCCACCAGCAACCCGATATGCCAGACCGTATTGACCATGCCGCCGGCCAGCAATTGCTGCGGCGTACACACATCCAGCACCAGTTGCTGGGCCTTGATGCGGGCGGCCAGGCGCAAGGGTTGAAGCAGGCCGGCCCAGGTCAGGGTGTCCGCCTCGCCCGCATTCACCAGCAGCACGCGCAGCGGCTGCTCCTGGGCCAGGTGGGACAAATTTGCAAACGACATCAGCGATACGATCGTGGTTATTCGGGAGCGAGGACAGTCGGCGGACGCGCTGTGCTCCACTGGCTGGCTATCATACCGGAGATCATCAGGACCGCCCCCAGCAAACCGGTCCAGGCCAGCGTTTCGCCCAGCAAGAAGTAGCCGAAGATGGCCGCGCAGCCGGGCTCGAACGCGTACATGACCGCCGCTTCGTTGGCCGTGCTGTGGCTCTGGCCCCAGGTTTGCAGCGAAATGATGGCGGCGGTCGCCACCACGCCCAGGTACAGCAGATTGGTCTGGTACATCTGCAAGCCCTTGGCGATGTATTCCCAGTAGTCGCCGATATCCTGCGGCCCGGCCACGTCGCCGCGTGGCAGTTCACGCAAGGCGATCCACAGCGCCGCGCACACCGCCACGGTGAACACTTGCGCCGCCGTCAGCGACATCAGGCGCTCCGCCTTGCGGGTCTGCACTTCCATCAGCTTGATGTACAGGCCGAAGGTCAGCGCCGCCATCAGCGCCAGGTTGTCGCCATGACCCCACGTGAAGCTGCCATCCCAGCACAGCGCGAACAGGCCGGCCAGCGCCAGCACCAGCGCCACCACGATGCGGCGCTCCGGCAGCTTGCCAATGAAAATGCCCAGCAGCGGCGGCACCAGCACATTGAGTCCACACACGAACGCATTGCGGTTCGAGGTGGTCAAGGCCAACCCTTCGACCTGGAACAGGTAGCAAAAGAACAGCAGCACGCCGCTGATCGCGCCATAGCGCAAATCGGTGAGCGATGAGCGCAGCAGGAAGGGTGACAGCAGCAGGCTGGCGATACTGAAACGGACCACCACGATCCAGTTGGCGGACAGGTAATCCGTCATGTCCTTCATGGCGGGAAAAGTCGTGCCCCATACGATGGTGACGACGAACAGGGCGAGAATGCCGCGGAAATGAGCTGTCATGGTCATTTTGTCTATAGACGTAAGCCGCATATAGTACCGTGGCTGCGTGCCTGGCGTACGGTCGCCGCTGCCGGATGCAATACGGGGCGCTATAATCAAGGCCTATGGGCGAACGATATTTGAGGAGTATCCGGCTGCTGGCCGAATGCATGCAGGGCTTTGAGCGCCTGTCGGGTGAGCACGTGCGGCAGTCTGGACTGACCCATGCCCAATTCGACATCATTGCCACACTGGGGAACACGGATGGCATGTCCTATAAGGACCTCGGTGACAAAACCCTGATTACCAAGGGCACGCTGACCGGTGTGATCGAACGGCTGGAGCAAAAAGGCCTGGTCGAACGCGAACGCAGTCTCGATGACAAGCGCTCGTGGTTCATCCGCCTGACGCCGCAGGGCGACCAGGTGTTCCGCGACGTGTTTCCCAAAGTTGTATCGAAAGGCGGCGCCGTGTTTGCGCACTTTACTGACGATGATTTCGCCGCCCTTGAAAAAACGCTGTCCGGCCTGAAACAAGTGATCACGGCCGGCGGCGACCGCTAATCTACGACAATCAAGAACATTCAACCAACCTATGTCCCTGAAAACCACCCTGATTCCTGGCGTCGCGGCGCCTGACTTCGACCAGCAAATCACCACCAACCTGTTGCTCGATCACGTCACACCGGACGAAGTACGCCAGCAAAAGCTGTTGATCGGCATCCGCAACGATGATGGCGAGATTTACCGCTTGATCGGCGCCACCAAGCACAACAGCTTTACCAACGCCATCGAAGAATTGTTCGACCTGGAGCTGGCCGATGAATTGGCGGATACCGAAGGTACGCGGGAAGGCTGCGACGCCATCTTCAGCGCGGCGGAATAATCCCGCCCGGCGCTTTTTAGGCGCATAATTTTGCGGAAAATTTCAGCACAGTGTGTCACAATGGATTAATTCCACAGGGCAACATTTTGGATACTTCCGCAATCAACCGACTGGCCGCCTTCCAACACATTTCCGCGCAGGCAGCGCGGGGGGAACTTGTATTCCCGACCAATGTGGCGGCCTCGCTGAAATTGCAACGGGCGCTCAACGATCCCGAATGCCATGCCGACACGGCCGTCAAACTGATCCAGGCCGATCCGCTGATGGCGGCCCGCACGGTCGCCATCGCCAATGCCGTCGCCTACAACCGGTCCGGCACACCCATTTCCGGCGTGCGCCCGGCAGTCCAGCGCCTTGGCGTGCGCACCTTGCAGTCGCTGGTGGCGTCGCTGATTGTCCGCCAGCTCGGCAGCGCCATTACCGATCCCGCCTTGAAAGCCATGGTGTCGCAACTGTGGGAGCACACCGCCCACGTGGCGGCGCTGGCGCAGGTGCTGGCGCGCCGCGTCACCCATGTCGATCCCGATACGGCGCTGTTTACCGGCATCGTGCACGAAGTGGGCGGCTTTTACATGCTGTCACGGGCGCAGGAATTCCCCGGCATCCTCGATGGCCACCCGCAAGACTGGGTCGAACACGGCGAAGTGGAAATCGGCCGCGGTGTGCTGCGCAAGCTGAACATGCCCGAAACCGTGATGAATTCCGTGGAAGCCATGTGGGAAGGCTTGCGCGCGCTGCCGCCGGAAAACCTGGGCGACACGCTGCTGCTGGCCAACGACCTGGCGCCCGTCCCCTCGCCCCTGCACCAGCCCCCCGGCGCCACCACCCGCGCCGGCGCCCGCACCATCGACTTCGTGGTCGGCGACGGCACCCTCGATAGCATCCTGCGCGAGTCGGAAGAAGAAGTGACGTCGCTGATTGCGGTGCTGATGCTGTAGGCACCACGCCTATTAGTAAGCCGGCTCTACAGTCCATATTTGTGCGATGCAATAACGTTAGTCGGATTGGTGATATATTCATTTCAATTTCAACTAACATTCTTTCAAGTAATGATCGCCGCCCCGCAAGTCGACAGCCTTAACCTCATCCTCCCTTCCGAACCGTTGCTGATGATGGGCGCCGGCCCCGTGCCGATCCCGCATACGGTTGCGCAAGCCAATTCCATCGTCATCAACCACCTGGGCGACACCATGGCCAAGGTGATCCACCAGATGAAGGAAATGGCGCGCTATGTGTTCCAGACTGAATCGCGCTGGATTCTTGGCGTGGCCGGTCCCGGTTCGGCGGCGATGGAAATGAGCGTGGCCAACCTGGTGTATCCGGGCACCCGCGTGCTGAGCGTGTGCAACGGTTACTTCGGCAAGCGCTTTGCCGAGATGGCGGGCCGTATCGGCGGCGTGGTCGAAACCATCAACGTGCCGGACGGCGAGGCCGCGCAAGTGGCGGTGGTACGTGAACACCTGGAACGCTTCAAGCCGGAAGTACTGACCATCGCGCAGGGCGAAACCTCGTCCACCGTGTTCAACCGCCACCTGCCGCAGATCACCCGCATGGCCGCCGAATATGGCTGCTATGTGATAGTCGATGCCGTGTGCACGTTGAGCACGATGCCGTGCGAAATGGATAACTGGAAGATCGATGCCGTGGTGTCGGGCGGCCAAAAGGGCTTGTCGTCGATTCCCGGCGTGTCGCTGATCGCGTTCTCCGAGCGGGCCTGGGAGCGCATCAGCAGCCGCCGCACCGCGCCGCCGCACTGGTGCCTGGACGCCAAACTGGCGGAAAACTTCTGGCACAACGCGTCGTACCACTACACGGCGCCGGTGTCGGGCATCCTGGCGCTGCATGAAGCGCTGCACCTGGTGTGCAAGGAAACCCTGGAAGGCCGCTTCGAACGCCACCTGCGCTGCTCGCTGGGCTTGCAGCGCGGCATCGAAGCGATGGGCCTGCAACTGTTTGCCCCGGCGGAGTCGCGTTTGAATTCCGTGGTCGGCATCAATGTCCCGGATGGCATCAAAGGCGCGGATATCTGCAAGCAGATTTCGCTGAAATACCGGGTCGAAATTGCCGGCTCGTTCGGCTTGAATATCGTGCGTATCGGCCAGATGGGCGAACAGTGCCGCGAACACAACCTGTTCCGCACCTTGCACGCGCTGGGCTCGACGATGAAAGACCTGGGCTTTGACGCCGATGTGGCATCCGGCGTGGCGGAACTGGAGCGCGGACTGCAGCACGCCCAGTAATCCGGGCCCGACAGCCATGCATGCAGTAGGACCGTATGCATGGCGTCAGGTGGAGGCTACGCGACCGCCCTGCCAGCGTCAACGCGTGGCGAACCTGGCGGCATGCCCCATGCCGCCCGAGGGAATTCGGCGGCTTTTTCTGGCTGCGGCAACGCCTGCTGGCGGCATCGTTCCGCTTCCTGCCGCTGGCGCGCCCGGCGCGCCGTCTCGCAAATCATGCACATATTCAGGTTTCCATCGCCTTGGGGTCGGCAGAGCGCTGCCATGCCGGTAACTGCTCGATGCGGGCAAACCAGGCCAGCAGGTTGGGATACGTCTCCACCGGCAGCGCGGCCTTGGCGCGGTACATCAGCGGCGCCGCCACCGCGTAGTCGGCCAGGGTGACGTGCTCGCCGACCAGCCAGGTCCGGCCTTTCAGGTGGCCATCGAGCACGCTGGCGTATTGCGCCAGTTCTTCACAGCCGCGCGCTTCTTCGCGCGGGTCGGCTGGCTGGCCGGTAACAAAGCCTTTCCAGATCCGCTCCCACGTCAAGACGGCGATCGACGTCGAAAAATGCTGGCAGGCCCAGAACATCCAGCGGTTGATATCGGCCCGCACCTGGATATCCGACGGGTACAGCGGATCCGGTTCGCCGCGCTGCTGGGCGGTTTTGTCGGCCAGGTATTGCATGATGGCGCACGACTCCCACAGCACGAAGCCATTGTCTTCGAGCACAGGGATTTTGCTGTTGGGATTGACTTCACCGAGGCGGCGGCGGTCATCCTCGCTGGCCAGGTTGATCTCAATGATTTCCACGTCCAGATTCAGGGCCGCCACCACCATGTTGACGCGGCGGGCATTGGAGGAAATCGAGTGGGTGTACAGGCGCATGGCATATCTCCTTATCGTGGGTGGCTGATAAAGAAATGATAAGACAGCGCTGCGACAGTTTCTGTCAGTAGTATCGGAGGATGCAAAAAAAACCCCGCCGGGGAGCAGCGGGGTCAAGTCCAAAACTAGGGATGTCCTGAAAGAGACGCGTCCATGGTAAGCCTGGGGAGCGCGTCCTTCTGTGCGTTGCTTCACACTTGAAGCAATTGCCTCGGCACGATGACATCACGCATCGTCGCGGATATTGTTTTCAGCGCGCCATGCCTTCAGTAGCGCATGGCGCGGCGTCGGATAGCGCTCGGCAATCGTCGCGGCGGCCTGGATCCGGTCGATGCGGAAATGGCGCATCGCGGCACGCATTTCACACCACGCCGCCAGCAGGCGCTTGCCTTCCATGTAGGCCAGCGCAAACGGCCACACCACCCGCTCCGAGGTCCGGCCCTGCTCGTCACTGTAATGGATGCGCAGCTTGTGCTGGTGGCGGATGGCCAGCCGCGTCGGCGTAATAAAGGTTTCATCGGGCGGCTCTTCCATACCCAGCGGCACCCATAAACTGGTTTCCGCCATGCTGTCGCGCAGATCCTTGGGCGAGGCGGTGGCGATCTTGGCCAGCGCGCTGGCCGCCGCGTTCGCCAGCTCCGCATCGCCTTGCCGTTTGACCCAGCGCGCGCCCAGCACCAGCGCTTCCAGTTCATCGGCGCCAAACATCAGCGGCGGCAAAAAGAAGCCGGCACGCAGCATGTAACCGACACCGGCCTCGCCCTGCAGCGGCGCCCCCAGTTCGGCCAGGGTCTGCATGTCGCGGTAGATGGTGCGTTCGGACACGCCCAACTGCGCGGCCAGTGCCGCCGCCGTGACGGGACGGCGGTTGCCCCGCAGGGCATCCATCAGCTGGAAAAGACGGCCGGCACGACTCATGATTGAAGGGTGAGGTTAAAAAAAAACGCCGGGTCGTGACCCGGCGTTTTCGGTGTGACACAGTGGCGCTATTACACCACAGCGCCGTCGGTTTCGTCTTTTTCCTTGACCGGCTTGATCAAGTCTTCACGCTTCACGCCCAGCCACATGGCGACCGCGGCCGCCACGAACACCGACGAATAAATGCCGAAGCAGATACCGATGGTCAGCGCCATGGCGAAGTAGTGCAGGGTCGGACCGCCGAACACCAGCATCGACAGCACCATCATCTGGGTGCAGCCGTGGGTGATGATGGTGCGCGAGATGGTCGAGGTGATCGCGTTGTCGATCACTTCATGCACCGATGCCTTGCGCTGCTTGCGGAAGTTTTCGCGGATACGGTCAAAAATCACCACCGATTCATTGACCGAATAACCCAGCACCGCCAACACAGCGGCCAGCACGGTCAGCGAGAATTCCCACTGGAAGAAGGCGAAGAAGCCGAGAATGATCACCACGTCGTGCAAGTTGGCGATGATGGCCGCCACCGCGTATTTCCACTCGAAGCGGACCGCCAGGTAAATCATCACGCCGACAATCACCATCACCAGCGCGTTCAAGCCGTTTTGCGCCAGTTCTTCGCCCACTTGCGGGCCGACGAATTCCACCTTGTGCAGTTCCAGCGCTTCCTTGCCGGCCGCATCGACGCAGGCGCTCTTCGTTACCTGCTCGCCCTTGTCGGTGGTGGTGTCAACGCGCTTGATGCTGCCGTTATCGGCCTTGCACAGCGCTTCAAACACCAGCGCCGAGGCACCGGCGGCGTCCTTGCCGGCGGCGCCGGAAATCGGCAGGCGCAGCATCACGTCGCGCGCGGTGCCGAAGGTGGTGACTTCAGGATGGTCGTAGCCGATGCCGGCCACGGTGGCCCGTATCTTTTCCAGGTCGGCCGCGTGCTGGTACTGCACTTCCATCACGGTGCCGCCCTTGAATTCGATCGACAGGTGCAAGCCCTTGTGGAACAGGAAGAACACGGCCGCCACGAAGGTCAGCGCGGAAACCACGTTGAAGACCAACGCGTTGCGCATGAACGGGATGTCTTTTTTAATGCGGAAAAATTCCATGTCTTTTACCCCTTATTTCGACTGGCCTGGAACCCAGACCGTGCCGATCGACACCGACTGCAGTTTCTTCTTGCGGCCGTACCACAGATTGACCACGCCGCGCGAAACGAATACGGCAGAGAACATCGAGGTCAGGATACCCAGGCAGTGCACCACGGCGAAACCGCGCACCGGACCGGAACCAAACACCAGCAGCGCCACACCGACGATCAGGGTGGTGACGTTGGAGTCGATAATCGTGTCCCACGCATGCTTGAAGCCATCCGCAATGGCGGCCTGTGGCGAATTGCCTTTACGCAGTTCTTCACGGATACGCTCGTTAATCAGCACGTTGGCGTCAATCGCCATACCCAGCGCCAGCGCAATGGCCGCGATACCTGGCAGCGTCAGCGTGGCCTGCATCATCGACAGCAAGGCCATCAACAGCAACAGGTTGACGCCCAGCGCCAGCACCGAGAAGAAGCCGAACAGCATGTAGTAGGCCGACATGAAGATGGCGATGGCGGCAAAGCCATAGATCATCGACATTTTGCCTTTCTGGATGTTTTCAGCACCCAGCGCAGGGCCGACGGTGCGCTCTTCGATCACGGTCATCGGTGCGTACAGCGCGCCGGAGCGCAGCAGCAGCGCCAGTTCCGCCGAGTTTTCCGCGTTGCCCATGCCGGTGATCTGGAACGTGCTGCCCAGTTCGCTCTGGATGGTGGCCACCGACAGCACTTCCGGTTTGCCTTTTTGTTCGTACAGCACGATGGCCATTTTCTTGCCGACGCGGTCGCGGGTGGCTTCACGCATCTTGCGGCCGCCGTCGCCATTCAAGTCGATCGAGACGGCAGGCTGCTGGTTCTGGTCGAACGAGGCGGTGGCGCGGGAAATATAGTCACCCGACAGCACGATGTCCTTGTACAGCACGACCGGCACGCCTTTGCCGACGGTAAACAGCTCGGAATTGAACGGTACCGCCGATTGCAGTTCCGTGCCCGGCACGATGGTTTCATCGACCATGCGCACTTCCAGCGTCGCGGTACGGCCAATCAGCGATTTCGCGCGGGCCACGTCCTGCACACCCGGCAGTTGCACCACGATACGGTCGGCGCCCTGCTGCTGGATGACGGGTTCGGTAACGCCCAGTTCATTGACGCGCTTGGACAGGGTCGCGATGTTTTGCTTCACACCATTGTCCATCGCTTCTTTGAGCGCGGCTGGTTTCAGGCTCAACACCAGTTTCAACTCGGTGCTGTCCGCGCTTGGTGCGCCGTCGACGATGTTCAGGTCCTTCTGATCATCAATAATTGCACGGGCTTTCTTGCGGGTGTCATCATCGCGGAATTTCACTTCCACGGTGTTGCCCTTGCGCTCGATGCCGGCGTGGCGGATATTTTTGTCACGCAGCGCACTGCGTACCGACGTCTGGATGCCCGATACGCGCTTTTCCAGCGCGGCCTGCACGTCCACTTGCATCAGGAAGTGCACGCCGCCGCGCAAGTCCAGGCCCAGGTACATCGGCAGCGCACGGATTTTCTGCATCCACGCCGGCGTGTTGGCGGTCAGGTTATTGGTGACGATAAAGGCGGGATCGGTGGCGTCCGGGTTCAGCGCGCGTTCCAGCGCCAATTTGGCCTTGAACTGGGTGTCGGTGTCGAAGAAGCGGGCACGCACGGAAACGTGGCTGCCGGCGCCGTCCAGCGCGATACCATCGGTTTTGAGGTTTTCCTGCTTCAGCACTTGCTCGACCTTGGCGGTCAACTCACTCGTGACTTTGACGGTGGACTTGCCGCTGGTGACCTGCAGTGCAGGGGATTCGCCGAAGTAGTTGGGCGCCGTATACAGTGCGCCCAGCAACACCGTAATGGCAATGACGATATATTTCCAGACTGGATAGCGATTCATGGTTATCTGCGTTCAGGAGTTGCAAACGGGCCCGGCGACGCTGGATCGGCGGGCCCGTCAGGGATTACAGCGCTTTGAGCGTGCCTTTTGGCAGCAGCGTGGTGATCGACGATTTTTGTACGATCATTTCGTTACCCGTAGACACTTCCAGGGTCACGTAGACGTCGGCGACCTTGGCAACCTTGCCCAGGATGCCGCCGGCGGTCACGACTTCGTCGCCTTTGGCCAGCGCGTCCATCATGGCTTTCTGTTCCTTGGCGCGCTTTTGCTGAGGACGGATCATCAGGAAATACATGACCACGAACATCAGGATCAGCGGCAGGAAGCTGGTGAGGTTGCCACCCAGGCCGAGAGGATCTGCGGCGGCTTGAGCGTAGGCGTTGGAAATGAACACAGTAAACTCCAATGAGATTGTGAAAAAAATAGCGCTGTATTCTAGCACCCGTGACCGAGCGCAAAGACATCCGGGGCTATGTGAGGCTGATGAAATGTTTTACAAGGTGACAATTGCGCGACAACCGTCACCTTGGCATCGCTAACAACATGGGGGCCGGGCCCCCACGTAGCATATTGACTTATACGCCGCGTGCGCGGTCCTTGTGGAATTCCAGGGTCCACGCATGGAAGCGGTCGTCGTCCAGGGCTTCGCGCATCTGGCGCATGATGTCCAGGTAGTAGTGCAGGTTGTGGATGGTGTTCAGGCGCGCGCCCAGGATTTCCTGGGTGCGGTGCAGGTGGTGCAGATACGCGCGCGAGAAGTTGCGGCAGGTATAGCATGCGCACGTCGCATCGAGCGGCTCCTTATCATCCTTGTAACGGGCATTCTTGATTTTCACGTCGCCAAAGCGGGTGAAAATCCAGCCGTTACGGGCATTGCGGGTCGGCATCACGCAATCGAACATATCGACCCCGTTGCTGACACCGGCCACCAGGTCTTCCGGCGTGCCGACGCCCATCAGGTAGTGCGGCTTGTTGGCCGGCAGGCGCGGGCCGACGTGTTCCAGCACGCGCATCATGTCTTCTTTCGGCTCGCCCACCGACAGGCCGCCGATCGCCAGGCCCGGGAAATCGATTTCTTCCAGCTTGGCCAGCGATTCATCGCGCAGGTTTTCAAACATGCCGCCCTGCACGATGCCAAACAGCGCATTCGGGTTTTCCCCGCGCTTGAATTCATCCATCGAGCGCTGCGCCCAGCGCAGCGACATGCGCATCGATTTCGCTGCTTCATCCAGCGTGGCCGGACGGTCGTTGATTTTATAGGGCGTGCATTCGTCGAACTGCATGACGATGTCGGAATTGAGCACGCGCTGGATTTGCATCGAGATTTCCGGCGACAGGAACAATTTATCGCCATTGATCGGCGACTGGAACGTCACGCCCTCTTCGGTAATCTTGCGCATCTCGCCCAGCGAAAACACCTGGAAACCGCCGGAATCGGTCAGGATCGGCTTGTCCCAGCCCATGAACCCATGCAGGCCGCCAAACTTCGACATGATGTCGTTGCCCGGGCGCAGCCACAGGTGGAAGGTGTTGCCCAGAATGATCTGGGCGCCGATTTCCTTCAATTCCAGCGGCGACATCGCCTTGACGGAACCATAGGTTCCGACTGGCATGAAAATCGGCGTTTGCACTTCACCGTGGTTGAGTTTGACGGTACCGCGGCGCGCCTTGGTCAGGCCGCTGGTGTCCGTCTTGATCAGTTTAAATTCCAACATGGTTGTCTTTCGTGTTTTATGCGGCGCGCGATTGCGTGGTCAGCAGCATCGCATCGCCATAGCTGAAGAAGCGGTATTCGCTGGCGATCGCATGGGCATAGGCGCTGCGGATCTCGTCGAAACCGGCGAAGGCCGACACCAGCATCAGCAGGGTCGACTTCGGCAAGTGGAAATTGGTGATCAACCGGGTCACCGTCTTGAATTGATAGCCGGGCGTGATGAACAGCGCCGTATCGGCACTGCCCGCCGCCAGTTGGCCCGTTTGCGACGCCGATTCCAGCGCGCGCAGGCTGGTGGTGCCCACCGCCACCACATCGCGGCCGGCCGCGCGGGTTGCCCGCACGGCGTCCACGGTTTCCTGTGGCATGGTGTACCACTCGGTGTGCATTTGGTGCTCGGACAGGTTTTCCGTCCGCACCGGCTGGAACGTGCCGGCGCCCACGTGCAGGGTAACGTAGGCGAAATTAACGCCCTTGTCTTTCAGTCGCGCCAGCAGCGCGTCGTCGAAGTGCAGGCCGGCCGTCGGCGCGGCCACCGCGCCCGGCACTTTGTTGAACACGGTCTGGTAGCGCGTTTCATCGAAGGCATCGGCCGTGTGCTCGATATACGGCGGCAATGGCAGGCGGCCATAGGTCTCGATCAGGTCGAACACGTCACTGTCAAAGTGCAGCGTGAAGAATTCGCCGGCGCGCTCGCCCACCGTGACCTCAAACGCATCGGCCAGCCGCAGTTTGGTGCCGGCCAGCGGCGAGCGCGAGGCGCGCACCTGGGCCAGCACGGTGCGGGTATCGAGTACGCGCTCGACCAGTGCCTCGACCTTGCCGCCGCTGTCTTTGTGGCCAAAGAAACGGGCCTTCAGCACGCGCGTGTTGTTCATCACCAGCAAGTCGCCCGGCTGCAGCAAATCGAGGATGTCGGTGAACTGGCGATCGACCAGCGTGGCGTCGTCGACGTGCAGCAGGCGTGAAGCACTGCGATCCGGCAGGGGAAATTGCGCTATCCGCTCTGGCGGCAAGTTAAAATCGAAGTCTGATAAGGAATACATGAAAACGCGTGTATAAAACGGAGGGGCAACCCTCTATTCTACACTAGCTGATGGAACACCCTGAATTGCCGCCCGATGCCGTCTACCCTGCCTGACATGCCGCCCGACGTCCTGCCGCCCGCCCCTGCCGCCGCGGCCAAGCCGGCCAAAAAACCGGCGGCCAAAGCCCCCGCCAAGAAAGCCCTGTCGCTGGAAGCCAAGCTGGCCCGGCTGGGTTTGCACACGGATATGGACCTGGTGTTGCACTTGCCGATGCGTTACGAGGATGAAACCCAAGTCATCTCGATCCAGGAAGCCTGCCTGCACGGCGGCGAAACCGCGCAGGTGGAAGGCATCGTCACCCGCAACGAAATCACCTATAAACCACGGCGCCAATTGCTGGTCCATATTTCCGATGGCACCGGCGACTTGCAGCTGCGCTTCATGAATTTCTATGGCAGCCAGGTCAAGCAATTGGAGGAAGGCACCCGGGTGCGGGCCCGCGGCGACTTGAAGCACGGCTTCCTGGGCGCGGAAATGGTGCATCCGCACTATAAAGTGGTCAACGCCGGCGCGCCGCTGCCGACCTCGCTGACACCGGTCTATCCGGCCGGCGAAGGCTTGCCGCAGCACGTGATGCGCAAGGCCATCGCCGAGGCGATGAAACGGGTGGACTGGTCCGACACCTTGCCGCCGCGCCTGCTGGAACGGCTGGAGCTGGGCAATTTCGAACCGGCCGTGCGCCTGCTGCACAACCCGCCGCAAGACGTCGATACGTATACGCTGCTGGAGCGCACGCATCCGGCGTGGACACGCATGAAGTTCGATGAATTGCTGGCGCAGCAATTGTCGCTGAAACGGGCGCAAAAGGCGCGCCGCGCCAAGGGCTCGCCACCGCTGTCGGTGGTGGGCGAGTTGTCGACGCAGTTCCAGCAAGCGCTGCCGTTCAAGCTGACCGGTGCGCAACAGCGCGTCCTCGATGAAATCCGCGCCGACATCGGCGAAGCCTATCCGATGCAGCGCCTGCTGCAGGGCGACGTCGGCGCCGGCAAAACCGTGGTGGCGGCGCTGGCGGCCGCGCAAGCGATCGACAGCGGCTACCAGGCGGCGCTGATGGCACCGACCGAAATCCTGGCCGACCAGCACTTCCGCAAGATCGCCGCATGGATGGAGCCGCTGGGCGTCAAAGTCGCGTGGCTGACCGGCAGCCTGACCAAAAAGAACAAGGCCGCCGCCACCGAACTGGTGGAAACCGGTGAAGCGCGGCTGGTGATCGGCACCCATGCCCTGATCCAGGACAGCGTGCAATTCGCCAACCTCGGCCTGGTGATCGTCGATGAACAGCACCGCTTCGGCGTCGGCCAACGCCTCACGCTGCGCAACAAGGGCAACGAAGGCGCGGTGCCGCACCAGTTGATGATGTCGGCCACGCCGATTCCGCGCACACTGGCCATGACCTATTACGCCGACCTGGAAGTGTCGGTGATCGATGAATTGCCGCCGGGCCGCAGTCCCATCGTGACGCGCTCAATCGACCAGAACCGGCGTGACGAAGTCATCGAACGGGTCCATGCGGCGGCGCTGGAGGGGCGGCAAGTGTATTGGGTCTGCCCCCTGATCGAAGAGTCGGAAGCGCTGCAATTGCAAACGGCCACGGAAACCCATGCGCTGCTGGCCGAAGCGCTGCCCGACCTTCAAGTCGGCCTGGTGCACGGCAAATTAAAACCGGCCGAAAAGCAGGCGATCATGGATGCGTTTTCCGCCAACACCATGCAAGTGCTGGTGGCCACCACCGTGATTGAAGTCGGGGTCGATGTGCCGAACGCCTCGCTGATGGTGATCGAGCATGCGGAGCGCTTCGGCCTGTCGCAGTTGCACCAGTTGCGCGGCCGTGTGGGCAGGGGTTCGGCCGCGTCGGCCTGCCTGCTGCTGTACCAGAGCCCGCTGGGTGGCGTGGCCAAGCAGCGCCTGATGACGATGCGCGAGACCACCGATGGCTTTGAAATCGCGCGGCGCGACCTGGAAATCCGGGGCCCCGGCGAATTCCTCGGCGCGCGCCAGTCGGGCCAGGCCATGCTGCGCTTTGCCGACCTGGAAGCCGATGCCTGGCTGGTGGACCGCGCGCGCGACGTGGCGGCCGCACTGCTGAAGGATGAAAAATACCTGCCCGTGGTCGAGGGCCACCTCGAGCGTTGGCTGGGCGGCCGGGAAGAATTCCTGAAAGTGTAAGGGCTGGTGGTGGCCGACGCCGCGCAGCCGGATCGGCGTGACCACATGGCACCGGATGCCAAGCCGTCAACTGAGAAAATACCAATGTTGCAGGGAGGCATCGAATTTCCTTGCGCGACCGCAAACCCTGTGCGACACTCACCGGCTATGCCGAAACTTGCCCAACTCACGCTCGCCCTGTTGCTGGCCGCCAGTCTGCCGGTGCACGCCTCTGGTACCCCGGAGCCTTCCGAAGCCCCCGCGTCACGCTGGAGCCTGCCGCTCGATGGCGGCAAGGTCAGCAGTTTCTTTGGCGCACTGCGCGGCAAACGTGCGCACGGCGGCGTCGATTTTTCCACGCCGACCGGGACGCCGATCAAGGCGACCGATCAGGGCACGGTGGTGGCCTCCACCAACCGCTATGAAGGCGACAAGAAATACGGCGAAGTGGTAGTGATCGAACATCCGAACGGGCTGCGTTCACTGTATGCACACTTGAAGGAACGGCTGGTGCGCGTGGGCGACATGGTGTCGGCGGGTGAGCTGATCGGCCACTCCGGCATGACGGGCCGCTCCACCGGTCCGCACCTGCACCTGGAAGCCTTCAAGGATGGCAAGCGGATCGACCCGCAGCACTTGCTCGATGAACCGCTGGAAGACAACGCCCTGCGCCAGGCGCTGAATGCGAAGCGCAACGGCGATGCCGATGCCGTCTATTCCGCGCCCCGCATGAGCGCCAAAGCCAAAGTTGGCAAGCAAGCCAAAAACACCCGCCGCAGCGGCGGCAAGGCCGCCATGGCCAAAGCGCCCGCCAAGGCCAAAGCCGTCGCCTCGAAATCCGGCAAGCGCAGCAAGCGCGGTTAATCCATCGGAACGGAGCGCGTTAAAAACACAACGCGATCCGGTTCCCCCAATCGAGCATGAAATCGGACCGCAAATAAGCGGCGAAGGCCAGCGCCATCGCCGCCATGGCCAGAGCCCATGCCAGCCATGGTTTCATCACGCCGCCTTCAACGCGCCGCCGCGCACCACGGGACGCTCATCGACCGGCAAGTTGGCCAGCCCGGCAAACACGCCCAGGGCAATCGCAATCCCCCATACCACGTCGTAATTGCCCTGCAGCGCGAACAGGTAGCCGCCCAGCCACACGCCCAGGAAACTGCCGATCTGGTGTGAGAAAAACACCACGCCGGCCAGCATCGACATGTGCCGCACCCCGAAGATGCCGGCAATGATGCCGTTCGTCAGCGGCACCGTCGACAGCCACAGGAAGCCCATCGCGGCCGCGAACAGGTACACCGAGAGCGGCGACAGCGGCGCCAGCAGGAACAATACGATGGCCACTGAGCGCAGCGAATAAATCCCCGACAGCAGATAGCGCTTGGGCACGATGCCGCCCCATTTGCCGGCCAGGAACGAGCCAAAGATATTGAACAGGCCGATCAGCGCCAGCGCCAGCACCGCGACTTTCGGGTCGGCGACGCCTTTGTCTTTGAGGTAGGCCGGCAAATGCACGCCGATGAACACCACCTGGAAGCCGCACACGAAATAGCCGGCCACCAGCAGCAGGAACGAGCGGTTGCCCAGCGCTTCACCCAAGGCTTCACCGATGCTCTGGCGCGGGCCGTCGGCATGGGCTGCGGCGGGCTCGCGCAGCCAGAACGAGGACGGCACCATGGCCAGCACCAGGACCGCGGCCAGCAAATAAAACGCTTGCTGCCAGCCCAGCGACGTAATCAAGAATTGTTCGATCGGCATCATCAGGAACTGGCCAAACGAACTGGCCGCACCGGATATGCCGAAGGCCCACGAGCGCCGCTCCACCGGCGCGACCCGGCCGATGATGCCGCTGACGGCGCCAAACGCGGTACACGCCAGGCCCAGGCCAATGAACACGCCGGAACCCATGATGAACAGCAGCGGTTGCGTCACGCACGCCATCCACAGCAAGCCCGCCATATACGCCAGCGCGCCAACCAGCACCACGCGCATGGTGCCGAAGCGGTCGGCCGCCATGCCGGCGAAGGGGCCGAACGCGCCCCACATCAGGTTTTGTACCGCCAGCGCCAGCGAATAGGTTTCACGGGTCCAGCCATTGGCCTGCGAAATCGGCTGCATCCAGAAGCCGAAACCATGGCGCACGCCCATCGCCAGCGTCAGCACGACGCCGCTGGCCAGCAGCACCGATTTCAGCGATGGAACACGGTCAGCGGTGAACATCGGCGCCTCCTTCAGCGTTGGGGGCGGCGTTGGTGGCGGCATCGGCCGCGTAGCGCACGCCGATTTGTCCACGGATGGTGTCAAGCCAGCCCATCAGCGCCACCGATTCGGCCAGCGGCATCAGCGGACTTTCCAGCAAGCCCTCGCGCAGGCAGCGGTTCACTTCCAGCGCCTCGTGCGCATAGCCATTGCCGATGCGCGGCGCCGACACGTCACGCCCGCTGCCGTCCTGCAGTCCGATGGTCAGCGACTCGGTGCAATAAAAGCGCGGGTTCAGGCGCAAGAAACCCTTGCTGCCGGAAATCGTCAAGGTATTCGGTGTATGGGCCCGCAAGCTGCTGGTGCACGACGACAGCGCGCCCGATGCATGGCGCAGCGCAAACGAGGCTTGCATATCGACGCCGGTATCGGCCAGTTCGCCCACGGCGTTGACGCCGACCACCGGGCCGAGGAAATACGCCGCCAGCGACAGCGGATAAATGCCCAGGTCCAGCAGCGAGCCGCCGCCCAGGTCCGGATTGAACAGCCGGTGTTCCGGGCCCACCTCGGCGGCAAAACCAAAGTCCGCCGACAGGCTGGCGGGGACGCCGATGACGCCGCTGTCGAGCAGGCGCCGGGCTTCCAGGATGGCCGGCAGGAAGCGGCTCCACATGGCTTCCATGACGAACAGCTGCTTGTCGCGCGCCAGCGCGGCCAGTTGTTCGGCTTCGCGACGGTTGACGGTAAATGCTTTCTCCACCAGCAGCGCCTTGCCGCCATGCAGACACATGACGGCGTTCTCATAGTGGAGCGGGTGCGGCGTGGCGATGTACACCACGTCGACCTCCGGATCATCGGCCAGCGCCTGGTAACTGCCATGGCAGCGCACGGTACCCAATTGCGCGCCGATGCCTGCGCTCAATTCAGCAACAAACCGGTCGGCGCCGGCTTGCGTGCGCGATGCGACCGCAACCAGTTCAGCACCTGGCGTATCGCGCAAGCCCTGTGCCATGGCCTTGGCGATCTTGCCCGTCCCCAGGATGCCCCAGCGGATGATTTTTTCCATTTATGCTTCCTTCGCTTCCTTGGTCGGCGCGACGCGCTTGGGCCGGAACACCGCCGCATCGCCATAAAACGCCTCGTCCTGTTGCGGCCACCAGCCCGGCACGCCCAGCATGGGCAGCGGCGTGAAACAACTTTTACTCAATCCCTCGGCGGCCAGTTCATGGGCCACCTTGGCATCGATCCAGGCGCGGCGGCCGGCGCCATCGCACGCGAAATAGCGGTCGTCGGCCCAGACCACCCGCGTGTGCGCGGTGATCGCCTTGTAGGGCGCCACCAGTTTTTCCATCAGCGCGTGACCGAACAGCCAGACGTGCGCGTCGCGTCCGAACACGTCCCGCAAGCCGATGAAGGCCGTGCGCCAGTCATGGCCGCGCAGCGCCTGTACCAACTGGCGCCCCGCTTCGCCATCACGCACCACCAGCAGCGCGGCGTTTTCATCGAACAAGGTGGCGGCGTCGCGCGCCGGTCCGCGCGCTTTGCCGACCCCGTCCTGCGCAATCTGCGCCGCCTGCAAGGCGTTCAGTTGCTGCTTGATGCGCGGAAAGGTGAGCCAGACCAGCGCGTTGAAAAAATCATGCAAGTTTTCGCGCGTGGGCACGTTGCCGGTGGCGCCAATGAATGCTTCATAGGCGACGCCGTCGGGCAGCGCGCTTTGCGGCACGAACTGCAATGGTAAGCCCTGATGATTGCATAATTGGCGCGATGCTGCTTGCGCGCACAAGGAGGGAATCATGCTGGCGGCATCGAGATCGATACCGCCGGCGGCATCCCGTACCGCGTCGTACCAGGATTGCCGCCAGTCGATGTCAGAGAACACGTTAGATCGAGCGATTTAAATCAAGCGACTTAAACCATCTTCCAGTGGATGGTTTCGCCCGCGTTCAACGGCACCACGTCCTGGTCGCCCAGCGGCAGCGTGGCCGGCAGGGTCCATGCTTCGCGCTTCAGGGTGATGCTGTCCTGGTTGGGCTCGACGCCGTAGAAGGCCGGGCCATTGAGGCTGGCAAACGCTTCGAGTTTATCGAGCGCACCGGCGCGTTCGAACGCTTCGGCATACAGTTCCATCGCGTGCAGCGCGGTGTAGCAGCCGGCGCAGCCGCAGGCGTTTTCCTTGACGCCCTGCGCGTGCGGCGCGGAATCGGTGCCCAGGAAGAAACGTTCATCGCCGCTGGTGGCGGCCGTCA
The DNA here is from genome assembly GCA_019751755.1 of Burkholderiaceae bacterium. Taxonomy (GTDB): domain Bacteria; phylum Pseudomonadota; class Gammaproteobacteria; order Burkholderiales; family Burkholderiaceae_D; genus Rugamonas. Next base: position 18,394 of record JAIENA010000181.1, on the reverse strand, counting down.
CCAGCGCCAGACGGTGTTCTTCGCGCTTCAGGATCGGCAGGCAATAGTAGTGCGGACGGATGCCGCCCTTGAAGAGCTCATTGCGGTTGTACAGCAGGTGGTGCGCCGTGATGGTGGCGGCAATCGGACCTTCCGCTTCGGCCACGTATTCGGCGGCGTGGCGGGTGGTGATGTGCTCGAACACGACTTTCAATTCCGGGAAGCTCTTGCGCAGCGGACGCATCACGCGTTCGATGAACACGGCTTCGCGGTCGAACACGTCGACGTCGGGATCGGTGACTTCACCGTGCACCAGCAGCGGCAAGTCCAGTTCCTGCATGACTTCCAGCGTTTTGTGGCAATTGGCGATATCGGTCACGCCGGCATCGGAGTTGGTGGTGGCGCCGGCCGGATACAGTTTTACGCCATAGACAAAACCACTGTCGACCGCGCGGCGAATTTCATCGGGCGGCGTATTGTTGGTCAGGTACAAGGTCATCAACGGCTCGAACGCCATGCCTTGCGGCAGCGCCGCCAGGATACGGCCACGGTACGCTTCGGCCGCCGCCACCGTGGTGACCGGTGGTTTTAAATTCGGCATGACGATGGCGCGGCCAAACTGGCGCGCGCTGTGCGGCAGTACGCTGGCCAGGGTGGCGCCGTCGCGCAGGTGCAAATGCCAGTCGTCTGGACGGATAAGGGTGATGCTGTCAGGAGTGTCGATATGGGACATGGCGGCTGCTCGCAGGGTGTCTGAAGGAGAAATCGAAGAAAGAATCCCTGCATTTTACCGCGTACCGCACCATGTCACGCCTTGGGGTCAGACCCCGAATGTGACAAAAGTGGACATTTTCTCGCAGCAACATCCACGTTTGCCACCACCACCGGCCGTGCTGCGCTATTAATGAATAATCCGCGCCAGGAAATCCCTGGCGCGCTCGGAGCGGGGTGCATCGAAAAACGCCTCCTTGCCGCAATCTTCGAGGATGCGGCCCTGGTCCATGAACACCACGCGGTTGGCGACCTTGCGGGCAAAGCCCATTTCATGGGTCACCACCATCATCGTCATGCCTTCCTGCGCCAGCCCCACCATCACGTCCAGCACTTCATTGATCATTTCCGGATCCAGCGCCGAGGTGGGCTCATCGAACAGCATGGCGATCGGGTCCATCGACAGCGCGCGCGCAATCGCCACCCGCTGCTGCTGGCCGCCGGACAACTGGTTCGGGTATTTATCCTGCTGCGCCAGCAAGCCAACCCGGTCCAGGTAGCGCAAGCCGCGCTCGACGGCTTCCTCGCGGCTGCGTTTCAACACTTTGATTTGTCCCAGCGTCAGGTTGTCGCGGACCGACAGGTGGGGAAACAGTTCGAAATTCTGGAATACCATGCCGATGCGGGCCCGCAACGCCGGCAAATCCGTCCCTTTCGCGCCCACCGAGGTGCCATCGACGATGATTTCGCCTTGCTGGAACGGCTCCAGCCCGTTGACGGTTTTAATCAGGGTGGACTTGCCGGAACCGGACGGACCGCAAATGACCATCACATCCCCTCGGGCCACACTGGTGTTGCATTCCGTCAACACCTGAAAATGGCCATACCACTTGCTGAGGTTCTTGATGTCTATCATACATTCCGAGAAAAATATTCGGTTTTACTAACTCTTTTCCGCACGACGCACAGTTGCTTGACATGCATCAGGGGCGCAACGATACTCCCGACTTCCCTGCTCACAGATTCATCAATTCTACCGGTAGTGACGGTTTGCACTGCAAAACAGTGTGGCTGGACAGTACCACAGGAAACACGCACATGAAAACCAACCACAGCGCTTCCGGCGCCAGCCCTTCCCCTCGTAGCAATCTCACCACCTACATTCTGGTCAGCCTCGTGCTGGGCATCGTGGTTGGCTATGTTGCCAATGCCAACATGGCCAAGCCGACTGAGTTTGCCGACTATATGTCGTTGCTGACGACGATTTTCCTGCGCCTGATCAAAATGATCATTGCGCCGCTGGTCTTTTCCACCCTGGTGGTGGGGATTGCGCGCATGGGTGACGCCAAGGAAGTGGGCCGCATCGGCCTGAAAACCATGGGCTGGTTCCTGATTGCGTCCGTGGTGTCGCTGACCCTGGGTCTGATCATGGTCAACCTGTTCCGTCCGGGCGACGCCCTGGTCGGCCACCTGCCAGCCGTCGCCTCGACCGGCATCGCCGCCACCAGCCTGTCGCTGAAGGAATTCATTACCCACTTGGTGCCAGCCTCCATCGTCGACGGCATGGCCAAGAATGAAATCCTGCAAATCGTCGTGTTCTCGCTGTTCTTCGGCACCGCGGCGGCGGCAGTCGGCAAGAAAGCGGAACCACTGGTCGACGCGATCGACGGCCTGGCCCACATCATGCTGAAAGTGACCGGCTATGTGATGCAATTCGCGCCAGTGGCGGTGTTTGCCGCCGTGGCCGGCACCATCGCCAAGAGCGGCCTGGGCGTGCTGGGCACCTACGGCGTGTTCATGGCCGAGTTCTACCTGAGCATTGCCCTGCTGTGGGGCATCCTGATCTTTGCCGGTTTCCTGTTCCTGGGCAAACGTATCTTCGCGCTGATGAAGGAATTGCGCAGCCCGTCGCTGATCGCGTTTTCGTGCGCATCGAGCGAAGCGGCCTATCCGAAAACCCTGGAAGGCCTGGAGCGTTTCGGCGTGCGCAACCGCATCGCCTCGTTCGTGCTGCCAATCGGTTATTCGTTCAACCTGGACGGCTCCATGATGTATTGCACGTTCGCCACCGTGTTCATCGCACAGGCGTACGGCATTGAAATGTCGCTGGGCACCCAAATGACCATGATGGCGGTGCTGATGCTGACGTCCAAGGGCATCGCCGGTGTCCCGCGCGCCTCGCTGGTGGTGATTGCCGCCACCCTGGGCCAGTTCAACATCCCGGAAGCAGGCTTGCTGCTGCTGCTGGGCATTGACCACTTCCTCGACATGGCGCGCTCCGCCACCAACGTGGTCGGCAACGGCATCGCCGCAGCCGTAGTCGCGAAGTGGGAAGGCGAGCTGGTCGAGCCGCTGCAAAGCGAACTGTCGGATTCGCCGCTGCCATAACCGGCACGGCATCAACCGAGGCATCCCACAAGGGTGCCTCTTTTTTTTGGCGCACGGCTTATCAAGAAGGAAAGCATGGACTTTCCCGGGAGTGGGCCGGCGCTGTATCTTTGGAGGAGACAGATGGACCGCAGGAATATGTTGGGCTTGTTTGCCACGTCATTTGCCGCGTCGTACATGGCGCCCATGGCATTGGCGGCGAACAGCCATTGGGAAGATGACTTTTCCCGTTTCATGACCGATGGCTTGCGCAAAACCGGCACCGCCGGTGTCAGCGTGGCCACGGTGCGCAATGGCAGGACCCAGTTCGTGCGGGGCTTCGGCCTGGCCGACGTGCAGGCGCGCACGCCGGTGACGCCGGACACGGCATTTCACATCGCCTCGGTCAGCAAGGTCGTCACCGGCACGGCCATGATGATGCTGCACGAACAGGGCGCGTTCCGCCTCGACGACCCGATCGCCCCGTACCTGGATTTCCCGGTGCTGCACCCGGCCTTCCCGGACACGCCGATCACGTTCCGCCACTTGCTGAGCCATACCTCGGGCATTGCCGATACCGTGTACAACGAGCGCCACGGCGATTTTTCGGCCGGCGTCACGTTGCAATTGCGCGACTTCCTGGCCGGCTACCTGTCGCCCAACGGCCGCTGGTATGCGCCGGCCGGTTCCTTCAGTGAGACCAAGCCGGGCAGCACCTGGGCCTATTCGAATGTCGGCATTACGCTGCTGGGCTACCTGGCCGGGCGGGTCAACGCGGAACGGCAAGGCCTGGACGTGCTGACGCAAAAACGCCTGTTTTCGCCGCTTGGCATGCGCCACACCGGCTGGACCCTGGCGGCCATGGGCAAGGCGCCGCTGGCGCAGCCCTATGCGCGCCTGGAGCATGGCTTGCAAGCGCTGGCGCCGACGGGGGCACCCGGCTGGCCGGCCGGCCTGCTGCGCTCTTCCGCCCGCGATTTCGCCCGCATCCTGGAAATCTTCAGCGGCGAAGGCGCGGTCGATGGCCGCCGCTACCTGCAGCAAGGCACCCTGGCCACGTTCCTGTCGCCGCAAGCGGTGGCGGTGGACCAGAACGTGCAGCAGGCGCTGATCTGGACCCTGCGCGAGCAAAACGGCAACCTGGCCATGCACTACGGCGGCGATGTGGGGGCGGACTCGGTGGCGGCGCTGGACTTGGGCAAACGCGTCGGCGCACTGATGTTCAGCAACGTGACCGGCAATGATGCGTTCCGGGTGTTCCAGAAGGAAGCCATGGAACGCTTGCTGGAGCGGGCCCGCACGGCATAGCGCCGCGCCGGCGAGCCACTCACCCGGGTCAGGCCAGACCGGGTTTTCCTTCCAGCACAGTGAACTGCGCGACGGTGGCAATCTTGCTCGCCGCATCCTGCACATCCTCGAGCGCCCGGAAATCCACCACGCACCGTTCCGGGCGCACCTCGAGCAGCATGAAACCGCGCTTGTCGCTGCGGCCATACTTTAGTTGCGCATTCATCTCGACATATTGCAAGGTCCGGGCTTGCGGCCGTGAACTGGACGTGACCGAGGTGCCGCAAAACTCGGTGGCCACCAGTGGATTGGCCCGCCCTGCCGGCCGTAACGGATCGGGCCGCAATTCCGCCGCATAAAACGTGTGCACATCGCCTGACAGCACCAGCGGATTGCCGGCGCCGCTGGCCTGCAACACGTCATACAGACGCTGGCGCGCGGCCGGATAGCCATCCCAGCCATCGGTCCAGTAGCGGCCATCGCGGCTGTTGCCCGCCAGCGCCAGCGGCAACTGGCTGCATTGCGCCATCAGGGTTTGCTGGGCCAGGATATTCCAGCGCGCGGCCGACGTTTTCAAGCCCTGTTCCAGCCACCGTTCCTGCTCGCCGCCCAGCATCGAGCGGCGCGGATCGCGCAAGGCGCCGCAGTCGCGCGGCCGCACCGAGGTTGAGCCGCCCCGCTCCGGCGTACAGGCCTGCACCGCGCGGTACTGGCGGTTATCGAGCACATGGAAGCGGGCCAGCCGCCCCCAGTCATAACGCTGGTGCATGCGCATCATGCCGTTCTGGATGCCCGGCGCGGGCAGGCGTAGCGGCTGGTGTTCGTAATACGCCTGGTAGGCGGCGGCGCGCCGGGCGGCAAACTGCGCATCGAGCCGCTCGTCGCGCAAGCCGGCGTAGTCATTGGCCACTTCATGGTCGTCCCACGCGAGGATCCACGGCGCCGCATGATGCGCCGCCTGCAGGTCCGCATCGCTTTTGTATTGCGCATAGCGGGCCCGGTAGTCGGCCAGCGTCAAGCTTTCATCGGCGCGCACGGCGCGCGCCGGATGGCGCAACTGGTAGGGGCCCCACTCATAAATGTAATCACCGACAAAGGCCACCAGGTCCGGCGCGGCAGCCGCGATATGGCGGTGCGCCGCATAGGTACCGAATTCCCAGTGCTGGCACGATGCCACGGCCAGCTTCAGGGCCGCCGGCAAGTCCTGTGCGGCGGGCGCGGTGCGGGTGCGCCCCACCGGACTGACGGCGTCGCCCAGCATGAAGCGGTACCAGTACCAGCGCGCGGGCGACAGGCCGCGCACATCGACGTGCACGCTGTGCGCCAGTTCCGGCAGCGCGGTGGCGGCGCCTTGCGCCACGATGGTCCGGAAAGCGTCATCGGCCGCCACTTCCCAGCGCACCGGCAGCGCCACCGGCGGCGTGGCGGAGGCCTGCAGCGGGTCATGCAAAATACGGGTCCACAGCACCACCGCGTCGGGCAAGGGGGCGCCGGAGGCGACGCCCAGCGTAAACGGATACTGGCCGTTGCCATATCGATTGCCGGCGGCACGCGCGGGGGGCGACGAGACACCAGCGGCGGCCAGTCCCGCCAGCGCCGACACGCGCGCCGCCGTCAGCAGCAGCGCACGGCGACTCACGGCGGCGCGCCGGGCGGGCGGCATGGCACGCGTCGCAACGATTTACTCGAAGGTGTCCAGCGGCGGCACCTGGCGTGGCTTGCGGTCCGGGCCGGTGGCCACATAGGTCAGCGTGGCTTCCGTCACCTTGACGATCGATGCCTGCAGGCGGTTACGCTCCGCATACACCTCGACATTGACGGTAATCGAGGTATTGCCGACCTTGACGATGTCGGCATAGAACGACAGCAAGTCGCCGATGAACACCGGGTTCTTGAACACGAAGGAATTGACGGCGACCGTGGCGACGCGGCCATTGGCGCGGCGGGTGGCCGGCAGCGAACCGGCAATGTCGACTTGCGCCATGATCCAGCCGCCAAACACGTCGCCGTAGACGTTGGCGTCGGCCGGCGCGGGCATCACGCGCAGTTCCGGCATTTTTCCTGGTGGCAGGCCGCGGCGTTCCGCAGTCAGTTCGGTGTTTTCTGGCGTGGTCATGGGCTTTTCTCACAAGGGCTACAATTGGGGAAATTGTAAACTACAGGAACCAGCCCTGCCATGCGCCGCCAGTCTTCCGAACCCTTGCCCCCCGGCCCGTCCGGCAAACCGCCCCGCAGCGACCTTGCCACCCTCAAAACCCTGCTGCCCTATCTGTGGGTCTACAAATGGCGCGTGCTGGCCGCCCTGATGGCGCTGGTGGGCGCCAAACTGGCCAACGTGGGCGTGCCGGTGGTGCTGAAGAAGCTGGTCGATGACATGACCGTCACGCCGGAGCACCCGCATGCGCTGCTGGTGCTGCCGGTGGCCGCGCTGGTGGCGTATGGCTTGCTGCGGCTGTCGACCACCATGTTTACCGAGTTACGTGAATTCCTATTTGCCCGCGTCACCCAGCGCGCCGTGCGCACCATTGCGCTGCAAGTGTTCCGGCATTTGCACTCGCTGTCGCTGCGCTTCCATTTGAACCGGCAAACCGGCGGCATGACGCGCGATATCGAACGGGGCACGCGCGGCGTCGGTTCGCTGATTTCCTACACGCTGTTCAACATCCTGCCGACGCTGGTCGAAATCTCGCTGGTGCTGGGCTACCTGGTCATGCACTACGACATCTGGTTTACCGCCATCACGCTGACCGCGCTGGTCAGCTATATCGCGTTCACGGTGATCGTCACGGACTGGCGCACCCACTTCCGCCGCACCATGAACGACCTTGATTCGAAGGCCAACACCCGCGCGATTGATTCGCTGATCAATTATGAAACCGTCAAATATTTCGGCAACGAGGATTACGAAGCCAAGCGCTATGACGAAGGCTTGCAGCGCTACGAAACGGCCGCCGTCAAGTCGCAAACCTCGCTGTCGTTCCTGAACACGGGCCAGTCGCTGATCATCGCCACCGCCGTCACGCTGATCCTGTGGCGCGCCACGCAGGGTGTGATCGACGGCAGCATGACGCTGGGCGACCTGGTGCTGGTCAACGCCTTCATGATCCAGCTGTATATCCCGCTAAACTTCCTCGGCGTGATATACCGCGAAATCAAGCAAAGCCTGGCCGACATGGAGCGCCTGTTCGGCCTGCTGGACCAGAACCGCGAAGTGGACGATGCGCCCGATGCCAAACCGCTGGTCACGCACGGCGCGCAAGTGCAGTTCTCGCACGTGGACTTCAGCTACGAGCCGAAACGGCAAATCCTGTTCGACGTCGACTTCACCATTGCCGCCGGCACCACCACCGCCATCGTCGGCCACAGCGGTTCCGGCAAGTCCACCCTGTCACGGCTGCTGTACCGGTTTTATGAAGTCGGCGCGGGAGCGATCGCCATCGATGGCCAGGATATCCGCGCCATCACGCAGCATTCGCTGCGCCATGCGATCGGCATCGTGCCGCAAGATACGGTGCTGTTCAATGACACCATTGAGTACAACATCGGCTACGGCAAACCCGGCGCCAGCAAGGACGACATCGTGGCGGCCGCGCGCGCCGCCTCGATCCACGACTTTATTGTCACGCTGCCGGATGGCTATGCCACCGTGGTCGGTGAGCGTGGATTAAAACTGTCGGGCGGCGAAAAACAGCGGGTGGCGATCGCGCGCACGCTGCTGAAAAATCCCGCGATCCTGATCTTCGACGAGGCCACGTCGGCGCTCGACTCCAAGGCCGAACAGGCGATCCAGGCGCAATTGAAGGAGATCGCGCAAAACCGCACCACCATGGTCATCGCGCACCGCTTGTCCACGGTGGTGGAAGCCCAGCAAATCATCGTGCTCGACCACGGCCGCATCGTCGAACGCGGCACGCACCACGCGCTGCTGGCGGCCGATGGCCTGTATGCGCAAATGTGGGCGCGCCAGCAGGCGCACCAGGAAGACGGCAAGGAAGACCAAGCCGCCGCCGAAGCGCTCTAACCCGCCACCCGCACGCGCGTGCTTTTGGGGCCAGGCCCTGTAATGTCGAGTAATGTTGAGTTGGCAAATAAAAACGGCGCCGTGCATATCACACGGCGCCGTTTTTATTATTGCAGCCAGCGACTTACGCGACTTCCTTGGCCTTCGGCTTTTCATCGCGCAGTTCACGGCGCAGGATCTTGCCGACATTGGTCTTCGGCAGTTCGTCGCGGAACTCGATGTATTTCGGTTTCTTGTAGGCGGTCAGTTCATGCTTGCAGAATTCCTGCAGCGCGTCGGCCGTCAGGTTCGGGTCTTTGCGAACCACGAACAACTTCACGGCTTCGCCGGAATTCTTGTCCGGCACGCCGATGCACGCCACTTCCAGCACGCCCGGGTGCGACGCCACCACGCCTTCCACCTCGTTCGGATAGACGTTGAAGCCGGACACCAGGATCATGTCTTTCTTGCGGTCGACGATGCGGGTGTAGCCGCGTTCATCCATGATGCCGACGTCACCGGTCTTGAAGAAGCCATCGGCCGTCATCGACTTCGCGGTTTCATCCGGACGGTTCCAGTAGCCCGCCATCACTTGCGGGCCGCGGATCGCGATTTCACCGGTGCCGCCGATGGGCAGCACATTGCCGTCGTCATCGAGGATTTGTACTTCCGTCGACGGAATCGGCAAGCCGATCGTACCGGTGAATTCCTTGATGTCGACCCGGTTGGCGGTCGCCACCGGCGACGTTTCCGACAAGCCATAACCTTCGATGATCGGCGTGCCGGTCACCGCCAGCCAACGGTCCGCCACCGCCTTTTGCACCGCCATGCCACCGCCGTTGCAAATCTTGTAGGACGAGAAATCGAGCTTGGCGAAGTCCGGGTTGTTGAGCAGCGCGTTGTACAGCGTGTTTACGGCCGGGAATACCGTCACCTTGTATTTGGCCAGTTCCTTGACGAAGCCTGGAATATCGCGCGGGTTCGGGATCAGCAAGTTCAAGCCGCCCATGCGCATGCCCATGAAGCACGAAATCGTCAGCGAATAAATGTGGTACAGCGGCAGCGCGGCGACGAACACCATTTGCTCGCTGCTGGCCTTGAATTGCAGCCACGCTTCGTTTTGCAGCACATTCGACAGCACGTTGCGGTGCAGCAGCACGGCGCCTTTCGACACGCCGGTGGTGCCACCCGTGTATTGCAGGAACGCGATGTCGTCATGTGTCAGTTTCACGGCCCGCAACTTCAGGCGCGCCCCTTCGGCCAGCACTTGCTTGAACGAGATGGCTTTCGGCAGCGAATACGCCGGCACCATCTTTTTGACTTTGCGCACCACGAAGTTGACGATCATGCCTTTCAGGCCACCCAGCAAATCGCCCATGCTACCGACGATCACGTGTTTGACCTTGGTCTGGCCCACCACCTGCTGCACGGTGGTGGCGAAGTTTTCCAGCACGAAAATGGCTTCGGCGCCGGAGTCGTTCAACTGGTGCGCCAGTTCGCGCGGCGTGTACAGCGGATTGACATTCACCACCACGTAGCCGGCGCGCATGATACCGGCCATGGCGACCGGGTATTGCAGCACGTTCGGCAACATGATCGCCACGCGCGCGCCTTTTTGCAGGCCCTTGTTCTGCAGCCAGGCGCCGATGTGCTGCGACATCGTATCGACGTCGCGGTACGTCAGCGTCTTGTCCATGCAGGCATACGCGTCACGGTCGGCATAGTTACGGAAAGACTCTTCCAGCAATTGCGTTACTGAGCTGTACTGCGTGTTGTCGATCTCCGCCGGCACGCCTTCGGGATAGGATTTCAACCAGATCTTTTCCATCTATAGCCTCGTGTTGGATGTGTCAATCATGTGCGGTCACGCCGCTTTTTTATTATCGCCCTCGTCACGCAAGGCGCGGCGCAGAATCTTGCCGACGTTCGTTTTCGGCAATTCATCGCGGAATTCAATGTACTTCGGTTTTTTGTAGCCGGTCAGGTTGTCCTTGCAGAACGCCATCAGGGTTTCGGTCGTCAGGTTCGGATCCTTGCGCACCACGAACACCTTGACCGCTTCACCCGAGTGTTCGTCCGGCACGCCGATGCACGCGCATTCCAGCACGCCCGGATGCGACGCCACCACGCCTTCCACTTCGTTCGGATAGACATTGAAGCCCGAGACCAGCACCATGTCTTTCTTGCGGTCGACGATTTTCACGTAACCGTTGGCATCCATGATGCCCACGTCGCCCGACTTGAAGTAACCGTCCGGCGTCATGACTTTGGCGGTTTCGTCGGGACGGTTCCAGTAGCCCGCCATCACTTGCGGGCCGCGGATCGCGATTTCGCCCGGCTGGCCCAGCGGCACTTCGTTGCCATCGTCATCCAGGATGGCAATTTCAGTGGAGCAGACCGGCAAGCCGATGGTGCCGGTAAATTCACGGCCGTCGCCACGGTTGCCGGTCGCCAGTGGCGACGTTTCAGACAAGCCATACGCTTCGAGGATCGGCACGCCGGTGGCCTTCAGCCATTTGTCGTTGACCGCCTGCTGCACGGCCATGCCGCCGCCATTGCAAATCTTCAGGCCGGAGAAGTCCACGCTGGCAAACTCGGGGTGGTTGACCAGCGCGTTGTACAGCGTATTGACGGCCGGGAACATGTTGAACTTGTACTTGCGCAGTTCCTTGATAAAGCCGCCGATATCGCGCGGATTCGGCACCAGCACGTTCAAGGCGCCCGCATGGGTGCCCCACATGGCGCAGGCGGTCAGCGCGAAGATGTGGTACAGCGGCAAGGCGCAGATGATGGTCAGCGGGTCCACCTGCGGTGCTTTTGCCAAAGCGGGCGCCGCCCACGCATCGATTTGCAGCAGGTTCGCGACGATATTGCGGTGCGTCAAGGTGGCGCCCTTGGAGACGCCGGTGGTACCGCCCGTGTATTGCAGGAAAGCGACATCGGATGATTTCAGCTCGACCGGGGTCAGCTTCATGCCGGCGCCCTGCCCCAGCACGGACTTGAAGCGCAGCGCGTTCGGCAGCGAAAAAGCCGGCACCAGTTTCTTCACGTTGCGCACCACGAAATTGACGATGGCGCCTTTCAGGCCGCCCAGCATCTCGCCCATGTTGGCCACGACGATGTGCTTGACCTTGGTGCGAGGCAAGACCTGCTCCAGGGTGGTGGCGAAGTTTTCCAGGATGATGATGGCTTCCGCGCCGGAGTCGTTGAGCTGGTGTTCGAGCTCGCGCGGGGTGTACAGCGGATTGACGTTAACGACGGTGTAGCCGGCGCGCAGGATGGCGGCGATCGACACCGGGTATTGCAGCACATTGGGCATCATGACCGCCACGCGCGCGCCTTTTTTCAGGCCCCGGCTTTGCAGCCACGCGCCCAGTTGGCGCGACAACTTGTCCAGCTCGGCGTATGTCATGAACTTGTCCATGCACACGTAAGCGTTGCGATTAGCGTATTTCTGGAATGATTCTTCCAGCAGGTGTACCAGCGACCGGTATTGGTCAGGATCGATCTCCGCGGGAACGCCGGGGGGATATGACTTCAGCCAAATTTTGTCCATCCTGTGCCTCGTCTCTCAGTGGTTTTTTTATATGGCGCGCGGCGCACAGTGCCGGCGTTGCAAGCTGTTTCAAGCAAAAAATAGTACGCTCGTACACAAATACTATGATGATGCTATCGGGCTGCCGCCCGGTATGCAAGCAGTTTTGTATTTTTTGAACGCCTCCTCTACGGGAAAACCAACGCTTGCCGCAATGTGATTCTTGCTGCTATGCAGCAAGGCATACGGCCCATCGACTGCACATTTACTGCACAGGCAAAGCTATCGATTGTGTAGCCACCGCATTGTTGACGTCGGCGGCCGCTGGCGGTTGAGGCTGGGCCAGTTGTAACAGTTGAGCTTGGCGCTCGGCCTGGCTCAGGTTTTTCATGCGCTGCACCGCAACATAGAAGCGCGGAAAGGTTTTTTCCTGCGCCAATAGGGCCCGGAACCCGGGCAAGAAATCATTATAGGTTGCAACAGAGGCAAGGTGGGCATTGTTTAAGTGTTCGGAAAAATACCGGTCGTAACCGGCATAGCCGCCCCAGGCGCCATTGCGCAAGGCCTGGTATTGCGCCTTCAGCGATGCAAAGATGCGCGCCTTTTCTTCGCGTTTTTTCTTGTCGCTGACTTTGCGCGCGTAATTGTCGGCCAACAACTGGCGGTGCTTGACCAGCAATTCCAGGAAGTCCTGGCGTCGCGCGGTATAGCGCAGGTAGCCTTCGCGCATGGCGTCGTTGCCGTACATTTCCAGCCATTTGTGCACGCCCGCTTCTTCCACGGCCGACGCAAACGCTTCATTGAAACGGGAATCGCCCTCGGCATACACCACCTGGTGCGCCAGTTCATGGAACACCATGCGCGCCAGCTCCACGTCGGAGTAATTGATGAACGAGGACAGCAGCGGATCGCTGAACCAGCCCAGCGTGGAATAGGCCGGCACACCACCGAGCTGCACGTCATTGCCTTCCGCGCGCAACTGGTCGGCGTAGCCTTCCGCGTCGTCCTTGCTGTAATAACCCCGGTAGCTGACACAACCGGCGATCGGGAAGCACCACTGGATCGGGCGCAACGACAGTTCCGGCGTGGCCACCACGTTCCACAGCACATACGGGCGTTTCAGCGCCGCGTAATTCTTGTAGCTGGCATTGTCCGGCAAGTTCAATTCCTTGACGGCGAAACGGCGGATCAGCAACGCCTTTTCCAGGCGTGCCTTGAGTTTGGGATCGGTGCTGGGGTCGCCCAGCCAGTCTTCAATTGGCCGGGCGTCGGACCAGAGCGCATACTGGCCCTGGGCCGCCTGAAAGTAATACTTAAACTGTGCACACCCCACCAGCATCAGTGCGCACGCAGCCGCCGCCAGCCAGAATCTGGCACGCCTTAATTGACGGGCAATTGCGTGCATGTTTCACCTTCAGGTGCATTTTTCCACCTGAACCAGTGTATCGTAAAAAGTCGGCGCACGGCCCATATCCGTGAGGCGCTGACTGGTGACTTCATTGGCGTTCTTGCCATCCCCGGCCAGCTTCTTCCACCAGATCGACAGCCCCACCACGAGGCCGGTACGGGCTTTGTCGGTCACCCGTGCCTTGCACGTGAAACTGCCCCGATCGTTGTAGATTCGCACCATGTCACCGGGGCCGATACCGCGCGCGGCGGCGTCTGTCGGATGCATGTCCAGATGCGGCTCGCCCTCGGTCGCGCGCAGGCTGGTCACATTGACAAAGGTGGAATTGAGGAAGTTGCGCGCCGGTGGTGAAATCATGGCCAGCGGATAGCGTTTTGCCAGTTCCGGATTGCTGGCCACTGATTCGTAAGGTGCGATATAGGTCGGCAGCGGATCGAGGCCATCGGCCTGCATCGCGGCGGAATAAAACTCGCACTTGCCCGAGGGCGTCAGGAAGCCGCCGTTGGCAAACGGCGCGGTCGGCATGTTCAGCTTTTGCCAGCCGCTGCGCTTCAGCGATTCCCAGTCAAAGTGGATGGCGCGCACGTCTTGCGTATTGAACGCCTGCGCCGCCAGTGCATCGTCCGACTCGCTGAAACATGGATCATCCATGCCCATGCGCGCGGCCAGCAGGCGGAAGATTTCCGTATTGGCTTTGGCTTCGCCCATCGGTGCGATGGCCGCGTTATTGGCCATCATGTACAAGTGGCCGTACGAGGTGTGGGTATCGACGTGTTCCAGCTGCGTGGTGGCGGGCAGCACGATGTCCGCGTAATCGGCGGTATCGGTCTGGAAGTGTTCCAGCACCACGGTGAATAAATCTTCGCGGGCAAAGCCCTGCGCCACCTTGGCCGACTCGGGCGCCACAGCGACCGGGTTGCTGTTGTAGACGATCACCGCTTCCACCTGGGGGCCGAATTCCGGCGACGACGGTTTCAGCAAGTCGTCGCCGATGGTGGACATATTGATGGTGCGCGGCGTGCGGCCGGCCAGCAGGTCCGGACGCTGCAGGCTTTGTTTGTTGGTCGGGAACGAGCCGGACGACGACAATTGCACGCCGCCGGCCGGATGGCGCCACGCGCCCACCAGCGCCGGCAGGCACGCGATATTGCGGACCGCCATGCCGCCGCCTTTGACGCGCTGCACGCCATAATTCATGCGGATGGCGACCGGTTCCCCGGCCTTGGCCATGCCGCCATACAGGCGCGCCAGCTGCACCACTTCCTCGTCTGTGATGCCGCACGTTGCCGCCGTGCGTTGCGGTGTCCATTCGGCCACGCGCTGCTTCAGTTCCGCGTAGCCGATGGTGTGGTCGGCAATGTATTCGTGGTCCAGTAAATCTTCCGCGATCAGCACATGCATCAGGCCCAGCGCCAGCGCCGCGTCGGTACCGGGCAGCAGCGCAATGTGCTGGTGGCATTTCTCGGCCGTCAGCGAGCGATAGGGGTCGATCGCGATCAGCTTGGCGCCATGGCGTTTTGCCGCTTGCGCGCGGGTCCAGAAATGCAGGTTCGAGGCGATCGGATTGCCGCCCCAGATGATGATCAGCTTGGCGTCCTGGAATTGCTCCATGTCGGTGCCGATCGACGCGCCGACCGTGTAGCGGTAACCGGTGGCGCCGGCCATCGCGCAAATGGTGCGGTCCAGCAGCGAGGCGCCCAGTTGGTGGAAAAAGCGCTGCGCCATGGATTCGCCCTGCACCAGGCCCATGGTGCCGGCATAGCTGTACGGCAGGATGGCTTCCGGCGCGCGCGCGGCGATCGGCGTCAGTTTGGCGGCGATGGTATCGAGCGCCTCGTCCCAGCTGATGCGCTCGAACTTGCCCTCGCCTTTTTTGCCGATACGGCGCAAGGGGTACAGCAGGCGGTCCGGGTGATACGTGCGTTCCGCATAGCGGGCCACCTTGGTGCACAGCACACCAGCGGTGGTGGGGTGATCGGGATCGCCTTTCACTTCGGTTGCGACACCGTTTTCGACGGTAACGATCAGCGCGCAGGTATCGGGACAATCGTGCGGGCAGGCCGCACGAACATGGGTGGTGGTCATGGAATTCCCTGGAAATACATCGATGAAACCGCCATCGTAAACCATTTTCAGCACGCTCTCAGGCTGCCCTTCCGCGCCCGGCAAGGCTACAATGCAACGATAGCAACTGGCTTGGTGGAGACCAGAGTATGAAACTCGTAGAACCTATCATTGCATTCCAATCCGAACTGCAACAAATCCGGCGCGATATCCACGCGCATCCTGAACTTTGCTACGAAGAGCAGCGCACCTCCGACGTGGTGGCGGACAAGCTGTCGGAATGGGGTATTCCCGTCATCCGCGGCATGGGCACCACCGGCGTGGTCGGCATCATCAAGAGCGGCACATCGAGCCGCGCGATCGGCCTGCGCGCCGACATGGATGCGCTGCCCATGCAGGAAATCAATACCTTCCCGCATGCGTCGCGCCATCCGGGCAAGATGCACGCCTGCGGCCACGACGGCCATACCGCCATGCTGCTGGGCGCCGCGCATTATTTGTCGCGGCACCGCGATTTTGACGGCACCGTGTACCTGGTGTTCCAGCCGGCCGAAGAAGGCGGTGCCGGCGCGCGTGCCATGATCAGCGATGGCTTGTTTGAACGCTGCCCGATGGAGGCGATTTACGGCATGCACAACTGGCCGGGCGAAGCCACCGGCACGCTGAGCGTGACGGAAGGCCCAATGATGGCCTCCAGCAATGAATTCCACGTGACGGTGCGCGGTAAGGGCGCCCATGCGGCGCAGCCCCACAACGGCATTGATCCGGTCATGATTGCCGTGCAAATCGCGCAAGCATGGCAAACCATCATCACCCGCAACAAGAGCCCGCTGGATACGGCGGTATTGTCGATCACGCAAATTCACGCCGGCAGCGCCACCAATGTGATTCCCGACGATGCCAAGCTGGTCGGCACGGTGCGGACCTTCACCACGCCAGTGCTGGACATGATTGAAAGCCGCATGCGCGCGCTGGCTGAAGGCATCGCCGCCGGCTTTGGCGCGGAGGTCGATTTCACGTTCCGCCGCAATTACCCGCCGCTGATCAACCACGCCAGGGAAACCCGCTTCGCGGTGGAGGTCATGAAATCGGTGGTGGGCGAAGACCGTGTCAACGACAAGGTCGAGCCGACCATGGGGGCGGAAGATTTCGCCTTCTTCCTGCAAGAAAAGCCGGGCTGCTATATTTTCATCGGCAATGGCGACGGCGAGCACCGCGACGGCGGCCATGGGCTGGGGCCGTGCGTGCTGCATAACGGCAGCTATGACTTCAATGACCAGTTGCTGCCGATCGGGGCCAGTTTCTGGGTCAAGCTGGTGGAAGCGTCGCTGCCGAAAAAGCCGTAATTACGGCAACTGATCCGGGCCACTACCCACGCGGTGGCCCGTGTTCAACTGTTCCAGCGCCAACAGCGCCGCCGCATGGTCCGCATGCGGGTACACGTTCTCGATCGACTCATAGCGCTGCGTCACCAGGTCCGTCACCGGCAACTCCACCCCCGCATCGGCCGCCGCGGCCAGGATGTTGTACTGGTCCTTCAACTGCGTCTTGACCTGTCCGCCCGGCATGAAATTACGCTCCAGCATGCGCTGGCCATGGACCTCCAGCACCCGGCTTTCCGCAAAGCCGCCACGGATCGCGTCGCGCACGGCAGCCGGGTCGGCGCCCGCCGCCTGCGCCAGCAACAGCGCTTCGGCCACGATATTGATGGTGCCGCCGACAATCAGCTGGTTGCACAATTTCGATACCTGGCCGGCACCGGGCGGCCCCACGCGCGTGGCGCGGCCCATGGCGGCAAACACCGGCTGCGCCTGCGCATAATCGTCTTCGCTGCCGCCGGCCATGATGGCCAGCGTGCCCGCCTGCGCGCCACCGACACCGCCCGACACGGGCGCATCGATAAAGCGGCACCCCGCCGCGCCCAGGCTGCGGTGGAACGCTTGCGCTTCCGACTGGCGCGTGGAACTCATGTCGATCCACAACGCATTGGCCCGCAGCGACGGCAAGGCCGCATCGATAACGAGGCCGACCACCGGCCCCGCCTCCAGCATGGAAATCACGATATCGGCCGACGAGACGGCGTCGCCCAGGTCCGCCACGGGCATGGCGCCGAATTCAGCCAGCGGTTCGGCTTTGCTGGCCGTGCGGTTCCAGACCGTGACGGCGTAACCGGCGTTGAGCAGGCGGCGCACCATGGGCGCCCCCATCAAACCGATGCCGAGGAAAGTGATTTGCATGAGATCTCCAAGCAGGATTAAATTCAATTGCTTAGCATCTTAGCGCCCCAGCATCGCTTTTGTGAATGTCGCTACAATAAGGGAATGCTATATAACTCGAGATATGGCATCGACTAAGAAAGAGCCTATGCACACATTGAAATTTATCGCGATTGCCAGCGCCATGCTGGCCATGCAATCGGCCCAGGCGGCACCTGAGATCAATACGGTTTATACGGAATTGGGTAGCGGATCAAAAATCCGCATGGTGCGCGCGGGCCTCACTTCCGGCTGGAACACGCGCTGGTTCCAGTCCAACGGGGCCCACGTCAGCGCCTACTGGGATGCCAGCGTTGGCGCGTGGCGCGGCGTACAGGCACATAATATCCCGGGTGCGCACCAGAACCTGGTGGACGTCGGCCTGACGCCGGTATTCCGATTCCAGCGTGACGACGGTCTGGGTTTTTATGCCGAAGCGGGCATCGGCGCGCACCTGCTGTCCAAAAAATACGACAACAATGACGACCGGCTATCGACCTCATTCCAGTTCGGTGACCATCTCGGCGTCGGCTACGTGTTCAATCCGCATTGGGAAGTGACGCTCAAGTTGCAGCACTTTTCTAATGCAGGTATCAAAAAGCCCAATAGCGGCGTGGATTACGGCATGGTGAGAGTGTCGTACCGCTTCTAATATCAGCGTATACACAACATTCCGGCGACGCATGACGTGGCCGGTTTTTTTTCGCCCCGATAAACGCAAAAAACCCCGCCAAGAGCTAACTCAGCGGGGTTTTTCTATATAACTAGCCTGACGATAACCTACTTTC
>JAIENA010000305.1 GCA_019751755.1 Burkholderiaceae bacterium | reverse complement strand
AGGGAAGTCATTTTGATTGTCTACGAATACCCTTTCAACGAGCGCATACGCACGTTGTTGCGGCTGGAAGACCTGTATGAGAAATTCAAATTCTTTGTGCACCAGGAACACCCGATGCAGCATCACGTCGCCCTGGCGACGATCTTTGACATGCTGGAAGTGGCGGGCCGCGCCGATTTAAAGTCTGATTTACTGCAAGAACTGGAACGCCAGCGCCAAAGTTTGCTGGGTTACCGTTCGAATCCCAATGTCCAGGCTGAAATGCTCGACGCCGTGCTGTCGGAACTCGATGCGGTGTCCAGCGCGCTGGTGGCGGCGCAAGGCAAGACCGGCCAGAATGTCCGGGACAATGAATGGCTGATGAGCATACGCGGCCGCACGATTATTCCCGGCGGCGCCTGCGAGTTTGATTTGCCGTCGTATTACGCGTGGCAACAGCGTTCCGCCGAAGCGCGCTTCAATGATATTGCCGGTTGGTTTGCACCGCTGGCGCCCTTGTTTGACGCGCTGGGCCTGGTATTACGCCTGCTGCGCGACTCCGGCGGGCCGGTGAAAATGATCGCGAATTCCGGTAGCTATCAGCAAATGCTTCAAGGCAAGGTTTATCAAATGCTGCGCCTGACGCTCGATGACAAGCTGGGAGCAATTCCGGAAATTTCGGCCAATAAATATATGCTGTGGGTACGCTTTACCTCGCAGGGCGGCGATTTGAAACCGCGTCCGCTGGAAGATGATGTCCCGTTTGAGCTAACGCTCTGTAATTTTTGAAGTGACGCAAGATGACCGCCGTAGTTGCATGCCCGACCTGCTCCGCCAAGGTGGAGTGGACTGAAAAGAACAAATACCGCCCGTTCTGTTCTGAACGTTGCAAACAAATCGACCTGGGCGCCTGGGCCGAAGAAAAATACACGATCCCGGCCGCGCCGCCGGTGGATCCCAACGACGAAGAATAATTCCCCGGCAGCATAAAGCTACCCAAAACTACTCGACATTAAGGGGCCTGGCCCCAAAAGCACTATCGTTCGGCATGCGAACGATAGGCTGGGTCGATTATGGTAATGCGTGGGGATCGTGGCGGACCTGTTCCAGCCATTGCAGCAGCGGGATCGTGGCCGGCAGCAGCGGCTCGACGCCGACCGCGCCCTGCCACGCGAACGCCTGCCCTTCCAGGCTTTGTGGTTCGCCACTCCAGTCGCGGCTGATGTAAAAGTGCAGGCGCACGTGGGCGTGCGGATACACGTACTCGACGCCGCACCATTCTTGCGCGCTGTGGATGGTCAATCCCAGCTCTTCCAGGAATTCCCGCTGCAGTGCCTGCAGCACGGTTTCGCCCGGATCGACTTTCCCGCCCGGAAATTCCCAATACCCGTCATACGGCTTGCCTGCCGGGCGCTGTCCCAGCAGCACATCGCCGTTCGGCTTGACCAGCACGCCGACGGCAACATCAACAATACTCATACCACCCTCTCTGTTTGCCCGCATCGCCGCCGCCAAGCCAGGCGCGGCACCTCACGGGAAAGCACCACCCGACTCATGCCATCTTCCCCGCATGGTCGCGCGCGAATTGCCACGCCACGCGCCCCGAGCGGGAACCCCGCTGCAGCGCCCAGCGCAGCGCTTCGCCACGCGCCGCGTCGACCTGGGCCTCGGTGCAGCCGAAATGCTTGAGCCAGTAGCCGACGATGTCCAGGTAGTCATCCTGCTTGAACGGATAAAACGACAGCCACAAGCCAAAGCGCTCGGACAGTGAGATCTTTTCTTCCACCGTCTCGCCCGGATGCAAATCGCCATCCTCGTCGTGCTTGTAGGTGGCGTTGTCGGACATCCGCTCCGGCATCAGGTGGCGCCGGTTCGAGGTCGCGTAAATCAGCACGTTGTCCGATTGCGCCGACACCGAACCATCGAGCGCGACCTTCAATGCCTTGTAACCGCGCTCACCTTCCTCAAAGGACAGGTCGTCGCAAAAGATGATAAAGCGTTCGGGCCGGCCCGCCACCAGATCGACGATGTCGCCCAGTTCGTGCAAGTCGTCCTTGTCCACCTCGATCAGGCGCAAACCCTGATCGGCAAAGCGGTTCAGGCAAGCTTTGATCAGCGACGACTTGCCGGTGCCGCGCGCGCCCGTCAACAGCACATTGTTGGCCGGGCGGCCCGCCACGAACTGGCGCGTGTTCTGCTCGATTGCTTCCTTCTGGCGCACGATGTTGTGCAAGTCGTCCAGCGCAATCGGCGCCACGCTGCGCACCGGTTGCAACTGGCTGGCGGCGCCGTGGCGACGGCGCCAGCGGTAGGCGAACGACAGGTTCCAGTCCGGCTCGCGCGGCGCCTGCGGCAGGATCGCTTCCACCCGCGCCAGCACCGCTTCGGCGCGCTGCAGGAATTGTTCGAGAGACGTGGCCGCCATTGGCGCCATCTCAGGAACGGTAGTCAGCGTTGATGCTGACATAGTCGTGCGACAAGTCGCAGGTGTACACCGTGGCCGTGGCGGCGCCACGCGCCAGTTTCACGCGCACCGTGATTTCGCTTTGCTGCATCACACGCTGGCCGTCTGCTTCCTGGTAGTCGGGATTGCGGCCACCATCTTTCGCCACCCACACGTCGTCGAGGTACAGGTTGATTTTCGAGACATCGAGGTCATCGACACCGGCATAGCCGATCGCAGCCAGGATGCGGCCCAGGTTCGGGTCGGACGCAAAGAACGCGGTTTTCACCAGCGGCGAGTGGGCGATCGAGTAGGCAATCTTGCGGCACTCTTCCACCGACGCGCCATCGTCCACCGTGATGGTCATGAACTTGGTCGCGCCTTCGCCATCGCGCACGATGGCTTGCGCCAGGAACACCGACAACTCCGTCACGGCCGCCGCCAGCGCCTGGTACTCCGGCGAGTCGACCGAATCGACCACCAGCGTGCCGGCGCCAGTCGCCACCAGCATGAACGAATCGTTGGTCGAGGTGTCGCCATCGATGGAAATGCAGTTGAACGACTGGTCGGCGGCATGCTTGACCAGCACGTCCAGCACCGGCTGCGCGACAGTCGCGTCAAACGCCAGGTAGCCCAGCATCGTCGCCATGTTCGGCTTGATCATGCCGGCGCCTTTGGAGATCCCCGTCAGCGTAACGGTGTGGCCATGGATGTCGACCGTGCGCGAACCGGCTTTCGGCTGCGTATCGGTGGTCATGATGGCTTCGGCCGCGTTGTACCAGTTGTCCTGTGTCAGGCCGGCCACGGCGGTCGGCAAGCCCGCCACAATCTTCGCCACCGGCAGCGGTTCAAGAATCACACCGGTCGAAAACGGCAGA
Organism: Burkholderiaceae bacterium; assembly: GCA_019751755.1. GTDB lineage: Bacteria > Pseudomonadota > Gammaproteobacteria > Burkholderiales > Burkholderiaceae_D > Rugamonas. The sequence goes on along the minus strand of JAIENA010000305.1, from coordinate 50,860 downwards.
ATTTGCTGGGCATCGCAGCCCAGCAGGGTCGCCAGTTCGGCGCAGGTCTGCTGCGCGTTGGCCAGGCCCGCTTCGCCGGTACCGGCGTTGGCGTTGCCGGTGTTGACCAGCAATGCGCGGATCGGCTTGCCGCCGGCGTTGACCGCCGCCAGGTTGGCCTTGGAAATCTGCACTGGCGCCGCGCAAAAACGGTTCAGCGTGAACACACCGGACACGGTGGCGCCATCGGCCAGGCGCATCACCAGCACATCCTTGCGGTTCGGCTTTTTGATACCGGCTTGGGCAAAGCCGATTTCGATGCCAGCGACGGGCTTCAGGTCGGCTGCGACCGGGAGGGGGGAATTGACGGCCATGGACGGTTCCTCGTGATTGGAAGGATGGAAAAGCCGACATTGTAATGCCTGCCGCGCCACGTTGCCGCAGGTAACCTTCAGTCACCGCTGGCGATTCGACATTAATTTCCAAATTGCAATTTTTGTTAATTTTTTCAGAAAAGAGATAGTAAAAAAATCACAGAGTGGTGTGAGAAACGCCACAAAAATTAGAACTATCGTTCAGTTTTTAGACCGAGTGGTTTAACAGCGGCACAAATTCCCCTATGGTTACGTCGCGCACGGCGTCCACAGCGTCCGTACCACCTATAAATACAACACGAGAGCAAACACACAATGAAAAAACAACTGTTAGTAGCAGCGGTCCTCGCGGCGCTGGGTGTCCAGGCGCAAGCGGGCACGCTGGGAGACGGCAACCTCACCATCAGCGGTTTCGGCACGCTGGCGGCGGCCAAGAGCGATACCGATAGCGCGCAATTTGCCCGCTACAACCAGGCGGTCGGCGTCAAGGACGGCGTGCGCATCGGCCTCGATTCCAACCTGGGCCTGCAAGCGACCTACCAGGTCAATGACTGGCTGTCCGGCACGGCGCAAGTGCTGACCCGCAAAAACACCAGCCCCAGCTTCACCACCGAGCTGACCTGGGGCTTTATCAAGGCCAAAATCAACGATGAAGTCAATCTGCGCGTCGGTCGCGTGGCATCGGCGACGTTCCTGATTTCCGACTACCAGAATCTGGGCTACGCCAACACCATGATGCGTCCGCCAGTGGAACTGTATGGCCAGAATCCGCTGGAAAACCTCGATGGCGCCGACGTCAACTACCAGCATGCGTTTGGCGACACCAACCTGACGCTGCAGGCCTTTGCCGGCACCAGTCGCGGCAAGCTGTTCCTGGCCGCCGCCGGCGGTTCGGTGGCGAAATACCGCGCCCCCGCACAAGGCGCCAGCCTGGCCATCGAACACGGTCCGGTCACGTTCCGCCTGGCCCATGCGCGCGCCGACATGCGCAGCGACGACATTACGCCGATCAATACGCTGGCGGCGACCTTGAAAGGCGCCGGCTTCGCGCAACTGGGCCAGGATATCGGCCTGGTCGGCGGCAAGAAACTGTCGTTCACGTCGGTCGGCCTGACGCTCGACTGGAATAACGTGCTGGTGCAAACCGAATACGCGCAGCGCCGCGCCAAGGAAGCCGTCTACATCCCGCAAACCAATGCCTGGTATGCAATGGCCGGCTACCGCTTCGGCAAAGTGCTGCCGTATTACGCGCATGCCGCGTACCAAGGCGCCGGCTCCACCGTTACCGTGCCCGCTACCCTGTCCCGTATTCCGCCGCTGAACGCCGCCGTGACCAATTTGCTGACCGCCTCCGAGCAATCGTCCGACCTGGTCGGCGTGCGCTGGGACTTCGCCAAATCGATCGCGCTGAAAGTCCAGGTTGACCGCGTCAAGCCGAAGGCCAAGTCCGGGGCGCTGATTTTCGCGCCGGCCGCAGGTCAAAAAGACAGCGTGACCGTGGTCGCCGCTGGTGTCGATTTCGTCTTCTAAGCTTAGGTGATTCCAATGCACATGCAAATCAAACACGTGATGGCTGTCCTGGCCGCTGCCGCCATGGCCGCCGCCACCCTGCCCGCCGCCGCTGAAACCGTGGTGATCGTCAGCCAGAAAAACCCGGCCACCCGGATGTTCGCGGAACAGGCGTCGCAATTCTTCCTGGGCAAATCGAATATGTTCACGCCGGTCGACCAGGCCGAAGGCTCGCATATCCGCAACGAGTTCTACCAAAAGCTGGCTGACAAGGATGCGGCCCAGGTCAAGGCGCTGTGGTCCAAGCTGGTGTTTACCGGCAAGGCCACGCCGCCGAAGGAATACAAGTCCAGCGCCGAGGTCAAGAAAGCCGTGGCGGACGATCCGAAAGCGATTGGCTATATCGACAAGTCCGCAGTCGATGACAGCGTGAAAGTCATTCTGACCCTGCCGTAAACAGCGTGTCACGGACGGGATCGTTGAGTAAAAACCACAGCTCCCGTCTGTCCACGACGAGTTTCCTATGTGCATCCCAAAAACTCCGATAAGGTAGAAATGCGCGATCCGGCGCAGCGACTTTATTTCGAGGACTGGATGAAACGACTGACCCTGGCAACTTCTGTTCTGGCCGCCCTGATGGCCTTACCGCATGCGCAGGCGGCCTTCGTCGATGACGGCAAACTCAGCATTAGCGGCTTCGGCACCCTGGGGGTGGCGAAAAGCGACACCGACAAGGCGCAATTTGTGCGCTACAACCAAGCCGAAGGGGTGGCCGATGGCTGGCGCCTGGGCCTGGATTCCAACCTGGGCCTGCAAGCGACGTACCAGCTGACGGACCAGTTGTCCGCCACGGCGCAAGTGCTGACGCGCCAGAACACCAGCCCGACGTTTACCACCGACCTGACGTGGGCCTTCGTCAAATACCGCGCCAGCGACGAAATCAGTGTCCGCGTCGGCCGCGTGCAATTGCCGATCTTCCTGATTTCCGATTACCAGAACGTGGGCTACGCCAACACCATGATGCGCCCGCCGACCGAGCTGTATGCCCAGGTGCCGCTGGAATCGATCGATGGCGCCGACGTCAACTGGCAGCACGCCTGGGGCGACACCAACTTCACCGTGCAAGCGGTGCTGGGCACCGCGTCCGGCAAGCTGTTCCTGCCGGCCACCGCCTCGGTGGCGACCTACCGCGCCCCGGCCATGGGCATCAGCATGACGGCCGAACACGGCCCGCTGACCTTGCGCTACGCGCACCTGCGCACCACCTTGCACAGCGATGACATCGGTCCCATCAATTCCCTGACGAGCACCCTGGCCGCCGTCGGCTTCAAGCAACTGGCGGCCGACTTCGGTCTGACGGGCGCCGGCAAGAAATTGAAATTCGACGCGATCGGCATGACGCTGGACTGGAATAACCTGGTGCTGCAAGGCGAATATGGCGCGCGCCGCGCCATCGACCCGGTCTACGTCCCGCAAACCGATGCGTGGTACCTGATGGGCGCCTATCGGATCGGCAAATTCGTGCCGTACTACGCGCATGCCTCCATCAAGGACAAAGGCAGCAAAATTACCCTGCCGGCCGGCTTCCCGGCCAGCGGCCCGCTGTCGGCTGGGGTGCGGGGTCTGATGCAGGCTGCGGAGCAGGATAGCAACCTGATTGGCGTGCGCTGGAACTTCGCCAACTCGGCCGCGCTGAAATTCCAGGTTGACCGCGTCAAGCCCAAGACCAAGACCGGTACACTGATTTACGGTCCTGCCGCCGGCTTGAAAGAGTCGGTGACGGTGATCGGCGCCAGCATCGATTATGTATTCTGACCCACGGAGGCCTACCATGAACAAACTGCTTGCCAGCCTCCTGGCCGCCGCTGCCGCCCTGTCCGCATTGCCGGCGCAGGCGGAAACGGTCGTCATCGTCAGCCAGAAGAATCCCGCCACCCGCATGTTTGCGGAACAGGCGTCCCAATTCTTCCTGGGTAAATCCAATATGTTTACGCCGGTCGACCAGGCCGAAGGGTCGCCTATCCGCAATGAGTTTTACCAAAAGCTGACCGAGAAGGATGCGGCCCAGGTCAAAGCGATCTGGTCCAAGCTGGTGTTTACCGGCAAGGCCACGCCACCCAAGGAATACAAGTCCAGTGCGGAGGTGAAAAAAGCCGTGGCCGACGATCCGAAGGCCATCGGCTATATCGACAAATCAGCCGTCGATGATAGCGTGAAAGTGATTCTGACCCTGCCGTAATCCCGGTCGCGCGGCGGCGCCGGACACAGCGGCGCCCGTTCCAACTCCTGGCACATCGGTTATATTGCTGGCTTTGCGGGGCGACTGGCGCCCCGCTTGCAAGGAGTACCTGGTGAGCTTATCGCTGCGCGCGAAATTCGTTGTCCTCAGTGCCATCGTGCAAGCGGTGGTGGTCGCGCTGTTGATCGGCAACAGCCTGCGCCTGATGGACCAGGCGGTCAACCGCAATGCGGTGCGGGTCGCCCATGAATATGCGGTAACCCTGAACCTGACCCTGAGCCCGTATGCGAATTCGGGCCGTTTGGGTGAACTCACCAATTACTGGACTGAAATGCTGTCCGATCCCCAGGACAGCTTTATGCGCTATATCGTCATCCTCGACGCGCACGAGCAGCCGGTCACGACAGCAGGCCAGCGGCCGGCCGCATTGCCGGCCATCCTGCGCGAAGGCGGCGGCGATGGGTTCAACAGCGTGCGCACCTGGCAACAGGGCGATACCTTGCACGCGCGGGCGCCGATCCTGCTCAAGGATAACAAGGTGGGCTCGCTGAACTTCGGCCTCTCCACCAGCGACCTGGCCAAGGCGCGCGATGAAGTGTTGCTGCAATCAGGCCTGATTTCGCTGGCCGGCCTGGGCCTGGGCATCTTGCTGTTCTATATGTTTTCGCAGGGGATCGGCCGGCGCCTGCGCACCTTGACGGCGCAAGCCCAGCAAATGTTCAAGAGCACCTTTGGCCGCCCGCTGCCCGATACCGCCGGTGATGAAATCGAAGTGTATGCCCGTTCGCTCAACACCATGGGCGCGGCGCTGCGCGAACGGTTGCAGCAACTGGAAGCGTCCGAATTGCGCCTGTCCGAATCCGAGGCGCGTTTCAAGTCGCTGTTCGACATGACGCCGGTGCCGCTGACAGTGACCGACCGCAGCGGCCGCATCATCGGCACCAACCAGGCGCTGGCCCGCGTGTTCGGCTATGGTCCCGAACAATTGATCGGCCGCCGTTCCAATGAAGTCAAATTCTGGTCGGAACCCGGTGAGCGGGAACGGCTGTGGCAACTGTATATGCGCGATGGCGCCGTGTATGGCGAAATCGCCGGCATCGTGCTGAAGGATGGCAGTCCCGGCAAGGTGGCAATCTGGTCGTCCACCTTCACGTTGGGCGGCGCCGACGCGATCATCTGGGCGCTGCTGGACCTGACGGCGGAAATCAATGCCAAGCAAGACCTGAAAGACTTGAACGCGTCGCTGGAAACCCGCGTGCGTGAACGCTCGGCCGACCTGGAAAGCGCGCTGGACACCCTGCAGCGGACCCAGCACGACTTGATCGCCTCGGAAAAAATGGCGTCGCTAGGTTCGCTGGTGGCGGGCATTGCCCATGAATTGAATACGCCAATCGGCAACAGCCTGCTGGCATCGACCGCGCTGGCCGACAAGGTCCAGGCGTTTGAAGCGCAACTGTCCGGCGGCACTCTGCGCCGCACCGCGCTGTCGGCCTACACCGATGAAGTGCGGATGGCGTCCGGCCTGATCTCGAGCTCGCTGCAAAAAGCCGCCAACCTGATCGCGTCGTTCAAGCAAATTGCCGTCGACCAGACCAGCGACCAGCGCCGCACCTTCAATTTCTTGTCGGTGGTGCTCGATACCACGGCCACCTACACGCCGCGCTTGAAGCGGGCCAATTGCGACATCACCTTCAACGTGCCGCCGGCGCTGGAATTCGATTCGTATCCGGGCAGCTTTTACCAGATCCTCACCAATTTGCTCAACAACGCGCTGGCCCATGCGTTTGAAGGGCGCGACCAGGGCGCCATCGCCATCACGGCAGTGGAACTGGACGGCGGCATGGTCGACATCGCGTTCAGCGACGACGGCATCGGCATGACCGAAGACGTGCGCCGCCACGTGTTCGATCCATTCTTCACCACCAAGATGGGCCATGGCGGCACCGGACTGGGCATGAACATCGTCTACAACATCGTGACCGGGGTATTGGGCGGGCGGATTGTGGTCGATTCCAGACCGGGCGAAGGCACCACGGTGCGCTTCACCGTGCCGAAAATCTCGCCAGGCAAGCTGCCGTCATAAAACCCGGGCGGCAACTCCGTAGGGCGGTTTCCGCGCAGCGGAAGCCGCCCTGCATGAGCCGAGTTGACGCAAGCAGGCGGCTTTGTAAAAGCCGCCCTACGGGATGATGCTGTGCCGTACTTCTTGTTCCACCAGCGCGAACAGCCGCGCCACCTCGGTGCACGCCAGTGGCAGCACGGCCTGTTCGCCATCCAGCGCAAAACGCTCCAGCTCCCGCAGCACCTCGCCGAACTCCTGCGCCCCCACCAGCAGCACACTGGTTTTCAGCGAATGGCACACGCGCGCCGCGCGCGGGCAATCGCCGGCCGCCAGCGCCTGCTGCAACTGGTCGTGCAGTGCGGGGGTGGAGGCCAGATAAATGGCGACCAGTTCACGGTAGCTGGCCACATCACCGCCGATGGTGGCCAGCAGCTGCGACGGGTCGATATGCTGGTAAGCCATCCGCGGTGACCAGCGCGACGTCAGGCCGAGTGGCGCAGGCGCTGGCGCACGATTTGCGCGCAACAGGCCCGCACATAGCCGCGCAATTCATCAAAATTGACCGGCTTCTGGAAAAACACCACGCCGTCCGGCACCCCGCCGCGCTGCTCCAGCGCATCCGGTTCCAGCGACGACACGATGGCGATATTCATATCGGCCAATTCCGGGTAGCCCAGGATGGTCTTGATGACTTCATAGCCATCAATGCCTTCCATCACGATATCGGCCAGCAGGATGTCCGGATGCGAGCGGGCGATTTCAATCAGCGCCTGGTAGCCGTTTTCGCAAAAGCGCACGGTGATCGGCATCGCCCATTGCGCCAACTGGCGTTCAAACAAGGCGCGCTGCATGGCATGGTCTTCGATCACCAGCACCGAGACCGGCGCATGCACGTCCAGCACGGCCATCGGCGCCGGCACGGCGGAGCGCGCGGCGCCGTTCTGCGGCGCCGCTTTATAGGCGTGCACGGCGGCCAGCGGGATGCGCCGGTGGCCGCCCTTGGTCTTCCATGCCTCGATGACACCAGCTTCCACTAACTGTTGCACTGAAGACACCGAGATACCCAGCAATTCCGCCGCTTTCTGTGTCGTGCATACCTCGTCTGCCGCCATCGCCATCCTCTGCCTTAGAAATACCGCCGCTGTATCGCGGCTTCCAATAGAAAAACAAATAAATCAAATTAGCTAATTTAAAGAAAAATTCGATAAAATTGATTCAGGACATTACTGCAATGAACATTATGAACCCGAATCGGCGCTTGGCAAAGCCGGAGCCGGTATCTGGAGAGCCGCACATGAATGACTTGATCGATTTCGCTGAATTAAAAGCCGCCGGCCTGTTGCCGGGTCCCACCCGGGAAACGCTGGAACTGATGCAACTATGCCAGTCCGGCGATGAAGACACCGCCCCCTTGCTGACCCGCATTGCCGCCTCCCCGGCGCTTGAATACGCGCTGCGCACGCTGGCCGGCCAGCATGGCGCGGATACCACGCTGTCGGCCGCCCTGCAGCAAGTGGGCACGTTTGCCGCGTCCCAATTAGCGCTGGCGCTGGACTTGCTGGGCCAGTACCGTCGTGGCGCGTGCGCCGATTTCAATTACCAGCGCCACTGGTCGCGTGCCTTCGCCATGGCGTGCGCGGCCGAGGCGCTGACGGCGGAAATACCGCTGGCGCCGAGGCCGGAACAGTTTTGCCAGGGGCTGCTGGCCGGAATCGGCAACCTGGGCCTGGCGTGCGCCCGTCCCCGTTCGTACGCGAAACTGTTGCGGGAATGCCGCGACAGCCCCGCTGCCACCCTGTTGCACCGGGAATCGACGCTCTACGGCTATAGCCACCTGTCAATGGGCGCCGCGCTGTTGCGCAGCTGGCGCCTGGGCCATACCTATTCCGATGCCGTGCTGTGCCAGGAAGCGCCACACCTGGCTACCGACCGCGACACACGCCAGCTGGCACGCCTGCTCCAATTGGCCTCGTGCATCGCAGACTTGTACCTGGCGCAGCCGGGCGAACGCAAGTCGCTGGTTGCGGACATGGCCGACATCAGCAACCGTTTGCAGCTCGACAACCGCGTGCTGCTCGGGATCGTCGATGTCGCGAACGATCATTGGCGCCAGTGGTGCACTGCGTTGGAGCTGCAGGAGCTCCTGCCGCCGGCGATGCCGCTGGCGCCGGTCGCCCTGACGCCTGCGGCAAGCACGGCGTTCATCGCCGCCGTGCAGTAAGCGGCCCGGCCGGCGGGTCCGGCACCGGCAGAAAACAAAAAACCGGGGCAAGCCCCGGTTTTGTTTTAGGCCAGCTTGCCGTGGCAAGCCTTGTATTTCTTGCCGCTGCCGCACGGACACGGGTCGTTACGGCCCACTTTGACACCCATGCTCAGCTGTGCTTCGATTTCCGTCGAGACAGCGCCCTGGTTGACATTCGGCGCCAGCAACTCTTCCGGCGCCGCGTCCGGGTTGAAGTCGGCGTGCTGGTAACGCACATTTTCCAGGTGCGCCGCCTGCATCGCCGCTTCGGCCGCATCGATTTCTTCGCGGGTCTGGATCCGCACCGTCATCACCAGACGCACCACTTCATTTTTGATCAAGTCCAGCATGGTGCCGAACAGTTCAAAGGCTTCGCGCTTGTATTCCTGCTTCGGATTTTTTTGCGCATAGCCGCGCAGGTGAATACCCTGGCGCAAGTGGTCCAGTGCCGCCAGGTGTTCACGCCAGTGGCTGTCGACACTTTGCAGCATGACATTGCGCTCGAAACCGCCAAACGATTCCTTGCCCACCACATCGATCTTGGCCTGGTACACGGCCTCGGCCGCCGCCACCACGCGCTCGACGATATCGTCGTCGGTCAGGTTCGGCTCGGACGCCATCATGGCTTGCAGTTGAACCGGCACCATCCATTCATTGGCCAGCGCGTTTTCCAGCGCCGGCAGGTCCCACTGTTCTTCGACCGATTCCGCCGGCACGTAGGTCCGCACCACGTCGGTAAACAGGCCCTGCCGCAGCGAGGCAATCATTTCTGAAATATCGGTCGCTTCCAGCAACTCGTTACGCTGCTGGTAAATCACTTTACGCTGGTCGTTGGCGACGTCATCGTATTCCAGCAATTGCTTACGAATATCGAAGTTGCGCGCCTCAACCTTGCGCTGCGCCGATTCGATCGAGCGCGACACGATGCCCGCTTCGATTGGTTCGCCTTCCGGCATTTTCAGGCGGTCCATCACGGCGCGCACGCGGTCGCCCGCGAAGATGCGCAGCAAGGTGTCGTCCAGCGACAGGTAGAAACGAGACGAACCCGGGTCGCCCTGGCGCGCGGCACGGCCACGCAACTGGTTGTCGACGCGGCGCGATTCATGGCGCTCGGTACCGACGATGTGCAAACCACCGGCGGCCACGACTTTTTCATGCAGCGCCTGCCAGCCGTCGCGCAGCGCGTGGGCTTGTGCCGCCTTGTCCGCATCCGACAGGGCCGGATTGGCGTCGATGAACTTGATCTGGTTTTCAACGTTACCGCCCAACACGATGTCGGTACCACGACCGGCCATGTTGGTGGCGATGGTGATGGCTTGCGGACGGCCCGCCTGGGCAATGATCTCCGCTTCGCGGGCGTGCTGCTTGGCGTTCAGCACGTTGTGCGGCAAGTTGGCGGCGCTCAGGATGCCCGACAGCAGTTCCGAGTTTTCAATCGACGTGGTGCCCACCAGCACGGGCTGGCCGCGCTCGTAGCAATCACGGATGTCGAGCAACATCGCGTTGTATTTTTCATTGTTGGTCTTGTAGACCTGGTCTTGCTTGTCCTTGCGCTGCGATGGACGGTTCGGTGGAATCACCACCGTTTCCAGGCCATAGATTTCCTGGAATTCATACGCTTCGGTATCGGCGGTACCGGTCATGCCGGCCAGTTTGCCGTACATGCGGAAGTAGTTCTGGAACGTGATCGACGCCAGCGTCTGGTTCTCGTTCTGGATCTTGACGCCTTCCTTGGCTTCCACCGCCTGGTGCAAGCCATCGGACCAGCGGCGACCCGTCATCAGGCGGCCGGTGAATTCGTCGACGATCACCACTTCATTGTTTTGCACCACATAGTGCTGGTCTTTGAAGTACAGCGCATGCGCGCGCAACGCCGCGTACAGGTGGTGCACCAGCGTGATGTTGGCGGAATCGTACAGCGATGCGCCTTCCGGCAGCAGGCCCATCTTGACCAGGATCGCTTCGGCTTTTTCGTGGCCGGCTTCGGTCAGCAACACCTGGTGCGATTTTTCATCCTTGGTGTAGTCGCCCGGCACCTCGATCTTGCCCTTGCCGTCCGAGGTTTCCTCGCCGACTTGCAGCGTCAGCAGCTTCGGCACTTCATTGATCTTGTAGTACAGCTCGGTATGGTTTTCCGCCTGGCCCGAAATGATCAACGGGGTACGGGCTTCGTCGATCAGGATCGAGTCGACTTCATCGACGATGCCGAAATTGAGCGCGCGCTGGACGCGGTCGCGGGCTTCGAACACCATGTTGTCGCGCAGGTAGTCGAAACCGAATTCATTGTTGGTGCCGTAGGTGATGTCCGAGGCATATGCCGCCTGCTTGGTGGCATGCTCCATCTGCGACAGGTTGATGCCGGTGCTCAAGCCCAGCCAGCCATACAGCTTGCCCATGGTCTCGGCGTCGCGCTGCGCCAGGTAATCATTGACGGTCACAATGTGCACGCCCTTGCCCGACAGCGCATTCAGGTAGGCTGGCAGGGTCGCGGTCAGGGTTTTACCTTCACCGGTGCCCATTTCAGCGATTTTGCCGTAATGCAAAACCATGCCGCCAATCAGCTGGACATCGAAATGGCGCATTTTGAAGACGCGCTTGGAGGCTTCGCGGCACACGGCAAAGGCTTCCGGCAACAAGGCATCGAGCGTTTCGCCGTTGGCGATGCGGGCCTTGAGTGCGGGGGTTTTGGCTTGCAGCTCGGTATCCGTCAGCTTTTCCATGGCCGGCTCGAGTGCATTGATTTCGCGTACCGTTTTTTGATATTGCTTGAGCAGTCGCTGATTGCGGCTGCCGAAAATCTGGGTCAGTAAGGACATTGGTTAACGCCGTTAAAAGAGCTATCGTGTAGTAGTGCGCGTAAATATGCGGCTTGCCAGAGGCAAAAGACCGGTGATTTTATCATGCCGCTTCGGCCACGGATTGGCCAACTTGGGCCCACATTGGGGCACTGGCCGTTTTAACAATAGAAATGCCACTAAAAAGCCGGTTCGCTGTGTGGTAAGGTTGCGCCCATGCGTTTTACGAATACCTACATCAAGTCGCGCGCCCCGGTGGAAGCCACCAACTTCCTGCGGCGCGATAACAAGCTGGCCGCCCTGCTGCCGGCGGTGGAGCGCATGGCGTCGCTGCAGCGCGATTGCGCCGCCACCCTGCCCGCGATGTTCAGCCATTGCGAAGTGCTGGCGTTTGAACAGGGCGTGCTGCTGCTGTCCGCCCCCAACACGGCGCTGGCGGCCAAACTGAAGCAGCAAACCCCGAAATTACAGGAAGCGCTGCTGAAACGAGGGTGGCAAATTAACAACGTCAAGCTGCGCGTGCACATGATGAAGGCGGCGGAAATCCGGCCGGAACCGCGCTCGCTGTCGCTCACCACGGCGGCGGTCGACGCCTTCGACACGCTGAGCCAGACGCTGGAGCAAAGCAAACAAAACGCGCCGCTGATCGCGGCGCTGCAGAGGATGGTGCAAAAACGGCGCGAGCGGCCGGATTACTAACGGCTCAACCGTTAAACCGTTAAGCGGTTAGTTAGGTTCCCACTCGTGCGTCATTTGCCGCACATACGATTCCGGTGCGCTGGCCAGGCTGTCGTAGGTGACGATTTCATACGCATCCGGGTGCTTCAGCAATTCGCGCAACAACAGGTTGTTCATCGCATGGCCAGACTTATGCGCTTCATAGCTGGCCACCAGCGGATGACCCACCAGATACAGGTCGCCAATCGCGTCGAGGATTTTGTGGCGCACGAATTCATCGTCGTAACGCAGGCCATCGGCGTTGAGGATGCGGTATTCATCCATGACGATGGCGTTTTCCAGTGAGCCGCCACGGGCCAGGCCGATGCCGCGCAACATTTCAACGTCTTGCATGAAACCAAAGGTGCGGGCGCGGGCAATCGCCTGTACATAGGTGACGTCGCCAAAGTCGACCGACGCGAATTGCGCCGTGCCATCGACGGCCGGGTGGTTGAATTCAATGAAGAAGTCCAGCTTAAAACCGTCATGCGGCGACAGGCGCGCCCATTTTTCATTGGCGCCCTTGCCATCGCGCACTTCGACCGGCTTGATGACGCGGATGAATTTCTTGGCGGCGGCCTGTTCCTGCACGCCCGCCTGCTGCAGCAGGTAGACAAACGACGACGCCGAACCATCCATGATCGGGATTTCCTCGGCGCTGACGTCAATCACCAGGTTGTCGATACCGAGGCCGGCGCAGGCCGACATCAAGTGTTCGACGGTGGAGACACGGGCGCCGTCCTGGATCAGCACGGACGCCATGCGGGTGTCGCCGACCGCCATCGCGCTGGCCGGAAAGGCCACCACCGGGGTCAAATCGACGCGGCGGAACACGATACCGGTATCGGCTTCGGCAGGATGCAGGGTCAGCACCACTTTGGTGCCGGAATGCAGGCCGACACCGGTGGTCGTGACTTTTTCTTTGATGGTGCGTTGTTTTAACATCCCAAAATTATAGCGAAGTTGGCGGCGGCGCGTCCGGGCCACCTATTTTCACTAATATGTGGATGCCCGGCCTGACGGCCCGGTACCCAGTTGTCTACGGATGCTCGGCTTCCGCGTGCACCGCTTCACGCCGCACCAGGTAAATGCCGCTGGCAATAATGATGGCCGCGCCCAGCAAGGTATACATGTCCGGCAGGGTCTGCCACAGCAGCCAGTCGATCGCCACGCCCCAGGCCAGCGCAGAGTATTCAAACGGCGCCACGGTGGACGCCTTGCCCGTGCTGAACGCCACGGTAATGGCCAACTGGCCGAGGAAACCGGTGATCGCCAGCGCCACGATAACGATCCAGTCCTGCGGCCGGATCGCCACCCATTTATCCCAGATCAGCAGCAGCGAACCGAACGCCATCATCACCAGCAGCCAGAACATGATGTGTTCGTTGGCATCGCTACGGCTCAAGATGCGGCTGGCGATGGCCGACACCGCATAACACGCCGCCGAGCCCAGCACCGCCAGGCCCGCCACGGAAATAAAGCTGGTCCCTTCCGGGCGCAGCACCACCAGTACGCCGACCAGCCCCACCACGATGGCGCCCCACTGGCGGCCATCGACTTTTTCCTTGAGGATGAACACGGACAGCGCCGTGATCAGCGCCGGTGCAATAAAGAAGATCGCATAGGTATCGGCCAACGGCAGGAATTTCAGCGCGTAGGCAAAGAACGTCAGCATGGCGATACCCAGCACGCCGCGCAGCAAATGCAGCGGCCAGCGGATCTTGAACAGTCCGGTGAACTTGCCACGGTAGGCGAGATAGGCGCACACCAGCGGCAGCGAAGAAAGGGAACGCAGTGCCGTCACTTGCATGGCCGGGTAGGTTGCAGAGAGCACTTTCATGGCCGTGTCCATCAGCGAGAACATGGCCACCGCGATCAGCATTGCGTAAATGCTGCGCAGGTTGTCGTTACGGGAAGTCAGGATGGCTCCAGTCTGTATGGGGCATTTGATTATAGCAATGCAACAACAACGCTGCCGTGACAGCACAAAATCTGTCGCAATCTGTAGCAATGTGACAATGCGTGGATTTTAACGGTGACCCGTCCCGCTATCATGATGTAACAACATTTTTCAAGGATCGTTATGCCGTTTTGCCAGCACTGCGGCTCGCAGGCTTCCGAGACAACGGACTTCTGCTACAACTGCGGCGCCGATGTCACGGCGGCCGCACTCGCCCTGCCCGCCATGTCCGCCGCGTGGCGCACCCGCTTTGCCTTGCTGCACAAGGCCGGCGGCGCCGCCATGCCGCAGTCGATCGAACTGACGCTGGCCGAACGCGCCGTCGTGCGCTTCAACCTGCTGGCGTTCGTGCTGGGCCCGGTGTATTACGCCACCATGGGCATGTGGAAAAAAGGCGTGTCGCTGGCCTTGCTGGCGGCGCTGCTGGTGCTGCTGGCGCGGGCGCTGCTGGATGCCGCCGGGCTGGCACACACGGGACTGGGCGTTATGGCCTACCTGATTGCGCCGCTGCTGTATGCCTCGCGCGCCAACATTGATTACTTTACCCGTGTGGTGCTGCATGACGATGGGTGGGTGTAGTGGACACCAACAAACTCCCAAGGGGAATTTTGATAACAGTGTGACAATGTACGCATTTTGATGTTGCGCAAACAAAGTACTATTGATTTCTGAATTGAAATCAATATAACCTATGCGCAAATTTTTTACGGCGATCACCCTGCTCCCCTTGGTAGCTATTCTCCCAGGGTGCGGCGGCCAGCCTGCTGACGAAACACCTGTACCACGCGTCAAACAATTCCTGGCAGTAGCTCCCAATACGGCCGAGACGCTCACTCTTCCAAGCGACAAATCGAATTACACACTCACTCAGACTGCGTCTGACTACAACATCGCAGCAAAAAATGGGGAAGCTGTAGTTACTTCGGAATTGTCACTGAAGCGCATTCATTTTGCGGACATCTCAATCGCGCTGGACACTTTGACGGTAGGATCGCTGTACCGCTTATACCAGGCAGCCTTCAACCGCACTCCGGATGTCGCGGGACTTGGGTATTGGTTGCAACAGTTCGATACGGGAACGAAATTGCTGGATGTCGCTGCGGCATTTGTTGCCAGCGAGGAGTTCAAGAAGCTCTATGGTACCAACCCAACCGACCTGCAATTTTTGACGGCCTTGTACAACAACGTTCTGCACAGGGAACCCGATTTGGCAGGACAGGAATACTGGTTGAAGTTACTGGGCAGTGGAGTCAGCCGACCATCCCTCTTGATCTCTTTCGCGGAGAGTCCAGAGAATCAAACGCAAACGTCGTTAGCCATCAAAAATGGCATTCCATTCGCAATGCCGGGCCAACCCTACCGGCCGGTCGGAAATATCCGTTCGCTACCGGCAGTCACTGCTGGGGACTCTGTCGCGCTGGATGGGTCAGGCAGTACCGATGCAAACAACGATCCAATTGCCTACGAATGGTCCTTGAGCCTTCCTGCTGGAAGCCGTGCAGCCATGACGGCACCGACTTCCATGAAGCCCTCATTTGTGCCGGACATTGCTGGCCTATACGTCATTACGCTGCAGGTCAGCGACGGAAAGCTTAAGGGGACATCAGTAACAGCATCCCTGAACGTGGCCGCCAAGCGTGTAACGCCAGTGGCTGACACGGGCATTTACAAGTGCTCCCTGATTTCGCACGACCTCGCAGTATCACTGTATACCCAAGGCCATACCTATCTGGATCGAGATCACGATGGCAAGCCGTGCGAGGCAAATGACAAGAGCATCGAATCCCCAACCACCAGCACGCCGACCACACCACCAACATCCACTGGTAAATGCTGGGTAAATGGATACCGTCGAAGTAACGGCACCTATGTCAACGGATATTGGCGCAAGTGTTAACAACCGAGCGTCCTGCCTGATACGCATAGAATTTACGGCATCATCACGATCTTGGTAAGATGATGCGATGCGCACACCTCTCTATATCGTCAAGGTCTCTCCGATCCACGGTCGCGGCGTGTTTGCACGCCAGCCCATCGCAGCGGGCGAACGCATCATCGAATACACGGGTGACATCATCAGCAGCGATGAATCCACGCGCCGCGCGGAAGCGTCGGGCGGCCCGGTCAACCACACCTTCTTTTTCAGCCTGGCCGATGGCAACCTGATCGATGGTGGCAGCAATGGCAATGACGCCCGCTTCATCAACCATGCGTGCGATCCGAATTGCGAAGCCTATGAAGAAGAGGGACGGGTGTTCATCCACGCGCTGCGCGACATCGCCCAGGATGAAGAACTCAACTACAACTATGCGCTGATCTATGAGGCGCGCCATACGCCAGCCATCAAGAAGGCGTTTGCCTGTTATTGCGGCGCGGCCAAGTGTACTGGCGTGATGCTGGCGCCCAAAAAGCGCAGCCGCCGTCAATGAACAACGGCGCCGATAGCGGCGCCGTTGTTGTTTGAAGCGGTTGCAGCGATTACAGCTGGCCCAGCAGGGTCTCGGCGTTCGATTTCTCGAATTTGCCGCCTTCTTCAATGTTCAGTTGCGTGACCACGCCGTCTTCCACCAGCAGCGAGTAGCGCTGCGAACGGGTGCCCATGCCGAACTTGGAGAAGTCCGCGTCCAGGCCCAGTGCTTTCGAGTAGGTCGCATTGCCGTCAGCCATCATGCGGACGATGCCGGTGGCTTTCTGGTCACGGCCCCAGGCGCCCATCACGAACGCATCGTTGACGGAGATGCACCAGATCTCATCGACGCCCTTGGCTTTCAACGCTTCGGCGTGGTTCACATAGCCTGGCACGTGCTGTGCCGAGCAGGTCGGGGTATAGGCGCCAGGCAGCGCGAAGATCGCGATTTTCTTGCCTTTGACCAGCTCTTCCACCTTGAAGGTGTTCGGGCCGAGGGAGCAGCCTTCGGTTTCGGTTTCGATGAATTCGGACAGGGTGCCTTCCGGCAGTTTGTCGCCAATCTTGATGGTCATTTCAGTGACTCCTCTGGTTTGAAAATATAAAAAAAAGCCGCGCAAGCGCGCGGCACGCCCTGGCACAGACCCGCAAGTATGCCAGAGGTTAAAAAAAACCGTTGGAGCAGTCGAAAACGCGCGGCCGACCGCGGCATGGAGTTACCGCAGCCGTCCGCCAGACTAATTACTGATCAGTCAGCCTGCTTAGTCAGCCTGCTTGCGCAGGAAGGCTGGAATGTCATACGTTTCCATGCCATTTTTTTCCATCGCGCGCACTTGCTCGGAGGCCGATTCGCGGCGCCATACGGCGGGCGCTTTCATGCCGTCCAGTGCCGAAGCGCCGCCGCTGATACCGCCGCCCATCGACACGCTGCCGGTCGCCGCCGCGCCGCCCAGCGATGCCGATGGCATCAACGGGCCGGTGCCGGTGCGCAGCACAGGCTGCTGTACCAGTTGCACGTGCTTCTTGGTTTTGCCCAGGCCGGTGGCCACCACCGTCACGCGGATGGTGTCGCCCATCGATTCGTCGTACGCAATACCCTGTGCAATCGAGGCATCCGGCGCCGCGAACGCGCGCACCGCCGCCATGACTTCCTTGATTTCCTTACCCTTCAGGCCGCGCGACGCCGTCACGTTGACCAGCACGCCACGGGCGCCGGACAGGTCGACGCCGTCCAGCAGTGGCGAGGCCACGGCCTGCTCGGCGGCAATGCGGGCGCGGTCCACGCCGGACGCCGTGGCGGTGCCCATCATGGCCTTGCCCTGCTCACCCATAATGGTTTTCACGTCGTTGAAGTCGACGTTGATGTGGCCCGGCACGTTGATGATCTCGGCAATGCCGGCCACCGCGTTGTTCAGCACGTCATCGGCGTGCTGGAACCATTCGATCAGCGATTCATCCTCGTAGATCTCTTCCAGTTTTTCATTCAGGATCACGATCAGCGAATCGACGTTGGCCGCCAGCAGTTCCAGGCCCTCTTCGGCGATATCCATGCACTTCTGGCCTTCGTGCGAAAACGGTTTCGATACCACGGCCACGGTCAGCGCGCCCTGCGCCTTGGCCACTTCGGCCACGATCGGCGCCGCACCGGTACCGGTGCCGCCGCCCATGCCGGCCGCGATGAACACCATGTGGGCGCCGCGCAGCGCGTCTTCGATGCGTTTGCGCGATTCTTCCGCCAATTGGCGGCCCACCTCCGGCTTCATGCCGGCGCCCAGGCCGGTCTCGCCGATCTGGATCACGTTGTCGGCTTTCGATGCCGACAGTGCTTGCGCATCGGTATTGGCGGCGATAAATTCAACGCCGCTCATGCCTTTGTTGATCATGTGTTGTACCGCGTTGCCACCGGCGCCGCCGACGCCGACGACCTTGATGACGGTACCCACTGATGCGTTATCGACCATATCGAACTCCATGATGTGCTCCTGATAGATGCTGCTTGCTGCGCCGCCAGTCTCGACGGCCCGCGCGGGCAAACTGCGATGTTATATAAAAAATCTGTCCGTTTTCGAAAAAGTTATTTTGCTACTGCTTTTTTTAAAGTCCTGCTCAATACTTTGTTACGCGCTTACCACAATCTTTGCCCCCAACCGCCACAAGGCGGCTTAGAAGTTCCCGAGGAACCATTCCTTCATCCGTTGCCACACCGCTTTCACCGATCCATCCTGGCTGGTCACGATATGGCCGCGCAAGTACTGTTTTTTCGCTTCCAGCAGCAGGCCCAGCACGGTCGCGTAGCGCGGGCTGCGCACCACGTCAGCCAGCTGGCCACGGTAATCCGGCGTGCCGAGGCGCGCCGGTTTCAGGAAGATGTCTTCCGCCATTTCGACCATGCCCGGCATGATCGAGGTACCGCCGGTCAGCACGATGCCCGACGACAGTACGCCTTCGTAACCGGATTCGCGCACCACCTGGTGCACCATGGCGAACAGTTCTTCGACGCGCGGCTCGATCACGGCGGCCAGCGCCTGGCGCGACAAGTTGCGCGGACCACGGTCGCCCAGTCCCGGCACTTCCAGGTGTTCACCCGGATCGGCCAGTACCTGCTTGGCCACGCCATAACGGATCTTGATTTCCTCGGCTTCCGAGGTCGGGGTGCGCAGCGCCATGGCGATATCGTTGGTGATCTGGTCGCCGGCGATGGGGATCACCGCGGTATGGCGGATCGCGCCATCCGAGAACACCGCCACGTCGGTGGTGCCGCCGCCGATATCGATCAGCACCACGCCCAGCTCTTTTTCATCCGGGGTCAGCACCGCGTCGGCCGACGCCATCGGCTGCAGGATCAGGTCCGATACTTCCAGGCCGCAGCGGCGCACGCACTTGACGATGTTCTGCACCGCCGACACCGCGCCGGTCACGATATGCACCTTGACCTCCAGGCGGATGCCGCTCATGCCGATCGGCTCGCGCACATCTTCCTGGCTGTCGACGATGAATTCCTGCGGCACCGTATGCAGCAACTGCTGGTCGGTCGGGATATTAACCGCCTTCGCCGTTTCAATGACGCGCGCCACATCGGTGGCGGTGACTTCCTTGTCCTTGATCGCCACCATGCCGCTGGAATTGAAGCTGCGGATATGGCTGCCCGCAATCCCCGCATACACATTGCGGATCTTGCAGTCGGCCATCAGCTCCGCCTCTTCCAGCGCGCGCTGGATCGATTCCACGGTAGCTTCGATGTTCACCACCACGCCTTTTTTCAGGCCCTTCGATTCGTGCTGACCGAGCCCGATCACTTCGTGGCGTCCATCGCCCATCACCTCGGCAACGACCGCCACCACCTTGGAGGTGCCGATGTCGAGGCCGACGATCAGGTTTTTCGCGTCTTTTGTCATCTGTGTTTGCCTGTATGCTTGAATTCTTTTGCCTAATCCGCTCAGCTGCTTCGCTGTTTAGCTACTTATCGCTTGGCTTTGCCTTCCGGCGGTATCTTCAATCCCTGTGCACTCAGTGCGAGGCCGTTCTGGTAACGCATGTCGATGGTCTCGATATTGGGCACCCGCGCTTCCAGCTGTGGCCAGATCCGCACCAGCCGGTCGACCCGCTCCTTGAGCATGGTCTTCGACTGCTCCCGTCCCAGCTCGACGCTGACGCCATTGCCGAGCTTGACGGTCCACGCATAGCGCCCCGACAGGTCCAGCCCTTCCGGCACCAGCTTGGCCGGCGCAAACCACGCCTTCAATTCAGAAAAACGCTCCAGCACTTCGCGCTCGCTGCCTTCCGGCCCGTTAAACGCGGGCATCTGTTCCTGGTCTTCCTCGGCCTCCGCCAGGTTGGCCGTGAAGACATCGCCTTTCACCGACAGCAGGCGGCCGTCCTCGCCCCAGGTACCCATGGCTTCATGCTCTTCCAGCGCCACGATCAACTGGTCCGGCCATTCGCGCCGCACGCTGGCGCGGCGTACCCATGGCACCGACTCAAACGCCTGGCGCACCGTATCGAGGTTGGCCGTGAAGAAATTGCCCTGGATGCGGCCTTCGGTCCCGGCGCGTAAGGTCAGGTGGTTCACGTGGCGCAAATCGGTTTGTTCCACGGTTTCAATGCGGATCGTGCGCAAGTCGAACATCGGACGCTGCGACACCCACCACACGCCGGAAGCCGCGCACGCCAGCGCCACCGCGGCGTACAGGCCGGATGCCGTTGCGTTCAAGGCTTTCACGTCATGCCACACGATGCATTACCCCTTGCTTGCCACAGTTGGATTGCCGCCAATTTTCAGCCGCGCCGTGCGCAGGATTTCCACGCACAAGTCTTCATAGCTGACGCCATCGGCGCGCGCCGCCATTGGCACCAGCGAGTGGCCCGTCATGCCGGGCGACGTATTAACTTCCAGCAGGAACGGCCGATTATCCGCCGCGCGCAACAGCACGTCGACCCGACCCCAGCCTTCGCACCCCACCGCGCGGTAAGCCGCCACCGCGATGCGCTGCATTTCAGCAGTAATCGCGGCGTCCAGCGGGGCCGGGCAGAAATACCGGGTATCGTCGGTGAAGTACTTGTTCTGGTAATCGTAGTTGCCTTCGGGCGCGACGATTTCCACGATCGGCAGCGCGCGCGCGCCGCTGCCGGCGCCCAGCACCGCCACCGTGAATTCACGGCCACTGACAAATTCCTCGGCCAGCACCGAATCGTCCAGCGCGGCCGCCGCGTCATACGCGGCCTGCAAGCCGGTGCTTTGCGTGACCTTGGTGATGCCGATGGTGGAGCCTTCGTGCGGCGGCTTGACGATCAGCGGCAGGCCGAGATCGGCCGCCACCTGATCGAGGTCGCTGTTTGCGCCCAGCACCGCATACTTCGGCGTCGGCAAGCCTTCGGCCAGCCACAGGATTTTGGTGGTGATCTTGTCCATGCCCACCGCGCTGGCCATCACGCCACTGCCGGTATAGGGAATGCCCAGCAATTCGAGCGCGCCCTGGATGCTGCCGTCTTCGCCATAGCGGCCGTGCAACGCGATAAACACGCGGTCGAACTGTTCGGCCGCCAGTTCCGCCAGCGAACGCTGGCCCGGATCGAAGGCATGCGCATCGATGCCCTTGGCGCGCAAGGCGGCCAGCACGCCGCTGCCGGACATGTTCGACACTTCGCTCTCGGCCGAGCGGCCGCCAAACAGCACGCCGACTTTGCCGAACGCCTTGGCCTCTTCAGGCGCCAGGGGAATGACTGGTACTTGTGGAGCGCTCACGTTATGCAACCTTCTGGTAAGTCGTCAATTTGTTCGGCACGCCGCTGATGGAGCCAGCGCCCATCGTCAGCACCACGTCGCCATCGCGCACCACGTTCATGATGGTTTCCGGCATGTCGGCGATGTTTTCCACAAACACCGGTTCGGCCTTGCCACGGGCCCGGATCGCATGCGCCAGCGCGCGGCCATCGGCTGCGACGATCGGCGCTTCACCGGCCGCATACACGTCGGCCAGCACCAGCACATCGACCGAACTGAGCACGCGGGCGAAATCTTCAAAGCAATCGCGCGTGCGGCTATAGCGGTGCGGCTGGAACGCCAGCACCAGGCGGCGGCCCGGATAGGCGGCGCGCGCGGCGGCCACGGTGACTTCGGTTTCCACCGGGTGGTGGCCAAAATCGTCGACCAGCGAGAACGTTCCGGTACCCGATGCATTGTGGATCGCCACATCGCCATAACGGGTAAAGCGGCGGCCCACGCCAGCGAAGCCCGCCAGGCCGGCCTGGGTGGCGACATCATCGACGCCGATTTCACGGGCGATCGCAATCGCCGAACAGGCGTTTTGCACGTTGTGCATGCCGGGCTGATTCAGCACCACGTCGAGGTCCGGGTAACCTTCCTGCAGCACGGTAAAGCACATGGTGACGCCTTCGGCGCGGGCGTTGATCGCGCGCACTTCGGCTTCCTCGTGGAAGCCGTAGGTCGTAATCGGTTTGCTGATGTGCGGAATGATGGAGCGCACGTGCGGATCATCGATGCACAGCATGGCGCGGCCATAGAACGGCAGGCAGTTGGTGAATTGCACGAACGCCTGCTTCAGTTTTTCGAAATCGTGGCCATAGGTTTCCATATGGTCGGCATCGATATTGGTGATCACTTCGATCATCGGCGACAGGTTCAGGAACGAGGCGTCCGATTCATCGGCTTCCGCCACCAGGTAGTCGCCGGTGCCCAGTTTGGCGTTGGCGCCGGCGGCCGTCAGGCGCCCGCCGATCACGAAGGTCGGGTCCAGACCACCCTGCGCCAGCACCGACGCCACCAGACTGGTGGTGGTGGTCTTGCCGTGCGTGCCGGCAATCGCGATGCCGCGTTTCAGGCGCATCAACTCGCCCAGCATGACCGCGCGCGGCACGATCGGAATTTTGCGCGCACGCGCCGCAATGACTTCCGGATTGTCTTCCTTGACGGCGGTGGAGGTCACCACCGCGTCGGCGTTGCCGATGTTCTCCAGCGCGTGGCCCTGGTGCACCACGGCGCCCATGTCGGCCAGGCGCTGGGTCACCGCATTGGCGCCCAGATCCGAGCCGGACACGTTATAACCCAGCGTCAGCAGTACTTCGGCAATGCCGCTCATGCCGCTGCCGCCAATGCCGACGAAGTGTATGTTTTTGACTTTGTGCTTCACTTATTTACCCGAATTCGTTGCAAATTTCTCAAGTACGCTGGCAATCGCGTCGTTGGCGTCGCGTTTGCCCACCTGGTGCGCCGCGTTGGCCATGGCCAGGCACGCGTCGCGCGTCAGTGTTTCCAGCAAGGCCGCCAGGCCTTGCGCATGCAGTTCCGTTTGCGGCAGGTGGATCGCCGCATGCTGCTTCGCCATCCATTGCGCATTGTCGCGCTGATGGCTGGTGGTCGACGCCACCAGCGGCACCAGCACGCTGGCGACGCCGGCCGCCGTCAATTCCGACACGGTGATCGCGCCGGCCCGGCAAATCACGACATCGGCCTCGGCATACGCGCGCGCCATGTCGTCGATAAACGGCAGCACGCTGGCGGCCACGCCAGCCTTGGCATAGCCGGCCTGCAGCGCCTCGATATTGGCCTTGCCCGACTGGTGCGTCACCAATGGACGGCGCTCTGGCGGCAGCAGCGCCAGTGCCGCCGGCAACGCCTCATTCAAGGCCCGCGCGCCCAGGCTGCCGCCGACCACCAGCACCCGCAGCGGTCCGCTGCGACCCGCGTAACGCTGTTGCGGCGCCGGCAGGTCGATAATCTCGCGCCGCACCGGATTGCCGGTGACCGCCGCCTTGCCGGCCGCGCCGCCGAAATCGGCCGGGAAGCCAAAGCACACCTGCTTGGCCATCGGCGCCAGCGTCTTGTTCGACAACAGCAGCGCCGCGTCGGCATTGACCAGCACCAGCGGCACGCCGCGCAGGCGCGACATCATCCCGCCCGGCACCGTGACATAGCCGCCCATGCCCAGCACCACGTCCGGTTTGCGGGCGCCAAGGAAGCCGAAGCAATCGGCAAACGCCTTCGCCATGCGGAACACGCCGCCAACCGTGTGCAGCA
Organism: Burkholderiaceae bacterium; assembly: GCA_019751755.1. GTDB lineage: Bacteria > Pseudomonadota > Gammaproteobacteria > Burkholderiales > Burkholderiaceae_D > Rugamonas. Next base: position 27,042 of record JAIENA010000305.1, on the reverse strand, counting down.
AGCCCTTGCCACGCAGGCCGGAGAAATGGATCGCATCCATCGCGATACCATGCTTGGGCACCAGATCCTGTTCCATGCCGTGCGACGTGCCCAGCCAGCTCACTTCCCAGCCGCGCGCGCGCATGGTCTGCGCAATCGCCAGGCCCGGGAAAATATGGCCGCCGGTGCCGGCCGCCATGATCATCAATTTACGTGTCATATTTTGCTTCATACCCGGCCACCGCGCATCAAGACCCGGTTCTCGTAGTCGATCCGAAGCAGGACCGCGAGCCCGACGCAGTTAATCACAATGCCGGTACCGCCATAACTCATCAGTGGCAACGTCAATCCCTTGGTCGGCAGCAGGCCCAGATTCACGCCCATGTTGATGAACGTTTGCACGCCGATCCAGATGCCGATGCCCTTGGCCACCAGCCCGGCAAAGGTCTGGTCGATCGCGATGGCCTGACGGCCGATATCAAAAGCGCGCTTGATCAGCCAATAGAACATGGCCACCACCACCAGCACGCCGGCCAGTCCCAACTCCTCGCCGATCACCGCCATCAGGAAGTCGGTGTGCGCTTCCGGCAGGTAGTGCAGCTTTTCCAGGCTGCCGCCCAGCCCCTGGCCAAAGAACTCGCCACGGCCAAAGGCGATCAGCGAGTGCGTCAGCTGGTACGCCTTGTCCTGCGCGTTGCCCTCTTCCCACGGATTGAGGTAGGCAAAGAAACGCGCGCGCCGGAACGGCGACAGCGCGATGATGGTCACGAAGATCGTCACCAGCATGGCGCCGATGCCGCCGAACCAGATCGCATTGATGCCGCCCAGGAACAGGATGCCCATGGCGATGCAGACGATCACGCCGAACGCGCCGAGGTCGGGCTCCAGCAGCAGCAGCATGCCAACAAAGCTGACCGCCAGCGCCATCGGCATGAAACCCTTGGTCAGCTTGTGCATGTATTCCTGCTTGCGCACCGTGTAATCGGCGGCGTACAGCACCATCACGACTTTCATCATTTCCGACGGCTGGAAATTGAAAACCTTCAGCGACAGCCAGCGCCGCCCGCCATTGACCGACACACCCAGCCCGGGAATGAGCACCAGCACCAGCAGCACCAGGGTGCCGATGAACAGGTAAGGCGCGGAGCGCTGCCAGGTGGCGATCGGCACGCGGAAAATGAACAGCGCGGCCAACACGGCGACCGTGATAAAGATCGCCTGGCGCACCAGGAAATAATTGTTCTTGTAGGCCGCATATTTGGGCGAGTCGGGCAGCGCAATCGAGGCCGAATACACCATCACCATCCCCAGCAGCATCAGGATCAGCACCACCCACACCAACAGCTGGTCGTACTCCATCATCTTTGACGGGCGCGCACGGCTGTCGATCGCCGTCGAACCGGACGATGAACCGAAGCGGAATGGCAGCTGGAATGGCATGGATTACAGCTCCTGTCCGGCGTCCAGCGCCACGTCGCGCACGGCGTCGATAAACACCTGGGCGCGATGCGCGTAGTTTTTAAACATGTCCAGGCTGGCGCAGGCCGGCGACAGCAACACGGCATCACCCGGCTGCGCCAGCTTGGCAGCCAGTTTGACGGCGGCGGGCAAATCCGTGCCGCAATCGATGATCGCGTCACTGGACAGCGCGCCGGCCGACTGCAGCATGGCGCGGATGGCCGGCGCATCGCGGCCGATCAGCAGCACCGCGCGCACATGGCGCGCGACGGGTTCGGCCAGCGGATCGAATTGCTGGCCCTTGCCGTCACCGCCGGCAATCAACACCAGACGCTGGTGCGCGCCGCTAAAGCTTTTGCCGAGACCATTGAGCGCGGCCACCGTGGCGCCGACATTGGTGCCCTTGGAATCGTCGTAATACTCGATATCATTGATCGCGCCGATCAATTCGACGCGGTGCGGTTCGCCCTTGTATTCGCGCAAGCCATGCAGCAGCGGCGCAAACGGCAAGCCGATGGCGCGGCACAGCGCCAGCGCCGCCAGCGCGTTGGCGGCATTGTGCAAGCCACGAATTTGCAGCGCGTCGGACGGCATCAGGTTTTTCACCGAGGTCGGCACTACCGCTACCGGTTCATTCTTGCGGCGCTTCTTCGGCTCCACATCGTCGTCCGGCACGGCCGTGGCCAGCCACGTCACGCTGCGCTCAAGGTGCAAACCAAAACTGTGGGCCTCGCTCGGCTCAGTCAGGCCAAAGGTCACGTTCTGGCCGACCGGGTTGGCCATCGCCATCACGGCGGCATCGTCGCGGTTCAACACGCGCACCGTGTCCGGCCCAAAGATGCGTGCCTTGTCGGCCGCGTAGGCCGCCATCGAACCGTGCCAATCGAGGTGGTCTTGCGTCACGTTCAAGACCGTGGCGGCATGGGCATTCAGGCTAAAAGTCGTGTGCAACTGGAAGCTCGACAGCTCCAGTACCCAGGCTTGCGGCAGCGTGTCGGCGTCGATCACCTCGCGCAGCACATCGAGCGCGGCCGGGCTGATATTGCCCGCCACGCGCGCCGTCAAACCGGCGCGCTGGATCAACTGGCCGGTCAGGCTGGTCACCGTGGTCTTGCCGTTGGTGCCGGTGATGGCCACCACTTTCGGGTCATAGCCGACAGAGGCCTTCAGCGCGGCCAGTGCTTGCGCAAACAGTTCGATTTCGCCCCACAGCGGGATTTTCGCGGCGCTGGTGGCCGAGACGATATCGGCCAGGTCGGCGTTGGGCGACAAGCCCGGACTGGTGACGGCGAAATCCATGCCGAACAGCAGTTCCATGTGCAGCGGACCGGAGACGAATTCGGCGCCGGGAATGGCGTCCTTCAGCGCCGCCAGACGCGCGCCGAGCGCGCTGTCGGCGCGGGTATCGGCCACGCGCACATGGGCGCCCTGGCGTGCCAGCCAAAGTGCAATCGCCAGGCCCGATTCTCCCAGGCCCAGCACCAGTGCTTTCTTACCGTCGTAAAGCTTTTCCATCACATCGGCCACCAGCTCAGCGCAATTTCAGGGTCGACAAACCAACCAGTACCAGCATCATCGTGACGATCCAGAAGCGCACGACAACCTGGGTCTCTTTCCAGCCCTTTTGTTCAAAGTGGTGGTGCAGCGGCGCCATCAGGAAGACCCGGCGGCCGGTGCCATAGCGTTTTTTCGTGTATTTGAACCAGCCCACCTGAATGATGACGGACACGGTTTCCGCGACGAACACGCCGCCCATAATGAACAGCACGATTTCCTGACGCACCACAACGGCAATGGTACCCAGCGCGCCGCCCAGCGCCAGCGCGCCGACGTCACCCATGAACACTTGTGCCGGGTGCGCGTTGTACCAGAGGAAGGCCAGGCCCGCCCCCGCCAACGCGCCGCAGAAGATGATCAATTCACCGGCGCCCGGGATATACGGGATGAACAGGTATTTCGAATACACCGAGCTGCCGGTCAGGTAGGCGAACAAGCCCAGGGCCGAACCCACCATCACGGTCGGCATGATCGCCAGGCCGTCCAGGCCATCGGTGAAATTGACGGCATTGCTGGAACCGACGATGACGCAATAGGTCAGCGCGATAAAGCCCCACACGCCCAGCGGATAGCTGATGGTCTTGAAGAACGGCACGATCAGGTCAGCCTTGGGCGGCAAGTCCATCGAAAAGCCCGACTGCACCCACTGGAAGAACAATTCAAACACCTTGGCCGGCGTCGGCGCGGACACCGAGAACGCCAGGTACAGGGCGGCGCCGATGCCGACCAGCGATTGCCAGAAATATTTTTCAGCCGAACGCATGCCTTCCGGGTCCTGGCGCACCACCTTGCGGTAGTCGTCCACCCAGCCCACGGCGCCAAAGCCCAGCGTCACCACGATCACCGGCCAGATCAGGCGATTCGACCAGTCGCACCACAGCAGGGTCGAGACACCGATCGAGATCAGCACCAGCACCCCGCCCATGGTTGGCGTGCCGTGTTTTTTCAGGTGGGTTTGCGGGCCATCGGTGCGTACCGCCTGGCCATATTTCATTGCGGTCAACTTGCGGATCACAGCCGGACCTGCCCACAGGCCGATCACCAGCGCGGTGATGGTCGCGAACACCGCGCGCGCGGTGATGAAGTTGAACACGCGCAGAGGACTGAAGATGTCCTGGTACTGTTGTGCGAGCCAAAGCAGCATGATTAGTGTGTTTCCTTTGTAGCTTGTTGTTGCCCAATCAAATGCTGCACGGCCCGTTCCATCTTCATGAAACGGGAGCCCTTGATCAATACAGTTGCATCCGGCGTTACCTTTGCTGTCAATTCAGACAGCAGCGAGTCGAATGTTTCAAAGTGCCGCGCGCCACCTACCGTGTCCATATGGCGTGCCAGCGTTCCTGTGACGAGCACATGCTCGATCCCCTTACTGGCGGCATAGGCGGCGATCTCCTGGTGGAATTCGCGGCCCTGCGCGCCCACTTCGCCCATGTCGCCCAACGCCAGCACCCGTGGCGCCGGCGCATGCGCCAGCACGTCGATGGCGGCCCGGACCGAATCCGGGTTGGCGTTGTACGTGTCGTCAATCACCACCGCGCCATTGGCGGCGGTCTTCTTTTGCAGGCGCCCCGCGACCGGCGCGAACAGGTCCAGGCCCAGCTTGATCTGCGCCACCGGAATGCCGGCCGCATAGGTGCAGGCGATGGCGGCCAGCGCATTCAATACATTGTGCTGTCCGGCCGCCTGCAGGCCGACATAGAACTGTTCCAGTTCGCCGTCTGCTTTTTTAATCGACACGAACATCTGGCTGCCGAAATCGTCCGCGCGGTGCGAGCACGAGACGTCGGCTTCCTTGTTCAGGCCAAAGGTCAGCGTGCGGCGGCCTGCGCTCAAGGCTTCCCATATCGGGGTGTAGTCGTCATGGCGCGGGTAGACCGCCACGCCATCGGCCGGCAAGGCCGCCAGCGCGGCACCATTTTCGCGCGCCACCGCCTCCACCGTGTGCATGAATTCCTGGTGTTCGCGCTGGGCGTTGTTGACCAGCGCAATGGTCGGCTGCGCAATCGCGGCCAGGCGGCCGATTTCGCCGGGATGATTCATACCCATCTCGATCACGGCCGACTGCTGCCGCGGATTCATGCGGAACAAGGTCAGCGGCACACCGATTTCATTATTCAGGTTGCCGCGCGTGGCCAGGCGGCCCTCATCGCCGTGCGCCTGCGCCAGGATGGCCGAGATCATTTCCTTGACGGTGGTCTTGCCATTGCTGCCGGTCACGCCGATTACCGGCACCGCAAAGTGCTGGCGCCACCAGTTGGCGATCCGGCCCAGCGCGTGCAAGGTGTCCGGCACGATCAGCGCCGGCAGCGCGAAGCCGTCCGGCACGTGTTCGGCCACCACCGCCACCACGCCCTTATCGGCGCACTGCGCGAGGAAATCATGGGCATCGAAGGTCTCGCCTTTCAAGGCGACAAACAACGAACCGGCCGTCACCGTGCGGGTGTCGGTCGAAACGCCTTCAAAGGCGACATCGGCGCCCATCGCTACGGCGCCCGATCCATCGGCTGACTGCAGGGCTGGCAAAAGCTGGCGGAGTGTGGCGCGCATCAATTCGGCCTCATCATCGTCAGGCGCGCGCTCAACGCCAGTTGCGCGTGGTCCGCATCGGAAAACGGCATCTTGCGGCCCTTGATTTCCTGGTACGGTTCATGGCCTTTCCCGGCCAGCAAAATCACATCCTGCTTGCCGGCGTGCTTGACGGCGCACAGGATCGCGGCGGCGCGGTCTTCCACCGCCTGGAATTTCGACGACGGGTGCTGCGCATCCATGCCGGCCACGATTTGCGCAATGATCGCGTGCGGATCTTCGCTGCGCGGATTGTCGCTGGTGACCAGCACCTGGTCGGCGGCCTGGGCGATCCGGCCCATTTGCGGACGCTTGCCCGGATCGCGGTCGCCGCCGCAGCCAAACACGCACCACAGCTTGCCGCCGCGCTCCTGCGCCACGATGCGCAGCGTCGACAGGGTTTTTTCCAGCGCATCGGGCGTATGGGCGTAATCAACGATCACCAGCGGCGCATCAACGCCCCCCATTTGCTGCATGCGGCCCGGCGCCGGCTCAATGGCTTCGATGGCGTCGACCGCTTGGCGCAGCGACACGCTGCCGGCTTCGCCTTTGGCCAGCAAGGCGCCCAGCACCGCCAGCGCATTGCTGATATTGAATTGACCGACCAGGTGGGTGCGCACGTGCGCCTGTCCCTGCGGGCAATCAAGATGGAATTCGGTGCCGGCGCTGCGCGTGCGCACTTGCGTGGCGCGCAGCATGGCGACGTGCGGGATGGCTGGCAGCGCCGCCGCGTCGCGCAGGGTATACCCCAGCACGGCGACCTGCCCGGCCGCCGCGCGGGCCGACAGACGTTCGACAATGCGCAGTCCGGCGGCATCATCGAGGTTGACGACGGCCGTTTTCAGACCCGGCCAGTCGAACAGCCGCATCTTGGCCGCTTCATAGGCTTCCATGCTGCCGTGGTGGTCGAGGTGGTCGCGCGTCAAATTGGTAAACAGCGCGGTGTCGAAATGCATGCCATCGGTGCGGCCCAGGTCCAGCGCGATCGACGTGACTTCGATCGCCAGCGCCTGCGCGCCGGCGTCCCGGCATTGCGCCAGTTTTTGCGCCAGCAGCACGGCGTCCGGCGTGGTGTAGCCGGTCGGATCGAATTCCGGTTCGCCCCGGGCGCGGAACATGCCGACGCCGAGCGTGCCGATGACGGCGGTCTGGCTGCCCAGGCGACTCAAGGCCTGGCCCAGCCACACGGCGCACGAAGTCTTGCCGTTGGTGCCGGTGACCGCCACCGCATACATGGCGCGGCCGGGTTGGCCGTAAAACGCTTGCGCAATCGGGCCGGACTGGCGCTTCAAGTCCGCCACTTCCAGGTGCGGCACCGATTTTGCCGCAGCCCACGCCTCATCCCATTGCGCGCCGGCCGCTTCCAGCACCACGGCCGCAGCGCCCTGCGCCACGGCGGCGGCGATGTAATCGCGGCCATCCTTGCCATCGCCCGGATAGGCAAAAAAGACGTCGCCCGCTGTCACGCGGCGCGAGTCCGAAACCAGCCGGCCAGTGGCGGCCTGCTGTTTGATCCAGTTACTGATATCTGTCGGGTTCATGTTCTGCATTACATGGCCTCCGGTCCGTTGTCCGATGGCACTACGATTTCGGTCACGTTCGAATCAGGCGGCACGTTCTTGGAACGCAAGGCGTTCGCGGCAACGGCGGCAAAAGTGGGCGCGGCGACCTGGCCGCCATAGTGGCCGCCCTGGGTCGGTTCATCGATCATGACGGCGATGACAAAACGGGGGTTCGACATCGGCACCATGCCGGCAAACGAACCAATGTATTTACGCGGCATCGCATAGCGGCCGTTGACCACCTTGTAGGCGGTACCGGTCTTGCCGCCCGCGCGGTAGCCGGCGATTTGCGCCTGCTTGGCGGTGCCATCCTTGCCCGACACCACAGTCTCGAGCATTTCGCGCATCTGGCGCGCGGTCTGCGGTTTGATGACCTGGGTGCCGACCGGCGGCGTATTGACCTTCTGGAACGACAGCGGAATGATGTCGCCGTCGCGCGCGAAGATCAGGTAGGCGCGCGCCAGCTGGATCAGCGACACGGAAATACCGTTACCGTAGCTCATCGTGGCCTGCTCGATCGGGCGCCACGATTTATACGGACGCACACGGCCCGCCTGCGCGCCAGGGAAGCCCCATTTCGGCTGCTGGCCAAAGCCGACCTTGGTAAACAGTTCCCACATCTCTTGCGGCGGCATCGACAGCGCGATCTTCGAGGTGCCGATATTGGACGACATTTCAATGATCTGCTGCACATTGATGACACCGTGACCCTTGGTATCGCTGATGGTGCGGTCCAGGATCGTGTACTTGCCCGCGCCCGTGTCGATATAGCTGGTCGGCTTGTAGCGGCCGGTGTCCATGCCCAGCGCCACCGTGAATGGTTTCAGGGTCGAACCCGGCTCGAACGTATCGGTGATCACGTGGTTGCGCAGCACTTCGCGATCGGCGCCGCGCAGCGTGCGCGCTTCCTTCGGCTCGAAGGTCGGATAATTGGCCAGCGCCAGCACTTCGCCGGTATGCACGTCGAGCACGATGGCGGCGCCCGCCTTGGCCTTGAATTTTTCGACCGCGTTTTTCACCTGCGAAAACGCGATGTACTGGATCTTGCTGTCGAGCGACAGGATCAAGTCCTTGCCTTCATGCGGTTCATTGATGGTGCCGGCGTCTTCGACGATGTGGCCGAGGCGGTCGACGATCACGCGGCGGCTGCCCGGTTTACCCTTCAGCAAAGCCTCCTGCGCCTTTTCCATGCCTTCCTGGCCCACGTCTTCCAGGTCATTGAAGCCGATCACGTGCGACACCACGCCGCCCTGCGGGTAGTAGCGCTTGTATTCCTTGCGCATTTCAATGCCGTCCAGCTTGAGCGCCGTGATCTTGTGCGCGACGTCCATTTCGACCTGGCGCTTCAGGTACAGCAGCACCTGCTTGTCCTTGTCTTTATCCTTGTCTTCCGGCTTGCGCTTGGCATCGACCTGGGCCTGCTTGGTTTCGAGCTTGCCGCGCAATTCCGCTTCCGGCATTTCCAGCAGCGCCGCCAGCGCGCGCAGCCGGTCGGCCGGCTCCTTCAGCAATTCACTGGGCACGCCCCACACGCCGCGCACTTCGGCGCTGGCGGCCAGCACCTGGTTGTCGCGGTCGCGGATATTGCCACGGGTGGCCGGCAATTCGAGCGTGCGGCCGTAGCGCAACTCGCCCTGGTCCTGCAGGAACTGGGTCGACAGGCCCTGCAGCCACACGGCGCGCACGGCCAGCGCGGCAAAGGCGGCAAACAAGACAAACAACACCACGCGCGAACGCCATGGCGGCAGGCTGACCGCCAGCATGGGGCTCTTGGAAAATTGCACGCCCTTGGAACGGGCCACGCGTGCGCTGTTGGCGCCACCGGAACGCATCATTGCTCGCCTTCCGTCAGGTATTGGGTGCGGTTGGCCGTCAGTTGCGTCATGTTCAAATCACGCCGGGCGATTTCCTCGATCCGGCCATGCTTACCCAGGGTCGACTGGTCCAGTTGCAACTGCGCCCAGTCGACGTCGAGCTGGCGCGCCTGGCGCTGCGCCCGTTCCAGACCAATGAACAGGTGGCGCGCCTGGTATTGCGCATTGACCAGCGACAGGGCGCACCCCACCAGCAAGGCCGCCAGCACCGCATTGATCTTGAAACTCATCACGCGCCCCCGGCCAGCTTGCGCGCGACACGCATCACGGCCGAACGGGCGCGCGGATTGGCATCCACCTCGTCATCGGACGGTTTGATTTTGGCCAGCAGCTTCATTTCCGGCTGCGGCAAATCGACCGCGCGGATCGGCAGACGGCGGTCCGGCTGCGGCACATTGGCCTTGCTGGCAAAGAAGCGCTTGACCATGCGGTCTTCCAGCGAGTGGAAGCTGATGATGGCCAAAATGCCACCCGGCGCCACGCAGCCGTAGGCCTGGCTCAGACCGGCCTCAAGGTCTTCCAGCTCTTTGTTGATGTGGATCCGTATAGCCTGAAAAGTCCGGGTGGCCGGGTCTTTGCCCTTTTCACGGGTCTTGACCGCCCCTGCCACGATACCGGCAAGCTGTCGTGTGGTTGAAATCGGCTCGATTTCTCGGCGAGCAACAATCGCCTTTGCAATCTGAAAAGCAAACCGCTCTTCGCCATAATCCCTGATCACCTTTTCCAAATTTTCGGCGGATTCCACCGCCAACCATGCGGCCGCCGACTGGCCGCGCGTGGTATCCATGCGCATGTCGAGCGGACCGTCGTTGCGGAAGCTGAAACCGCGCGCCGCATCATCGACTTGCGGCGAGGAAATCCCCAAGTCCAGCAACACGCCATCGACCTTGCCGATGCCGCGCTCGGCCAGCGCACTGGCCATGGTGGCAAAACTGTCGTGCACAATCGTGAAGCGCGGGTCATCGATTTGTTCAGCCGTGGCGATGGCTTGCAGATCTTTATCGAACGCAATCAACCGTGCCTGGGGACCCAGGCGGGACAGAATCAGGCGCGTATGGCCACCGCGGCCAAACGTGCCATCTATATAAATACCGTTGGCGCGGTCGCCGCTCAGTTCGAGCGCATCGACCGCTTCATCTAACAGCACCGTACGGTGCTGGAATGCTGGCGCCGCAGTAATCGTCATGGAGCGGGCCTTAGAAAGAAAAATCCGAGAGGGCATCGGGCATGCCTGCCTCGATGGTTTGCGCTTCGTTATCGGCGCGCTTGGCCGGATCCCAGATCTCAAAATGGGTCATCATGCCGGACAGGATCACGTCGCGACCGAGGCCGACGGCGGCGCGCAACTCAGGCGCCACCAGGATACGGCCGGCGGTATCCATCTCCACGTCGACCGCGTTGCCCAGCAAAATACGCTGCCAGCCACGGGCCGACATCGGCCAGGCGGCAATCTGGTCGCGCTTGGCTTCCCAGACGTGACGTGGGTACATCAGCACACAGCCGTCAGGGTGCTTGGTAAGCGTGAGGCGCCCTTCACACTGGAGTGCCAGTGCGTCACGATGCCGGGCGGGAATAGACATCCTGCCTTTCGCATCGAGAGTGATAGCGGAAGCGCCTTGAAACACGGTTGACCTTTGATGACCTGAGAATTTGTTGTGCTGGTATGCATGGCGCGGATCCCGCCAAAAAATCCCACAAAACTACACTTTTTCACACAGTTGACCACTTTAGAGGATGGCAAGATGGTGGTCAAGCGCTTTCCAATTGGAAAAAAGGAGAAATTATGAATGAAATTAAGGACTTAGCGCCAATACCTGAACCAGCGTCGAATTAAAAATTGCCGTGAAATTAGATACTTAGCATGAAAACTGCAAGTGGTACCTCATCAGTTAACCAGCGCTTTTCGTAGCCATAATTACAAAAACCGTGTCAAGAAAAAAATTAAAATAAAGTTATACAGTTGCCGGACGACAACAGCATCGTCGTCCGTGGGCCAACGGCGAAAGTAGTGCAGGCTCGGTGGCCTACGGCGGCTTATGGGGTCAATTCTTGCTGAAATCGGTGCGCCGGCGCACTTTGCAGCTACCGGGCTCAAAAGCGGAGTTTGTTTGGGACGAAGTGAGAATTTACTTTAACAACGTTAACTTGTATATACAACTGTGTGGTTGTCATGCCAACCAACCTGCCGCCATTATACGCCGGCGGCAACAGCAAGCCCGGTTTGAACCCCGCCTCTTTAGTCATTAGTCATTGGGGCCTGGCCCCTTTCGCACGATCGTTCGCCCGGTACTCGATAGCCATATGCGGATTGCATCACGGTGACGAACAACGATTGCTTGCTTGTGGAACGATGCCGGCCGCGCTCAGGCGACCATCATTATTGAACAAGCCATTACAGCGGAGCGTCCCAGTCGCGGGCACGCTGTACGGCCTTGGCCCAGCGCGCCAGCAAGGCCTGACGCTGGTCCGCGCCCATCGCGGGTTCGAAGCGGCGTTCGCATTGCCATTGGGCGGCAATTTCCGCGCGGCTGTCCCAGAAACCCACGGCCAGCCCGGCCAGGTAAGCCGCGCCCAGTGCCGTGGTTTCCGTGACTTTCGGCCGCAGCACCGGCACCCCCAGCAAATCGGCCTGGAATTGCATCAGCATGTCGTTGCGGGCCGCGCCGCCATCGGCGCGCACCTCCAGCAGCGGAATGCTGCGGTGTGGCAGCGCCACATCTTTTTGCATCGCCATCAGCAATTCCGCGCTCTGGTAGGCAATCGATTCCACCGCCGCGCGGGCAATGTGGGCCGCCGTGCTGCCACGCGTCAGGCCCAGCAACGTACCGCGCGCATACGGGTCCCAGTGCGGCGCGCCGAGCCCGGCAAACGCCGGCACCAGCATCACGCCGCCGCTATCGGGCACGCTGGCGGCCAGCGGCTCGACGTCAAGCGAATTTTGAATGATGCCCAGGCCGTCGCGCAGCCATTGCACGGTGGCGCCGCCCATGAAGACACTGCCTTCGAGCAGGTAATCAACCTCGCCATCGACGCGCCAGCCGACCGTCGACAGCAGGCGGTTGTGCGACACCGGCGCGTGGCGCCCCGCATGCATCAGCATGAAGCAGCCGGTGCCATAGGTATTTTTGACCATGCCCGGCGTGTGGCACGCCTGGCCGAAGGTGGCGGCCTGCTGGTCGCCGGCGATGCCGGCGACGGGGATCGCCGCGCCAAACAGCGCTTCCCTGGTGTTGCCGATTTCTTCGCTGGACGACACCACTTGCGGCAGCATTTCCTCGGGAATGTCGAACAGATCCAGCAAGTCCGCATCCCAGCGCATCAGGTGGATATTGAACAGCATGGTGCGCGACGCGTTCGACACATCGGTCACATGCACACCGCACAGTTTCCACGCCAGCCAGCTATCGATGGTGCCGAACGCCAGCGCGCCGTGGCGCGCCCGTTCGCGCGCGCCGGGCACGTGGTCCAGGATCCATTTGAGCTTGGTCGCGGAAAAATACGCATCGAGCTCGAGCCCGGTGCGCTCGACAATCATTTTGGCCTTGCCCTCGCGCCGCAACTGTTCGCACAGGTCAGCGGTACGGCGGTCTTGCCAGACGATGGCGGGCGCGATCGGCTCGCCGCTCTTGCGGTCCCAGACGATGGTGGTTTCACGCTGATTGGCAATGCCGATCGCCAGCACCTGGTGCGCATCGACGTGGTGCTCGTGCAGCACCTTGCGCGCCACGGTGAGCTGGCTGTTCCAGATTTCGTTGGGGTCGTGTTCGACCCAGCCGGGCTGGGGATAATACTGAGGGAATTCCTGCGCCGCGCTGCCCAGCAGCGCACCGGCGTGGTCGAACAGGATCGCACGCGAACTGGTCGTGCCCTGATCCAGGGCCAGGATATATTTCTTCATTGGTAGTGATCAGTGAAGCAAGCCGATAGGCCGGATTTTGTTACGGCGCCTTCCTTCCGGTCGGCACTATGACAGCCATTCCTCTAGGCGACGGATTACTCCGCCGCTCAAGCTTTCTACCCGCACGCTCCGCGAGCAACATCATCGCGTGCCTATTTGAAATTGCACCAGGTGGAGGTTACCGCGTTTCACCGTAACTTAATACGCTCGTCTCTGTGGCCCTATTCCTCGCCTTATAGCCTTGCGGCCTTTCAGCGGACGGCCGTTAACCGTCACCCCGCTCTATGGAGTCCGGACCTTCCTCCCGCGTTGGCATTGCTGCCCCCGCCAGCGACTGTCTGGCTTGCTTCCGGGCGTATTGTACCAAACGTGCCGGACTATCTGCGAAATAGTCGACATGGCACAAACCTCACCGTCCCATTTTGTGAAATTTGATGTCGCTCTTTCAAAAGCCGCCACGCGGCCCGAGGCATAGAATGCCGCATCCGATTGAATTTGAGGACTACCATGACGCATCCTTCCCGCAGCGGCGGCCAGATCCTGGTCGACGCCCTGAAAATCCACGGCGTGGACACGGCTTTCGGCGTGCCCGGTGAAAGCTACCTGGACGTGCTCGACGCGCTGCACGATTCCGGCATCCGCTTCATCATCAACCGCCAGGAAGGCGGCGCTGCGTTCATGGCCGATGCCTACGGCAAGATGACGGGCCAACCCGGCATCTGCTTCGTCACCCGCGGTCCTGGCGCCACCAACGCGTCAATCGGCGTGCACACGGCGTTCCAGGACTCGACCCCGATGATCCTGTTCATCGGCCAGGTCGGCAGCGACTTCATGGACCGTGAAGCGTTCCAGGAAGTCGACTACCGCCGCATGTATGGGCAAATGGCGAAATGGGTCGCGCAAATCGACCGCGCCGACCGCATTCCGGAATACCTGGCGCGCGCCTTCCAGGTCGCCACCAGCGGCCGTCCGGGCCCGGTGGTGCTGGCGCTGCCGGAAGACATGCTGACCACCCAGGCCGCCGTGGCCGACACCGGCCGCTACCAGCCGGTGCACGGCGCCCCTGCCGCACCGCAAATCGCGCAATTGCGCGCCATGCTGGCCGACGCCAAGCGTCCGCTGTTGATGCTGGGCGGTGGCGGCTGGACCGAGCAAGCGTGCGCCGACATCACCCGCTTTGCCGAAGCCAACCACTTGCCGGTATCGTGCGCCTTCCGCTTCCAGGATTTGCTGGACAACCAGCACCCGCACTATGTGGGCGACGTCGGCATCGGCATCAACCCGAAACTGGCGGCGCGCGTCAAAAACGCCGACCTGCTGATCGTGCTGGGGCCACGCCTGGGTGAAATGACCACCAGCGGCTATGAACTGCTGAGCGCGCCGGTGCCGCAACAGCGCCTGGTGCACATCCACGCCAGCAATGAAGAACTGGGCAGCGTCTACCAGGCCGAACTGATGATCGGCAGCGGCATGCCGCAAGCGGCCGCGATGCTGGCCGCGATGGAACCGGTCGATGCCGCCGCCTGGCAGGGCTCGGTGGCCGAAGCGCGCGCGGAACTGGCTGCTTGGCAAGCGCAGCCGACCATTTTCAAGGACAACCAGGCGCCGTTGAACCTGTGGCAAGTGGTGCAGGAGATCGACCGCATGACGCCGCCCGACACCATCATCACCAATGGCGCCGGCAATTACGCGACGTGGGCGCACCGCTACCACCGTTACGGCGCCATGCGCACGCAGCTGGCACCGACCAGCGGCGCCATGGGTTACAGCGTACCGGCCGGCGTGGCGGCCAAGATCATCGATCCTGCCCGCACGGTGGTGACGTTTGCCGGCGACGGCGAATACCTGATGAATGGCCAGGAACTGGCGACCGCGGTGCAATACAAGGCCGGCCTCATCATCCTGGTGTTCAATAACGGCATGTTCGGCACCATCCGCATGCACCAGGAGCGCCACTATCCGGGCCGCGTGTCGGGCACCCAGTTGCACAACCCGGACTTTGCGGCACTGGCCAAGGCCTTTGGCGGCGACGGTGTAGCGGTGCATGCCACCGAAGAATTTGCCCCGGCACTGGAGCGTGCGCTGGCCTATACGCGCAGCAAGCACCTGCCCTTCGTGATCGAGCTGCGCTATGACGGCAACCTGATCACCCCTGGCGCCACCCTGGATACCATCCGCCAGCAGGCGCAAGCGGCCAAGGCGGCGCAATAAATTGTGGGGCGGATTGCCATCCGCCCTGCCTGCCCCGCGTTGCCCCCCTGCCGGATCGCGATCCGGCCTACGCGGCTGGTGTCACTGGCGCTTGGGGCGATTGAGGCGATTGAGGCGCTTCCGGCGGCGGCACATCCTTGCGTAAAGGACAAGTCTTGCAGGCCGGCGGATTGCGGCCGAAATCGCGCACCTTGTTCAAGCGGGCCGGCGTATCCGGCTGGCCGCAATGGCCGCCATCGAGCACCAGCGCGGCGCCCTGCTCGACCAAGGTCCCGCTCAATGTCTTCTCTTCCCCTTCCAGCTGAAGGGTAAAAATGATCTTGTCACCATGCGGCCCGATTTGCACATCGTCGGCCACGATCGGCCAGCTCAGGCCACCAGCGGTATATTCATAAATCACCGTATCGACTTCGGCAAACCGCTGCACGGTCACGCGCCGACCGCCGAACTCACCACTCTGCTGGTGAATGCACAGGTCGGAATACACCGCCATGCCATAACGGGGTGGGCCGGGTTTCTTGGGTGCGGCAACCGCAGCGCACGACACCGCCAGGATGATGGCGGCAAGACGATGAATTGTTTTCATATTTGCATTGCAACATAAAAAACGGCGGCTTGCCAAGGCAAGCCGCCGTTTCAGGTCTCTAAACCGCTACAGCGCAGCGATTAGAAGGTGTGCTTGATGCCCACGTTGAAGGCTTTGTTGCCCGAACCAGCTTCAGCATTGTTGCCAACGGTGTAGCTTGCGCCACGCTTGTTCTTGATCTTGGCGTACGCAGCGTAGGTGCTGGTGCGCTTCGACAGAGCGTAGGAGTAACCCAGGCCCCACTGGTCAGCGTCGCGGTTGGCCACTTCGTTGTCATCCTTGCGGATGTACGAAGCGATCACGGTGCCATTGGCGCCGACTGGTGCGGTCAGGCCGATCAGCGTGGTGTCGCTGTCTTTCGAAGCAGCAACAGCAGCAGCGGTGTACGCGGTTGGGTTAGGGATGGCGGCCGACAGCGCGCCTTTGTCAGCCTGGTAAGCCAGGAAGCCTTTTACTTTACCGAAATCGTAGTTGGCAGCGAACAGGGTGCTGTGGCCGATGCCGACTGGCGTGGCGCCAACGGTGTTGTTGTTGCGGTTGTTGTAAGCAACGCGTGCTTTCAACGGGCCGTTGTCATACGACAGGCCAGCGCCCAGCTGACGGCCGGCGTTGGAGTTGGACTGCTCGCCCGCGCCGTATTGGAATTCAACCGCGAAACCGCTCAGGGTAGGCGATTTGTAGTTCACAGCGTTGCTGTAGCGAACATTGCCGCCGCCAGCGGCGAACAAGTTTTTCGCGGAACCAGCCAGGCCGGCGCCGAACGGGTCAGCCACTTGCGACAGGGCCAGGTACAGCGGGGTGTACTGGCGGCCCAGGGTCAGGCTACCGGCATCTTTCGATACCAGGCCGACGAACGACTGGCGCTGGAACAGGCCAGCTGCGTCGCCTACGCCGGTGTCAGCAGCGAAGCCGCCTTCCAGCGTGAATACTGCGGACAGGCCACCACCCAGGTCTTCCGTGCCACGGAAGCCGATACGGGAGGCGCTACCAACACCACTGGACACCTTCGTTACGTTACCTGCCTTGCCACCGCGCTCGCTCACCAGGCCGGCATCAACGATACCGTAGATGGTGACGCTGGATTGAGCGTGGGCTACGCCGCTCATTGCACCCAGAACCAACAGGGAGATCAGAGTTTTTTTCATTACGAGTTTCCTTCAGTTTGTGTTGCAAAAATGTTTAAAGCCGACATGCTGCAGGCCTGAATTCTGTCCTTGTCTGCGCACGATCGTGATGCGCGACTTATGCGTGTCAGCATTCCCCGAATGCCGCGTGTTGTTGCGGGTATGCTACACAACACTCCACTTTTATTGGCCTGTTACCGACTTTCCGAAGCGTCAAGGCTTCGGAGGCGGCACTATACTGGCCGTTTGCCATTCGATCAAGTGTCAGCCCGGCACCCGTGCGCCACTGGGGAGCACAGGTTCTGCTGGTTGTGCGCAGCAGCGGGAAAGCGTGGCTAAACTTGCAAATTGAGGCAAAACGCATCATTTATACATTAATTTTGCTAATTTTGCTCGTATTCATTTGTTATAAGTATTTTCCGCAGTGACAAAACGGTGCCGTGATTTGCGCTTAAAAAGCGTGCCAACACAGCGACTTTTCAAATACTCTTCTTGAACCTCGGGCAATCCATCCTATCGTTAACGTAAGTCGCGCCGCGTGCTGCGCTCCGTGAGCACGATTGCCGCCCGAAACAACATGCGTGAGATTTTTTTCACTAATTTTCCAAGTTTTTTGTCCAACACAAAACAGGCACATTGCAGCGAATCCCGCTCATAGTTCAGCAAGGCCGCTATGTGTCGTGGACAAGGGGTGAGCGAAAGGTTTTCAGAGGGAAAACCGCAGTTTTACCCCCCACTTTCTCTGGCGAAACGCGAGTAGAATGCACTCGCACAACGGGGGTCTCCCCCGATAAGTACAAGTACACGGCTCCCCAAAATCCGTAGCCGTTTTATAAGAACATGAACACTGAGGCCCCATTGACTGTCCCCAGTACAATCAGCGATGTAGAGCGCGACACTGGCGTCGCCAAGGAAACCCTGCGTGTATGGGAGCGCCGCTACGACTTCCCGCAACCATTGCGGGATCCGTTCGGCGAACGCGTCTATCCCACCGATCAGGTGGTCAAACTGCGTCTGGTAAAAAGGCTGATTGACCTGGGCTTCCGCCCTGGCAAAGTCATCGGCTACAGCCCGGAAGAATTGCAGGCCTTGGCGGAAAAAGCCGCCGCCACCAGCAAATCACACCCGCACACGCCGCGCCACCCTGAATTACAGGTCTACCTGGACCTGTGCAAATCCCATCAAATGGATGCGTTGCGCCGCAAACTGTCGCAAGCGCTGCTCGTGATGGGCTTGAAAAGTTTCGTGATCGACCTGGTCACACCGCTGACCGTGATGGTCGGCGAAGCGTGGGCGTCCGGCCGTTTCGCGGTATTCGAAGAACACCTGTTTGCCGAATCGCTGCAAATGGTGATGCGCAGCGCGATCTTTTCGGTGCCGCAGGCCAATGCCAATCACAATGGTGCGCCGCGCCCGCGCATCTTGCTGACCACCTTGCCGCAAGAGCGCCATGCCCTCGGCTTGCTGATGGCCGAAGCGCTGTTTACCGCCGAAGGGGCGCATGCGATTTCGCTGGGCACGCAAACCCCGGTGTCGGACATCGCCGATGCCGCCCATGCGCTGGGCGTCGATATCGTCGCGCTGTCGCTGTCGGCGTCCATGAATCAGCGCCAGGCACTCGATGGCTTGAAGGAATTGCGGGCGCGCCTGCCGGCCACGGTGGAAATCTGGGCCGGCGGCCATTGCGCCGTGCTGCGCAAGCGGCCACCACCGTTCTTGCGCGTGTTCCATTTGCCGGAAATTGCCGCCGGCATCACTGACTGGCGCTTGCGCGTCCGTAACCACGGCTGACTCCGCGCGCCGGACCCGCGACCGGGCGCGCCGCCGCGCCCGTTCAGTCCGGAAACCGCTCTGGTAGAATACCGGCTGATTTTCCGGCGCCCTGCCGGAACCGCTTGAAGTCCCCTACCGCACACCCATGTTCAGCTTCTTCAAGAAAAAGACCGCACAACCTGATCCCGCCGTCACCGCAGCGCCACTGGCGCCGGCGACCGCTCCCGCACCCACGCCGGCCGCACCGGCATCCACCGCCCTGCCCGACCCGATAGCACCGATCGCAGCGGGGCCCGCCCCGACGCACGCCGCCATCACAGCGGCGCCGGAAACTCCGCCGCCCATCGACACCAGCGCGATGGCCATCCCGGAACAGGACAAGCCGTCATGGATGGCGCGCCTGAAAGCGGGCTTGTCGAAAACCTCCGCCAGCCTGTCGCTGCTGTTTGTCGGCGCCAAGATCGACGACGACTTGTATGACGAGCTGGAAGCGGCGCTGTTGATGGCCGACGCCGGCATCGACGCCACCGAATTCCTGCTGACCGCGCTCAAGCGCAAGGTCAAGGAAGACAAGTTGCTCGACGCGGCCGCCGTCAAGCAGGCGCTGAAAGTGCTGATGGTGGAACTGCTGCTGCCGCTGCAAAAACCCTTCGAACTGGGCCGCCACCAGCCGCTGGTCATGATGATTTCCGGCGTCAATGGCGCCGGCAAGACCACCACCATCGGCAAACTGGCCAAGCACATGCAAGTGCACGGCCAGTCGGTGCTGCTGGCGGCCGGCGACACCTTCCGCGCCGCCGCCCGCGAACAACTGATGATCTGGGGCCAGCGCAACAACGTGACCGTGGTGTCGCAGGAATCGGGCGATCCGGCCGCCGTCTCGTACGACGCGGTGCAATCGGCCAAGGCGCGCGGCATGGACGTGGTGATGATCGACACCGCCGGCCGCCTGCCGACCCAGCTGCACCTGATGGAAGAACTCAAGAAGATCAAGCGCGTGATCGGCAAGGGCCTGGAGGGCGCGCCGCACGAAACCCTGCTGGTAATCGACGGCAACACCGGACAAAACGCGCTGGCGCAAGTCAAGGCGTTCGACGATGCGCTGCAACTGTCCGGCCTGATCATCACCAAGCTCGACGGCACCGCCAAGGGTGGCGTGATTGCCGCGATTGCCCGCGTGCGCCCGATACCGGTGTACTTCATCGGCGTCGGCGAACGCATTGAAGACTTGCAGCCGTTTAACGCGGCTGACTTCGTGGACGCCCTGCTGGGCTGATGCGGGGAGCACGACGATGATCGAATTCCAGCATGTGACCAAGCAGTACGGGCCGGACGCCACCGCGCTGCGCGACGTCTCGCTGACCATCAATAAAGGCGAACTGGTGTTCCTGGCCGGGCCGTCCGGCGCCGGCAAATCGACGCTGCTGAAAATGATCGCCGCCATGGAACGCCCCAGTTCCGGCCAGGTGACCGTCAACGGCCAGGACATCGGCCGCCTGAAAGCGGCCGGCGTGCCGTTCCTGCGCCGCAACCTGGGGCTGATCTTCCAGGAACAGCGCCTGCTGAACGACCGTTCGATCCTGGCCAATGTCATGATGCCGCTGATGGTGACGGGTGCCCCGCGGGCCCAGGCCGAACAGCGGGCCCGCGCCGCGCTGGACAAGGTCGGACTGGCCGACCGCGCCAATTCGCAACCGCTGGCGCTGTCCGGCGGAGAACAGCAGCGCGTGTCGATTGCGCGCGCCATCGTCAACCGCCCGCAAATCATCCTGGCCGACGAACCCACCGCCAACCTCGACCGCGCCAGCGCGGAGCGGGTGTTCGACGCCTTGCGCGCCTTCCACTCGGTGGGCGTGACCTGCCTGATTTCGACCCACGATGAAGTGGTGCTCGATGGCGCCACGCGCGTCATCCACTTGCGCCAAGGAGCCCTGGAATGACCAACTGGTTCCGCCAACATGGCTTTGCGCTGGCCGCCGCGCTGGTGCACGTGCGCCGCGCACCCGGCAGTTTCCTGTTCAATATCCTGGTGGTGGCGATTGCGCTGGCCCTGCCGTTCATGGGCATGACCTTGCTCGACAATGTGCGGCCGCTGTCGCAACAGATGTCGGTCGACCCGGAAATCAGCCTGTTCGTCAAACAGGACGTGCCGCGCGAGCAGGCCGCCAGCCTGGCCACGCCGCTGCGCGAACTGGCGCGTGACGCGAAAATCATTTTCGTGCCGCGCGAAAAAGCGCTCGACAACCTGAAAGACAAGAGCGGCCTGTCCGATGTGCTGGCCACGCTGGGCGACAATCCCCTGCCGGACAGTTATATCGTCAAGCTCGACGCCTTCCACACCGCTGCCACCGGACTCGACGTGGACGTACTGGCCGAACAATTGCGCCTGCTGCCGGGCGTGGAGTCGGTGCAAATTGATTCGGCCTGGGTCAAACGCCTGGCGGCCCTGATCAATATCCTCAAGCTGGCGCTGATCCTGCTGGCCGCCACCCTGGGCACCGTGGTGGTGGCGGTGGTGTTCAATACCATTCGCCTGCAGGTACTGACGCAGCGGGAAGAAATCCTGGTGTCGAAACTGATCGGCGCCACCGATACCTTCATCCACCGCCCGTTCTATTACACCGGTGCGCTGCTGGGCCTGTGCGCCGGCGGCCTCGCGCTGGGCGGCGTGGCGCTGGCGCTGGGTCCGCTGAATAACGCTATTGCCGAGTTTGCTCGACTGTACGCGTCGGAATTCCGACTGACGCCGTTGTCGGCGTGGCCGGCGACCGGCTTGCTGGCCTTGTCGGCCGGCCTGGGACTGATCGGCGCCCTGCTGTCGGTCCAGCGCCATTTGGCCAAACTCAATTAATTCCCGCCGCCGGCGCGCTCCGCGCCGGCGTTTGCGTGCGTTTGGGTGCGTTTTCGCACAGTCATCCCCCGTCTTATCCCGATATGCTTGGCCGATTGATTTGCCGATTGACCAAGCACAAACGTTGCAAATTCACTACGATCCACGAAAGCCCATCACGTAGACTACACTGATAGTCCTGCCCTATTAGTCGTATTGCCACCACCGATTGGCACTCACCAATGGAGAGTGCTAATATATGTCCGAACCAAGTGTTTCTTGATGCACCGCAACTGTTAAGCGAGCTTTAAGAGACACGGCGCAAGATGCTTCCAACATAGTTACACGCATAGAGCGAGGAAAAGAATGACAACGATGACCGCAACGGCTGCTCTGGTACCTGCCAGCAACAACGCACTCGGCCTCGGGTTCAGTGGCAACCTGGGCAACCTGGACGCCTATATTTCGGCGGTGAACCGCCTGCCTATGCTGACCCAGGACGACGAAGTGCGTCTGGGCCGCAATTTAAAAGAAAACAATGACCTCGGCGCCGCACAAGAACTGGTGCTGTCGCACCTGCGTCTGGTGGTGTCGATCGCACGCGGCTACCTCGGCTATGGTTTGCCGCACGCCGACCTGATCCAGGAAGGCAATATCGGCCTGATGAAAGCCGTCAAGCGTTTCGACCCGGATCAGGGCGTGCGTCTGGTGTCGTACGCGATGCACTGGATCAAGGCCGAAATCCACGAATACATCCTGAAGAACTGGCGTCTGGTCAAAGTGGCCACCACCAAGGCCCAGCGCAAGCTGTTCTTCAACCTGCGCAGCCACAAGCAGGGCCTCGATGCGATGACGCCAGCCCAGATCGACCAGTTGGCCAAGACGCTCGACGTCAAGCGCGAAGAAGTGATCGAGATGGAAACGCGCTTGTCCGGCCGTGACATCGCATTGGAATCGCCGACCGACGATGAAGATGACAAGTTCGCGCCGATCGCTTACCTGTCGTCGGAACAAAGCGAGCCCACCCGCGTGCTGGAAGCGGAACAAGTGACCCGCTTGCATTCGGAAGGTCTGGAAACGGCACTGTCGAAACTGGACGCCCGTTCGCGCCGCATCGTCGAAGCGCGCTGGCTGGCCAACGATGACGGCTCCGGCGCCACCCTGCACACGCTGGCGGAAGAATTCGGCGTGTCGGCCGAGCGTATCCGCCAGATTGAAGTGGCGGCGCTGAAAAAGATGAAGACGGCGCTGACGCCTTATATCTAAGTGACTTAAGCGACAGCTGCTTGGCCGTCGCGGACATTTTCCGCACGTATAACGCCCCTGGCGTAGAATTGCCCACAAAGCAATTCTGCCAGGGGCGTTGCTATTTTGGCGCCATGACGCGTGCTACCAGGCGCGCGCCCACTTCGATGCAATTTGGTTAATATTTTTATCTGTCAGCCCCCAGTCCCGCGACCTAAGGAGCAGTGAATATGCCGCCTCGATTCATCAGTTCGCTATGCACTGCCATCATTTGTGGCGGCATCGTTGCCGCTTGCAGCATCAGCCCTGCGGAGAGCGGCGGCGGCCCGGTTGGCCCAGTCAGCCAGACCTATGTGCTGACACCGGGCCAGACCGTCAATCTGTCCCCCGGCACCACCTTAACGCTCGATAAAATCAACGACAGCCGCTGCCGTCCCGGCGCTGTCTGCGTCTGGAAAGGCTATATCAGTTTCACGTTCGTGCTGACCCATGGCGGACAGAGCAGCCAGTTCGTGCTGGCCGAAGATATGCCTAATGGCAGCAATACAGCAACACAGCAAGGCTTGAAATTTACGCTGGGCACCTTGGAACCGGCCGAACCGACGCCGCTGCATACGCCGCCGCCGGCATATAAGGTAAGCTTACGGGTGGATATTTCCTAGACGGAACCCCGCAAGCTACGACTTAGCAGCATTCGAGGTTCCATACGCCAACTACCGTGAGCTTATGACCCCGACCGCCCCCCGCATCGTCCTCCGTCCCCTGATTCTTTCCATCGCCATTGCCTCGCTGCCGGCCGCCGCCTGGGCCAAGACCCCGGTCGCCACCGGCACCGGCGGCGCCGTCGCCACCATCAGCGAACCGGCGTCGCAGGCCGCGCTGGCGATCCTGAATAAAGGCGGCAACGCCATCGACGCGGCGGTCGCGGCCGCCGCCACGCTGGGCGTCACGGACCCGTTCAGCTGCGGTATCGGCGGCGGCGGCTTCATGATGATTTACCTGGCCAAAGACAAGCGCGTCATCACGATTGACCACCGCGAGACCGCACCGGCCAATTTCAAGCCGACCGTGTTCCAGCAAGATGGTAAAGAAATTCCGTTTGACACGGCGGTCGCCAGCGGCATGGCGGTCGGCGTACCCGGCGCCGTGCGCGGCTGGCATGAAGCACTGGACCGCTATGGTTCCATGTCGCTGAAACAGGTGCTGCAACCGGCCATCGCCGTGGCCCAAAACGGTTTCAAGGTCAACCACAACTTTAGCCATTTGGTACAGGAAAACGAAGCGAAGTTCGCGCAGTTCCCCGCCACCGCGCAACTGTACCTGCGCAATGGCAAAGCCCTGCCGAGCGGCACCTTGCTGCGCAACCCGGACCTGGCGAAGGCGTACCGCGAACTGGCGGCCGGCGGCGTCAAGGCGTTTTATGAAGGCAAGATCGGCCGCGCCATCGTCGACACCGTCAATCGTCCGGGCGGCCAGATCCGCCCCGGCGCCATGACGATGGCGGATCTGGCCAATTATGAGGCGCGCCTGCGCCAGCCGATCCGCTACACCTATCGCGGCTATGAACTGGCCGGCATGCCGCTGCCGTCGTCCGGCGGCGTGGCGATCGGCGAAGCGCTCAATATCCTGGAAGGCTACGATTTAAAATCGATGCCGCGCGATAAAGTCGAGCACCTGTACATGGAAGCGGCGCGCCTCGCGTTCGCCGACCGCAATGCCTACCTGGCCGACCCGGAATTTGTCGAGGCCCCGGTGCAGGGTTTGTTAAGCAAGGCCTATGCGGCGCGGCGCCGTGAATTGATCGACCCGACCCGCGCCGGCAAAGTCGCCACGGCCGGCGATCCTTACCTGTTCCAGCAAGACCAGAGCGTACCGCTGCGCCCTGCCACGGGCACTAAACTGCTGGCGGAAAGCGCACATACCACGCACCTGACGGTGTCCGACAAGGACGGCAACATCGTGGCCTACACCTACACGATTGAATCCTGGGGCGGCAGCGGCATCACCGTGCCGGGCTATGGCTTCTTGCTGAACAATGAAATGACGGACTTCGATTTTTCCGGTCCGCACCCGAATGTGCCGGAAGCCGGCAAACGCCCGCGCTCCAGCATGTCGCCCACGATGGCCTTCAAGGATGGCAAACCGGCGTTTACCATCGGCAGCCCGGGCGGCGCCACCATCATCACGACCGTGCTGCAATCGATCGTCAACCACATCGACCTCGGCATGCCGATGGACCAGGCCATCGATGCGCCGCGCCTGTCGGAGCGCAATGGCGAGGCGACCCATATCGAACCCGGTTACAGCGGCACCCAAACGGCGCTGGCGCACGATAAATATGGCCGCCGCTGGGCTGCCGACGCGGAAGAAATCGGCGCCGCCAATGCGCTGGTGTTCAACCCGGATGGCACCGTGACCGCCGTCAGCGAAGGCAAGCGGCATGGCGTCGGCAGTGCGCTGGTGCAGAAAAAAGGGCATTAAGCCGGGGAGGCAAGGCGCATGCTGGCGGTGCTGATCAATGACCCAGCCGGGGAATCGAGCCTAAGCGGTGTTTAAGACTTGCCGACGATGATGGCTGCACCACACCACTCTTGAGGTAAATCTAATGAAAACCTGGGCGCGCGACAACAAGGGATTTATCGCTTTCATGTTGATGTTCGGCTTGTTCCGTACCGCGGTGGCCGACTGGAATCCGATTCCCTCCGGGTCGATGCATCCCAACTTGCTGGAAGGCGACGTGGTTTTCGTCAACCGCCTGGCGTTTGACTTGAAAGTGCCGCTGACCGACGTGGTGGTGACGCACCTGGGCGAACCGCAGCGCGGCGATATCGTGACATTTTCATCGCCGTCGGACGGCACCCGCCTGATCAAGCGCATCGTCGCGCTGCCGGGCGACACGGTGTCGATGGAAAACGACCGCCTCACCATCAATGGCGAAGCGGCCTCGTACACCTTGCAGGCCGATGCGGTGGAAGCGATTGCCAACGTGGGCAAGCTGCAGGCAGTCCATGTGACGGAAAAAGCCGGCGCGGCCGAACACCGGATCCAGTTGCTGCCGGAAATCCTGTCGGGCAAGCGCAACTTCGCTCCCATCACGATTCCCGCCGGCCAGTTCATGATGCTGGGCGATAACCGCAACAACAGCAACGATTCGCGCTATATCGGCCTGGTGCCGCGTGAATTGCTGATCGGTCGCGCGGAACGGGTGCTGGTCTCGGCCGACATCGAAGGCAACTGGAAACCGCGCACCGACCGCTTTCTGATGGCGCTCGGCCACTAAGAACGGGGGCGCGCTGTTGCTGGCAGCCGGATCATGGCGGGTCCAACGGACTGATGACGCCGCGTCCGCCACGATTGAGGACATGCGTATAAATCATCGTCGTGCGGACGTCCTTGTGTCCCAGTAACTCCTGCACGGTGCGGATGTCATAGCCGCCCATGAGCAGGTGCGTGGCAAAACTGTGACGCAGCGTATGCGGCGTTGCCTTCTTGTGTATGCCTGCGGTGCGGGCGGCCTGACGTACCGCGCGCTGGATGCTCTGTTCGTCGATGTGGTGACGCCGGACGGCGTCGGAACGGGGATCACGCGACAGCCGGTCGGCTGGAAATACGTACTGCCATTTCCATTCCTTCGCCGCCGCCGGATACTTGCGGTCGAGGGCGAACGGCAAATAGACCTCGCCGCCACCTTGTTCGCAATCGCGCTCGTGCTGAAGGCGCACCAGCTCCAAATGGGCTGTGATTGGATCGACCAGGGATTTCGGTAGCATGGTGACCCGGTCCTTGGCGCCTTTGCCGTTCCGTATGACCAATTGGTGCATGCTGAAATCGAGGTCCATGACCCGTAGCCGGCATGCTTCCAGAATCCGCAAGCCGCTGCCGTAGAGCAGCGAGCCTATCAGCCAGTGCACGCCGTCAAGGTGGGTGAGCAGGGTTCGGGTCTCGCTCATGGTCAACACGGTGGGCATGCGTTGTGGTTGCTTGGCTGCGACCACATCCTTGAGCCACGCCAGGTCCTGTTTCAGCACGTTTTGGTAGAGGAAGAGCAAGGCCGCCTTGGCCTGCGATTGCGTCGATGCCGCGACCTTGCGCTGGACCGCGAGATAAGTAAGAAAGGCTTCGATCTCGTCCTTTCCCATGTCGGCGGGGTGGCGTTTCTGGTGAAACAAGATAAAGCGGCGAATCCAGTCAACGTAGGCTTCCTCGGTTCGGATGCTGTAGTGCATCGTGCGGATACGTTCGCGCACTTGGTCGAGCAACTTTGGTTGGTCCGGTGGCATGACGTTTTCTCCCTGGGATTAGGCAGTTTTATGCTCACCGGGGCTGGGTGTGGGCGGTTGGATGTTGCTCAAGGTGTGGTTAGGTGGCGTGGTAGAATTT